>VYDB01000034.1 GCA_009843635.1 Gammaproteobacteria bacterium
AGCCCCGGCCGCCCCCGAACTCAACCCAAAAACCCTACAGCGCAAGTCCCTCGTCCTGTTCTTGGTTGCGCATGTCGCCGCTAGCGTGTATAGGAACGAGAAGGGGTCAACGTTGCGATCGCCGTAGTTCAGTAACGGGCTATCGCTCCCATTGGCTTTCCACCTGACTTGGCGGGCTCGTCGTACCAAGTCGGATTCGGTGCCGTCCCCAATGCTCTTCGCGAGTTCCGTGAACCAAGGTACCCAAGCGTACAGTTCTTTCATGGCTGTCTAATCATTGTTGTTTGATGTTCATTCCATGGCGCGGCCCGCAAGCCCATTCATCGCGAGGTCCACCCGCTCCTCAAGGCTCGGCGCGAACAACTCCAAGGCTTCGATGGCCTTCAAGCGCTGCCCGAGGCCGTTGCCGTTGGCGATCTGGATGCCGAGGCCGGGGCGGGCGTTCATCTCCAAAAGCAGCGGGCCTTTTTCGGCGTCGATGACGATGTCGCAGCCGAGGTAGCCGAGGCCGGTCACGTCGTGGCAGCGGGCCGCCAAGGTCAACAGGTCGCGCCAGTTGGGGATGGCGATGCCTTGCAGCGGCTCGCCCGTGTCGGGATGCTTGGTCAGCGGCCGATTGCGCTGCACCGCGCCGACGCCTTCGCCGGTCTGGATATCGATGCCGACGCCAATGGCGCCTTGGTGCAGGTTGGCCTTGCCGTCGGAGGCATGGGTGCCAAGGCGCAGCATGGCCATGACCGGAAAGCCCTTGAAAACGATGACCCGGATGTCCGGCACCCCATCAATGCTGAGCTTGCTGAACATGGGGTGGGTTCGGACCAGGGATTCGATGATCGCGTCGTCGGACCGTCCGCCCAGTGAATAGAGACCGCTGATGATGTTGGTGAGCAGGTGCTTGATGTGGTTCAGGTCAACCCGTTCCCCGCTGCTCTTGACGAAGGCGCCTCGGTCACGGCTGGCGATGACCAGGATGCCCTTGCCGCCACTGCCGTGGGCTGGCTTGATGACGAATTCACCAAGCTGGCTCAGATTCGGTTCGATGGCCTCGATCTGGTGTTGCCGGGATACTTCATGGAGCAGGTCGGGCATGGGAATGCCGGCTTTCTCCGCCAGCCGCTTGGTGCGCAGCTTGTTATCCACCAGGGGATAGGCTTCGCGGGGGTTGTAGCGGCCAACGAAGTGGAGGTTGCGTTGGTTCATGCCCATGACGCCTTGGCGGCGCAGGGTTCGAGGGCTGACGAGCCAGTTCACGGTGAACGCTTCAGAAAGGGCGTGAAGCGATGCAATTCCAGAAGCCGGTAGCCCGTATAGCGTCCAAGCAGCAGGATGGCCGCCAGTACGCAGAGGTGCAGTTCGGGAAAGTTGAATGCGAGATGGCGCACCGGGGCCAAACTCATCACCAAGTAGGCGAGCACCGCAACGAGCAGGCTCCCGGCGCCTTGAATCAGCGCTTCAAGCGGACCTTCCTCCTCCCAGAGAATGGACATGCGCTCCACCGTCCAAGCCAAAATGACCATTGGGAAGAAGGTGATCGCCAGCCCGCTGATCAGCCCCAATCGGTAGCTGACTACCGCCAGCACGGTGACCAAGGCGATCACCAGCACGACGATGGTGGCGATGCGCGCCACCAGCAGCAGGTTCAGGGCGGAGAGATAGAAGCGCAGCAGCAAACCGGCGCCGACCACGAGCACTAGGCCGATCAAACCAGCCAGCAGTTCAGTCTGCAGAAAAGCCAAGGCGATCAGCACGGGCATGAAGGTGCCGGAAGTGCGCACCCCCACCAACAGGCGCATGAACACCACGACCAGTGCGCCGACCGGCAAGGTCATGATCAGTTTGAACATGCCCTGCTCGGCGATGGGCAGGTTTTGCAGCGACAGGTCGAAGGGGTTGTAGCGCTCCCGCGCCAGCCCCAGCGCGGGTTGGTCTTGGCTGACCATGGAAAAGGTGACCCGGCTGCGGGTGCCGCCGATCACTTCAAGGACGGCTGGGTTGCCTGTCTGCCAGACGAGGATGTGGGCGGTGTCCTCAATCAGCCCCCGCCTCGGGTCGAAGAGCAGCCAGCCATCGTCGTGCCAGACCTGCAGGTAGTCGCGCAAGCGCTGGCGGCGGCGGCCGTCCCGCAGGCGCAGTGCCTTCACGGTTCGCGCGGTGACGTCGGCTCGGCTCAGCAGTGCGCCGATGAGGCGAACGGGGGAGTAGCGCTGCAGGAGCAGGCTCATGTTCTGGTCTGGCGGTTCGGTATTGATTTCCTGAATCAGTTGCTCGGCCAGCGATCTGGCGTTTGCCGACTTGGGGGTGAGCGCGTTGAGAACCTCCTTCGCCGCCGTGTCGTAGGCGCCGTCGAAGGAGTCGGCGGAGCGGCGTCTGGGCTTTTCCTCGGTGACTCGCCGTCCCGTGTCCTGAACGAGGTCCAGCTTGTAGAAAAGCGTCTGGCTGCCCTCAACGTCGCGCTTGCTCCAGTGGGCGCGGCGTTGCGGACCGGCCCGGTTGATGGCGAAGCCGAAGCCGGGGGAGGCCCCGGTTTCGCTTAAGAACTCAAAGCCGTTCTGGTCTGGGGGCAGGGTCAGCAGCGCCTCGGCAGCGCCGCCGTTGGCCGTGAAGGCAATGCGGGCCTCAATTTGCCAGACCGCTCGCTCCTGGCCGGGCAGCAGGGGCATGCCGGTGTCCAAGTATCGGTAGGTGGCAATGCCGAGGCCGGTCAGGAACAACAACGCCACAGCCAGGATGAACGGCCAACGCTGCATCCGAACGCTTAGGATCCAGGATCAGGCAAGGGCTGCAGGAACTCCTGTCCGACATCAACCAGCATCAGGTCGGCGAGGAACTCCCGGCCCAGGATGACCGGGTGCTTCAGGTGCGACCGGTCGGTCAGGTTGAACTCGAAATTGCCCAGCACGTTGCCGAGACGCACACGCAAATAAACCATTGGCCGCCGAGAGCCCTCGGGGTCGGATTGTTGGATGACCCGAACGTGGCGCTGCACTTCGCGCTCCAGCGTATTGACCTTGCCATCGTCGGTGCGAACTTCGAAACGCACCCAGTCGTCGCCGTCGCGCTCGAAGTACACTAGGTTTTCGGCGCTTAGCGAATTGGAATTGGCCCCGGTGTCGATGCGGGCCGTCAACACCGCGCCCTGCGGCTCGATGCGGATTCGCTCCAACTGGCCGACCGTTATCTTCTCTTCGCTTTCGACCACGGCGGGAGCGAGGGGCGCCTCGCAAGCCTGGGGCGCCTGCACAATGACGGGCTCGGGCGCTTCGCAGATTGGCGTCGGCACGTGGATGGGCTGCGCCATCTCATGCTCGATGGCCTTCAAGCGGAGGCTGAAGCCGGCATCCCGATCCTTGACCAAGCTGGCGAGCTCGGCCACGGCGTCTGAAGCAGCGGCCACTTCGTTGCGCACACCTTGCATTTCACCGCGCAAGTCCTCGTAGGGCGCTGGCCGCTCCTCCACGGCAATGCAGCCGCTAAGCAGCGACAGGGCCATTGCGGCCACGTAACCTCTCATTGTTGCAAAGGCTTCCTCGGATCGGCGCTCGCCCACCATCCTTTAGTTTACTTGCCAATGAAATTGCCTTAATACTGTTTATATTGACAGTATAAACACCGTCATGTGGGTCGTTTGCGTTGCAAGGAGGCCGCCTGATCACGCACCCGCCAAGCCCAGCGGCGAGAATAACAGGTAGATGCACACCACGGCCAAGCAGAGACCCACGGCGACCCAAGGCGTCCAACGCCAAGGGGCCATGTCCACAGGCGCGGTTCCGCCGTCAACCGGATGGGGAATCGGCGCCGGGCGAAGACGCCCCCCCACCCACATGATCGCCACCTCAATGGCGAAGAGAATGGCGTAGAGATGAATGAAGTGGATGCCGGTGTCCCAGACGAATGTCGCCAGCGGATAGGCGATTAGGTGGAACACCATTGCCTGAATGGCGGCTGAGGCTGGCGCCTTAGGCAGGCATAGGGCGGCGGTCATGATGGCGATGATGGGAATGTTGTAGAAGCCGGTGAATTTACGCACCACCTGCCAAAGCCCCTCATCTGCGAAGTGCAGCAGAGGCGCGATCGATAGGGCCGCCACCGCTGCGGCAAAGCCGGTCCAGCGGGCCAGGCGGATCATCTGCGCGTCGTTCAACGGCTTTTTCCTGACCTCCCACAGCGGTCCGAGCACATCCACGCACAGCAGGGTAGCGGCGCTGTTGAGCAGTGAGTTGAATGAGCTGAACACCGCCCCGAGCAGGACGGCGAGGAAAAAGCCGCCCAGAGCGGCCGGCAGCACGTCGGCCGCGAGCCGAGGATAGGCTTGGTCCATGCTGTCGAGGCTGGCGCCGTAGAGGTGGAAGGCGATTACGCCGGGAATCATCATGAACAGCGGGATCAACAGCTTGAACAGGCCGCTCAACAGCACGCCCTTCTGACCTTCCGCCAGGCTGTTGGCGCCGAGGGTGCGCTGGATGACGTATTGGTTGGTCCCCCAATAGAAGAGGTTGGCCAGGATCATGCCCGTAAACAGGGTGGAGAAGGGAGTCGGGTCGGTTGCCGCGCCGACGGCGTTCAGCTTGTGGGTGTGCTGCGTCAGCAACTGCGCGAGCCCGGCTGCGAAGCTGCCCTCGCCGAGTTTGATGAGGCCGAGCACCGGCACTAGGGTCCCAATGATAAGCAGGCCGATGCCGTTCAAGGTATCGGAGACGGCCACCGCCTTGAGGCCTCCGGCGATGGCGTACAGACCCCCCACCAGCGCAATGAGGCCGATGGTGAGAATCAGTGCCGTGTTGGGGTGCAGCGACAGCAGCGCCGACAGGTCGAAGAGCTGCAGCACGGCGACCGCTCCGGAATAGAGCACTGCCGGCATGGTGACCAAGCCGTAGCCTAGTATGAACAGGGCCACGGTGAAGCGGCGCACGCGCTGGTCGAAGCGTCGGCCCAGAAACTCCGGCAGCGTGGTGAAGCCACCGGTCAGGTAGCGGGGCAGAAGCACCATGGCCATGAGGATCATCGCGAACACGGCCGTCACTTCCCACGCCATGCTCGATAGATTGAAGGCAAAGGCGGAGCCGTTCAGACCGATGAGCTGTTCGGCGGACAGATTGGTCAGCAGCAGTGAGCCAGCGATGAAGGTGCCGGTCAGTCCGCGCCCCGCCAGAAAGTAGCCCGTTGCCGTTCCGGTCCCGCCTCTGGACTTGAGGTAGGAAACCCAGGCGATGAGCGCCATCACGGCGGCGCAGGAACCCAATGTGGATAGCATGGCGTCTGGGCGGCGTTCAAGCCAGCCGGTAGCTGGCCAGTTGATGGAGCATGAAGGTGAAGCCGGCCGTCATGATGCCCCAATTGGTGGCGGCTGCCTGCGCTGGGAAGCGCGCGATGGTTCGCCACAGGCTGAGCAACCCAAGCAGCAGGCCTAGGGCGGCGAGCTGGCCAAGTTCGACGCCGACGTTGAAGGCGATGATGTTGCCGACCAGGCCTTCCGGCGCGATGCGGGTCTCCTGCAGCTTGGTGGCCAGCCCGAAGCCGTGGAACAGCCCGAAGGCGAACACCGCGAGCGCTGTGTTGGGAGCCAGTCCAAGGGCCTTAAATCCGCCGAGGTTCTCAAACGCCTTGTAGGCCACGGAGAGGCCGATCACCGCGTCGATGAGATGGGGGTTGGCCTGAACGCCCCCCAGTACGCCGATCAGTAGGGTAAGGCTGTGACCCACGGCGAACAGCGTCACATAGGCGGCCACATCCCTGAGCCGCCGCAGAAAGAAGACCACGCCCGCTAGAAACAGCAGGTGGTCGTAGCCCGTGACCATGTGCTTGGCCCCTAGGTAGGCATAAGGCGCTACGGCAAGGCCGACATTGCCTTCGATGAACCCCTGGTCCGCGCCGGCGACGCCGTGGGACCAGGCGGCGGGAGCGACTGCGATTAGGACGATGAGGCCAATGGCGTTCCGCCCTCGATTGAGCTGTTGGAATGCACCTTCCATCGGGAGGCCGGGGACTTGTTTCATGCGGGATGGTCTGACTCACATCTGCTGAGTCGAGGTCTGGTTATACTCACGCATAAGGGCTGAGAAGGAAAGTTGGATTTCATGTTGGACCTCAAGATCAAAAACGGCACCATCATCGATGGCACCGGAGCGCCGGCGGCGACCGGCGACATCGGCATTCGCAATGGCCGCATCGCGGCAGTGGGGGAGGTTGGCGAGTCGGCGCGGGAGACGCTGGATGCCGAGGGCAGCGCCGTGACGCCCGGCTTTGTGGATGTGCACACCCACTACGATGCCCAGGTATTTTGGGATCCTAAGCTAAGCCCCTCCTGCTACCACGGCGTGACCACCGTTTTTGGGGGCCATTGCGGGTTCAGCATCGCCCCCTTGAGCCCGGAAGCCGCGCCTTACCTGTTGCGCATGCTGGCCCGAGTGGAAGGCATGCCGGAGGCCTGCTTGGAGGCCGGCGTGGCTTGGAACTGGCGCAGTTTTGGCGAATATCTGGGTCAACTCGATGGCAATTTAGGCCTCAACGCGGGCTTCCTGGCTGGGCACTGCGCCCTGCGGCGGGTGGTCATGGGCGAGCGGGCAGTGGGTGAGCGGGCCAACGCCAGCGACGTCCGGGCCATGCAGGAGTTGCTGTCGCAGAGCCTGGAGGAGGGGGCCATCGGCTTTTCCTCCACCCTGTCCACCACCCATAACGACGCTGACGGCCAGCCGGTGCCCTCGCGCCATGCGTCGTTTGACGAAATTCTCGATTTGGCGCGGGTGGTGGGACGTCACGAGGGCACCTCCATCGAGTTTCTGCCAGGCGTTGGCTTGTTCAGCGACGAGGTGCGCCAACTCATGTCGGACATTTCCACGGAGTCCCAGCGGCCGGTGAATTGGAACGTTCTCAATCCGGGGCCGCCGGAATTGATGGACAACCAACTCGGCATCAGCGACATCGCCCGCCGCAACGGCGGCAAGGTGGTCGCGCTGACCATGCCCCAACCCATCGTGCTGCGTCTCAACTTGCACGGCGGCATGGTGTTTGACGCCATGCAGGGTTGGGCGGACCTCTTCAAGCTGACGGTGCCGGAACGCATGGCATGGCTCGCTTCGCCAGAGCACCGTCAGGCGTTGGACCGGGGCGCCCGTTCCGGAGGGCCGTTCCAGTCCATATCGGACTGGCGGCGCTGGCAGGTCCATGCGGTTTTCGATGCAGCCAACAAGGGCTTCGAAGGCCGCACCATCGGGGACATCGCCGCCGAGCAGGGCAAGGCGCCCTTCGACGCCATGCTGGACTTGGCCTTGACCGAGGGGTTGCGCACCTCTTTCATACCGCTTGACTTCGGCGGTGGCACCGATGAGGGCCTGTGGCGGCGGCGCGGCCAGCTTTGGGCTGATGAGCGCACGGTGGTTGGCGCATCCGACGCGGGTGCCCATCTCGACATGATCGACACCTTCACCTACGCCACCGCGCTGTTGTGCCACGGCGTTCGCGAGCAGGGCGTGATCACCCTTGAGGAAGCCGTCCGCCAGCTAACCCAAGTGCCGGCGGCGCTCTTTGGCCTGCGCGAGCGGGGCGTTTTGCGTCCTGGCTGGCATGCGGACCTTGTCGTGTTTGATCCTGATGCGGTCGCCCCCGGCACCGTGGGCATTCGGCAGGATTTGCCGGCGGGCGAACCCCGCGTGTATGCCGAGGCGGAGGGCATCCATCAGGTTTTCGTGAACGGTGTGCGCATCCTCGATCAAGGACGGCACACCGGCTCTCTGCCCGGCAAGGTGATGCGCTCTGGGATCGACACGCGCACGCCGACGCTGGACTGATTGGCTTTCTGCGGGCAAAAACCTTGCAAAGCCCTGGTGTTGGTGTGAATCAGCACTAGGATTCTGGATTCCTTATGCGTTAAACTAGCCTTCCAACGAGTGGCAAGGCGTGTTTGACGTTGCGTTGCTGCTCTTGGGCTCGCGTCTGCAAGCGTGTTGGGGTGCTTCCCCTAAAGGCGGTTGCGGATGCGAGATAGTGTTGTTGAATGAGCGGTTGTCGGCGTAGCCGGGTCGCTCGTGGAATGCAATGCGACTTAAGCAGATCAAGCTGGCTGGCTTCAAGTCCTTTGTCGATTCGACAACGGTTCGCTTCCCCGGCAATCGCTGCGCCGTGGTCGGTCCCAACGGCTGCGGCAAATCCAACATCATTGACGCCGTGCGTTGGGTCATGGGCGAGTCCTCCGCCCGCCAACTGCGTGGCGAGGAGCAAGGCGATCTCATTTTTGATGGCGCGGCGAACCGCAAGGCCGCCGGAATCGCCATCGTCGAACTGGTGTTCGACAATTCCGACGGCCGCATTGGCGGCGAGTTCGCATCCTATGCGGAGATTGCGATTCGCCGGGAGGTCACCCGAGAGTCCGGCTCCCAGTACTACCTGAACGGCACCCGCTGTCGGCGGCGCGACATCCAGGGTATTTTCCATGGCACCGGGTTCGGGCCGCGCAGCTACTCGATTATCGGGCAGGGCATGATAAGCGACTTGGTGAAGGCTCGCCCGGAGGAGTTGCGCGTCTATCTCGAGGAAGCCGCCGGCATCTCCAAGTACAAGGAGCGGCGCCGCGAAACCGAGAACCGAATCAAGCACACCCAAGAGAATCTTGACCGGGTGCAGGACATCCGCGAGGAGTTGGCCGGGCAGTTGGCCCGGCTGCAGCGCCAAGCCAAGGCGGCGGAACGATATCGAACGCTGAAGGCTGAGGAGCGGCAATTGGCAGCCGAGCTGCGCGCCATCCAGAGCCGCAGCCTCTCGAACCGCTTGGATGCCATGGATGGCGACATTAGCCGCCGGGATGTGGCGCTTGAGGGCAAACGAGCCGAACAGCGGCGCATCGAGGCGGAAGTTGAGCGGCTTCGCGCTGATCAGGCCAAGGCGGGGGATGCGCTCGCCCAGACGCAGGGGCGCTATTACAAGCTCGGCGCCGACATCGAGCGGGATGAGGAGAGCATCCGCTTCCATCGGGAGCGCCTTGAGCAATTGCGCGCTGAGCTTGCCAAGGTGCTGCAGCGTGGCGAGGAGGCGGCCCATCAATTGGGCCTTGACCAGTCGGAAATCGAGGCGCTCGACCAAGCCATCGCCGAGTTGGGGCCGGCCGTTGAAGAGGCCGAAGCGGCTGACAACCAAGCGCTGACCACTTTGCGGACCATGGAGGAAGGCTACCGGCAGTGGGAGGCGGACTGGGATGCGTTCAATCAGCAGGCAGCCCGCCATGAGCGTGATGCCGGCATTCAGGCGGCGCGCATCGATCAGTTCAGCCAAGGCATCGAGCGAATCGAGGCCCGCATGGCCCAAGTTGAAGAGGAGGGGCTGGCGCCGGCGGACGGCGGCGAGGTCGATGGTCTGGCTCAGCGGATCGATGGCCTCGAGCGGCAGCGCAGTGAGCTCGACGACGCCACTGGGCGCTGTCTCGCCGAGCACGTCGCCGCGAAGGAGGCGCTCGCGGAACGCCAAGAGGGTCTGGAGGGCGCGCGCGCTGATGTGCAGCGCCTGCGCCATGATCTCGCTCGTTTGCAGGCTGTGCAGGAGGCCGCCTTGGGGCGTTCCGATGCGGGCGTTCAGGCATGGCTTCAGGAAAAGGGGCTCGATGGTTCGGAGCGGCTCGGCGAGACGCTCAGCGTGGCGCCGGGATGGGAGCACGCCGTGGAAGTGGTTTTGGGCGACTTCGTGCAGGCCTTGCGGGTCAACGAGTTGGACCGCTACACCACCGGGCTGGACGCCCTTGGGGATGGTCGGTTGGCCTTGGTTGAGGGCCGGTTGGAGGCTGAGAGAGAGAGTGAGCTGCCCAGCTTGGTTTCCTTGGTGCGGCGCTCGGACTTCAAGCTCGACTCCCTTCTGTATGGCGTTTTTGCCGCCGAATCCAACGCCGTCGCCCTGCAACACCGGGCTCGCCTCAAGCCTGGCGAAAGCATCGTCACCCGTGATGGCCTTTGGGTGGGCCAGGACTGGCTGCGCCACATGCCGAGCGTCGAGCAGGATGCGGGCATCATCGAAAGGGCCCAGGACATGGAAGCCTTGGAACTGCATTTGGCCCAGGCCGAGCAGGCGCTCGAAGCCTGCAAACGGCTGGCGGACGAAGCTTCCGAGCGCGTTCGGGAATTGGAAGCGGAGCGTGAACACTTGCGCCGCCAGACCGATGAGGTGAAGGGTCAGCTTGGCGAACTGAAGGCCGATCACGGCGTTCGGCGGGTGCGGCTGGAGGAGGCGTTGGCCCGCCGCAACCGATTGCAGCAGGAACGGCAGGAGGCTGCGGACCAACTCGACCAGGAGCGCAAACAGCTCGAGCAGGCGCAAGCCGCGCTGCAGGGCATTGAGCAGGCCCGCACAGGCGAAGGCAAAGCAAGGCGCGCCTTGGCTGCCGACAAATCGCGCCTTACCGCTAGTTTGGAGCAGGCGCGGGCGGCGGCCCGGACTGCCCATGATCGCTTCCATGCCCGCCAAGCGGAGCACCAGGGTCTGCTGTCGCGCTTGGAGGCCAGCCAAACCGCCCGTCAGCGCCTTAAGGCTCAAGCTGAGGAGTTGGCGGAGCGCCGCCGCCAAATCGAAGCGGACCAAGTAGCCAGCGAGGGCCCGCTGCCCGAATTGGAGCGCAACTTGCAGGGGAATCTCCAAGCCCGGGTGGCCGTGGAGGCGGAGCTCGGTGAGTTGCGGCAGCGCAGCGATGCCGTCGATGCCCGCTTGCGCGAGCTTCAGGCGGAGCGGAACCGCGCTGAGCAGGCGGTCAACGACGTTCGCGAAGGCCTCCAGAAGCTTCGCGTGGAGCGCGAGGGATTGCGGGTGCAGGCCGCGCACTTAGTCGAGCAGGTCGCTGCCGCCGGCTTCGAGTTGCAGTCGATTTTGGCGGAACTACCGGAAGAAGCGGCCGAATCGACTTGGTCGGAGCGCCTTGAGGGGGTGGACCGGCGCATTCGCAGGCTCGGTCCCATCAACTTGGCCGCCATCGACGAATACGATGCGCAATCGGAGCGCAAGGCCCATCTCGATGCTCAGCACGAGGACTTGAGCAAAGCGCTGGAGACGCTGTTTCAGGCCATCCACAAGATCGACCGGGTCACCCGGGAGCGGTTCAAGGACACCTTCGAGCGGGTCAACGCCCACTTCGGCGAACTGTTCCCGAAAGTGTTCGGTGGTGGGCACGCTTATCTTGAGCTGACCGGCAAGGATCTCTTGGACACGGGGGTTTCAGTCATGGCGCGGCCGCTTGGAAAACGCAATGCGAGCGTTAATCTGCTGTCGGGTGGCGAGAAGGCCTTGACCGCGATCGCGCTCATCTTCTCGATCTTCCACCTCAACCCCAGTCCCGTGTGCCTGCTCGACGAGGTGGATGCGCCGTTGGACGATACCAATGTGGCCCGTTTCGCCGAGTTGATCAGCGACATGTCCCGTGACGTGCAATTTGTGGTGGTGACCCACAACAAGCTCACCATGGAAATGGCCGACTACCTCATGGGCGTCACCATGGGCGAACCGGGCGTGTCGCGAATCGTGTCTGTGGACGTGGTTGAGGCGGCGGCGATGGCGGCGGCTTAAAGGAGTCTTGTATGAGGATGCTCATATGGATATGAAAGAGTGGATCATCATTGGCGGCGGGGCATTGATCGGGCTGATCGTGCTGCACGGCCTGTTCATGGCGTGGTGGCGCAGCCGCGACCCGTTGCGCATGAAGATTCAACCGGGATTGCTGCCGGAGGATGTGGATGACGACGCTTGGCTGTCAGCCGAACTCCCCAACGGGGGCGCCCGGGTAGTCGCTGTCGATTCGTCGGATGCGGGCATGGCGGACGCCGACGATGGCATTCCGGTGCTGCTTGAGACCGCCGATCCTGGTGGCGTCGATTTGGCGCCCATCGTGCCTGAACGTCGGCTGCGTCCCGTGCGTGAGGACGCGCCAATGCCCTCGATTCAGGTCGAAGTGGACCAGGATTCGGGCTCCGAAGACGTGGACCGCGCCGGTCTTGAGGCGGATGAGCCGTCCTTGGAGGAAGCGGCGTTTGTGGATTCGGAGTTCGAGGCGATGCCGGAGGGGGCAGCGCAGATGCCCGAATCCTTGGCATCGTTTGATGATTCGGAACAGGGTGCCGAAGCCGAGGTGGATTCCCCAATTGGGGATGCCGCCGATGATCTGCTGGTCATTCATCTCCTCGCGCCCCGAGGTGAAGCCTTCAGTGGCGATGAATTGATCGGGGCTCTGCGCGCCCAGGATTTGAGTTTTGGAGAAATGGACATCTTCCATCGCATCGATGCCGTCACGGGGGAGACCGTCTTTAGCGTGGTCCGTGCCGTCGAACCGGGAAGCTTCGACTTGACCCGCATCGAGGACTGTGCCGCGCCGGGCGTCATTGCGTTTCTCCGATTGTCCAACCAAGGTGATGTGCAAGAAGCGCTTGAGGACATGATGCACACCGCTGAGGCGATGGCGGACGATTTGGGCGGTGAGCTGCTCGACGAACACCGCAAACCCTTCACCGCGCTGTCTGCCGAAGGCTACCGCAGCCGCGCCTTGGGCTTCGCCGACCGGCAGTTGCTGCGTGGAGCACGGTAGATTGGCGTGAGCGAAGGGGTTCAAGCCCGCTTGGAGGCGTTGCGCACCCAGCTCGACCACCACAATTACTGCTACCATGTGCTCGACGCGCCGGAAATTGCCGATGCCGAGTTCGATGCCCTCTTTGATGAGCTAGTAGCCCTTGAAGCGGCGCATCCGGCGCTCATCACACCGGATTCGCCCTCGCAGCGGGTCGGCGCCGCGCCTTTGGCCGAGTTTGCCGCCGTCACCCATGAAGTGGCGATGCTGTCCCTTGAGAAGACCGCCACTCCCACCGAGTTGGAGGATTGGGCGAATCGCTGCCGCACCCGACTTGGCGAAGAGTCCATGGCGTTCTGTTGCGAACCCAAGATCGACGGCGTGGCGGTGGCGTTGGTCTATGCGGATGGTCAACTCGCCTTGGCGGCAACGCGGGGTGACGGCCAGACCGGGGAGGACATCACCGCCAACGTGCGCACTATCGGGGCCGTACCCTTGCGGCTGCGCGGCGACGGCATACCGCCCCGATTCGAGGTGCGCGGCGAGATATACATCGCCAAGCGGGACTTCGCCGCCTTCAACGAGCGGGCACGGGAGCGGGGCGAACGCACCTTGGTCAATCCCCGCAATGGCGCAGCGGGCAGCCTGCGACAGCTTGACCCCAAGCTCACGGCCAGCCGCCCGCTGACGATGTACTGCTACAGCTTGGGTTGGATCGAGGGCGACTGGCGTCCGCAAACGCAGATGGAAGCCCTCGAACGGTTGGCGGTTTGGGGCTTGCGCACCAACCCGGAGGCCAAGCTGGCCGCAGACCTCGATGCCTGCCAAGCCTACATCGATGACATCGCCCGCCGCCGCGAATCCCTCGCCTACGACATCGACGGCGTGGTGGTGAAGGTGAACGCCCTCGACCAGCAACGGCGGCTCGGCGCGATGACCCGCAAGCCGCGTTGGGCCGTGGCCTACAAGTATCCGGCGGAGGAGGCCACCACCGAGGTGCTCGGCGTTGAGTTCCAAGTGGGTCGCACGGGAGCGATTACGCCGGTAGCCAAGCTTGCGCCGGTCTTTGTCGGCGGCGTCACCGTTAGCAACGCCACGCTGCACAACATGGACGAGGTTGCCCGCTTGGGCCTGCGCATCGGCGACCGGGTGATGGTCCGACGCGCCGGGGACGTGATTCCGCAAGTTGCTTCGGTGATTGTGGAGCAGCGCCCCAAGGGCGCGCCAGCCATTGAGTTGCCCGAGTCCTGCCCGGCCTGCGGCAACCCGGTGGCGCGTCCGGAGGGAGAGGCCGTAGCCCGCTGCAGCGCGGCGCCGACCCTTTGTCCAGCACAGCGCAAGGAGGGACTGCGCCACTTCGCCTCCCGCCTGGCCATGGACATCGAGGGCTTGGGCGAAAAGTTGATCGACCAATTCGTGGAGAACGGCTTGGTGCGCGCACCGGCGGATCTGTATCGGCTTGAGGGCGAGAGCTTGAGCGAGTTGCCGCGCATGGGGGAGAAATCGGCGCAGAACCTGCTTGACGCCTTGCAGGCGAGCAAGTCAACCACCCTGGCCCGTTTCATCTATGCGCTGGGCATCCGCGAAGTGGGCGAGGCCACCGCACAGAGCCTCGCCAACCATTTCGGCGGCTTGGAGCCCTTGCGCGCCGCCACGCCGGAGGTGCTGGAAGTGGTTCCCGACGTCGGCCCCATCGTTGCCGAGAAGATCGCGGCCTACTTCGACAATCCAGACAATGCAAAGGCAGTGGATGAGTTGGTTGAGGTCGGGATTGCTTGGCCAGCCATCGAGGCAGTGGCCGACAGCCTGCCGCTGGCCGGGCAGACTTGGGTGCTGACCGGCTCCCTGGAGCAAATGTCCCGCAACGAAGCCAAGCAGAAGCTCACCGACCTAGGTGCTAAGGTAGCCGGGTCGGTATCGGGCAAGACCGCGCAAGTGGTGGCGGGACCCGGCGCCGGCAGCAAGCTCGCCAAGGCCGAACAGCTCGAGGTGCCGGTCATGGATGAAGCCGAGTTCATGGAGGTGTTGAGCAGCTATGATGCGCTTTAGTCTTGGTGGGATCGCTCTCGCAACGGTGCTGTTGGCGGGATGTGCCACCGCGCCACCGCAGCGGCCGGACAATCTGTGCGCGATCTTTCAGGAAAAGGGTTCTTGGTACAAAGCGGCTAGAAAGGCGCGCAAGAAGTGGGACTTGCCGGTGCCGTTGGGGATGGCCTTCATCCACCGCGAATCCAGCTTCCGTTCCGACGCTCGGCCCAAGCGTCAGCGCCTGCTCGGCATTATTCCGTGGCGGCGGCCCTCCGACGCCTTTGGCTACGCCCAAGCCACCGACGCGGCCTGGGCCGACTACAAGAAGGCCACCGGCGCCCGCTTCGCCGAGCGCGACGAAATCGACGACGCCCTGGACTTCATCGGCTGGTACAACGACCGCTCCCACCGCCAGCTCGGGATCGCCAAGTCAGACGCCTACCGCCTCTACCTTGCCTACTACTCCGGCCCCACCGGCTACGCCAAGGGCACTTGGCGCAACAACGGCGCCGTGCAGTCATATGCGCGAAAGGCCGCCGACCGCACCGCCCGCTACGGTGAACAGCTCAAACGCTGCGAAAAACGGCTCAACAAGAAGTGGTGGTGGTTCTAGCGCGAGGGATTCCAAGTCACTTGGTAGATCGCCCCCTGTTGGTCGTCTGATACCAGCAAGCTGCCGTCCGGGGCGGCAAGCACGTCCACGGGCCGTCCCCATTGGCGCTCGCCTTCCAGCCAGCCAGTGATAAAGGGCGCGTAGCGGGGTTCGCCATCCTCGAAGGTCACCACGCTGACTTGGTAGCCCACCTTGGCGGAACGGTTCCACGAGCCGTGTTCGGCGATGAACAGCGCGCCGCGATAACGGGGCGGGAACTGATCGTGGGTGTGGAAGTCCAGGCCGAGCGCGGCTGCGTGGGCTTGGATCTGCAGCCGCGGGGACGTGAACTCCAAGTCCGGCGCATTGTTGCCGAACCTTGGGTCCAGGATGTCGCTGCCGTGCAGGAACGGGTACCCGAAGTGCTGGCCCGGCCTGCTGGCGACGTTGATTTCCTCCGGTGGGACATCGTCGCCCATGAGGTCCCTGCCGTTGTCGCTGAACCACAGTTCGCCGGTAGCCGGGTGCCAAGCGAAGCCGACCGTGTTGCGGATGCCGCTTGCGTAGATGGTAGTGCCCCCGGTTTTCGGATCCATGCGCAGCAGCGCGGCGAATCGGGGATCTTCAGAGAGACAGATGTTGCACGGCGCACCCACCGGAACGTAGAGCTGTCCGTCGGGCCCAAACTTGACGTACTTCCAGCCGTGGTGGGTTTTGTCCGGCAGCTGGTCGGTTACCACCTCGTAGCGGGCTCGGGATTTGCCGTCGGCGTCCACCCAAGCTTGGATGCTCGGAAATCGGAGCACTCGGTTCACCTCGGCGACGTAAAGATCAATGCCGTCGAGCGCCACTCCGTTAGGCAGCTTCAATCCACTGGCCAAGGTCAGCACCTTGGGTGATCGGGCGGTCAAGGCGTTGGCAATGGCGTACACGTCGCCTTGGCGGCGCGTGCCGATGAAGAGGGTGCCTTCGGCGGAAAGAGCCATCTGCCGGGCCTCTGGCGCTTCGGCTGTGAGGATGCGAATCGAAAACCCTTCCGGGAGCCGCAGTTTCGACAGATCGCCGAAGGCGCTTGGCGTCAGCGCGGCGAGCAGTAAGCTCACTAACGCGAAGGCCGCTGGAGTTGAGGTGGGACTGGCGCGTAACATCCGTCGCGTGAGTGCCTTGACCAATGAATTGAAAGTGCGGATTCAGGATGCCTACAGTGCTTGGCTGGAGGCTCGGGGCTTCCGCGCCCGGCGTGGACAGCGGGAGATGATAGCCCACATCGCCCGCACCTGCGCTGGCGAGCCGCCGCGCCTGGCCGCCATCGAAGCGGGCACGGGCACCGGCAAGACCGTGGCCTACTGCCTAGCTGCCATCCCCATCGCCGAGGTGCTGGAGAAGACCCTGGTGATCGCCAGCGCCACGGTGGCGCTACAGGAGCAAGTCGTCGATCGCGACTTGCCGGACCTGGCTGAAGGGTCTGGTCTTGAATTCAACTTCGTCTTGGCCAAGGGCCGCGGCCGTTACCTGTGCGTGAAGCGCTTGGATCAGATCCTGAACGGCGAAAAACAGCAGGAGCTAGGGCTTTCCGAGGCTTCGATCGTGGACCACAGCTTGGTTTGGCGGCAGATGATGCGCGACTTTGGCGAGGGCCGCTGGAACGGCGAACTCGACACTTGGGAGGCGGGCGTCGAGGATGCCGCTTGGCGCAGCGTGACCACCGACCATCGCGGCTGCGCCAATCGCAAGTGCGGGTTTTACGCCCAATGCCCGTTCTTCAAGGCCCGCCACGCCTTGGGCGACGCCGACGTGATCGTCGCCAACCACGATCTGCTGTTGACCGACTACGCATTCGGCGGGGGCGTGGTGCTGCCTGCCCCGGAGTCGTCCATCCTCATCATCGATGAGGCCCATCACCTGCCGGACAAGACCCAGCGCCACTTTGCCCTCAGCGCGCGCCTCGGCGCTACGGCTGCTTGGGCGGATCAAGTAACTGCCTTGGCGGGCACGCTGGCGCAGCGGATGGGACGCCCAGCGGCGCTGGAGCGCATTGCCAAGGGCTTGGTCCCGGACTGCGAGGCGCTCAAGGCGGGGATGGATACCTTGGGCGTGGCGGCGGCGCAACTGCCGTTTGCCGATCGATTCCGGGGCGGGGACCCGCCAACGGAAGTTTGCCGTTTCCCCCACGGCGAGGTCGATGCAGGCCTCGTCGAGGCGGCAGCAATGACAGCCGCCCCGCTGGCGCGAATCAATGGCGCCTTGACGGAACTCCACGAGTTGCTGCGCAAGGCCATGGACGGTGACTTGGATTGGCCAAACCCCATCGAGGCGGAGGATTGGTTGGCGCCAGTCGGTCAGGCGGAAGCTCGGGCCGCGGCAGTGCGAGCCTTGCTCGAAGACTACTCGCGGGAAGCCGATGGGGTGGGACCCCAAGGCCGAATGGCCCGCTGGGCCAATCGCACGGCGGAGGACGTGGACTTGGTGAGCGCCCCCATTGAGCCGGGTCAACTGCTCAACGAACATGTTTGGTCGCACTGCTATGCGGCGGTTGCCACCTCCGCCACCCTGACGGCATTGGGTCGATTTGAGCGCTTCTTTGAGCGCACTGGCTTGGGCGAGGCGCAGGGGGTCAGAATTTCCAGTCCCTTCGATTACCCCAATATCGCCGTGCTATCCGTGCCGCAGATGGACGCCGACCCCAAGGATGTGGATGGGCACGCGGCGGAGGTCGCGAGCTTGCTGCCGGACCTGCTGGCCCTTGAGCCGAGCGCCCTGGTGCTGTTCACGTCCTGGCGGCAAATGAACCAGGTACGTGACGCCTTGACCGGCCATAGGGTCATGGATGCCGCGCAGTTTCAGGGCGAGCGCTCCAAGCAAGCGATGCTTAAGCGCCACCTGCGGCGGGTTGATGCGGGAGAGTCCAGCTACCTGATGGGCCTCGCCAGCTTTGCCGAAGGCGTGGACCTGCCCGGCGACTACTGCCGCCACGTCATTGTTGTCAAGCTGCCCTTCGCGGTGCCCGACGATCCGGTGGACCAGGCCATCGCCGAATTGGCCGAGTCCCAAGGGCGCAACCCGTTCATGGAGATCACGGTGCCCGACGCCGCCCTGAAGCTCGTCCAGGCTTGTGGCCGCCTGATCCGCGACGACGACGACCATGGCCGCATCACCCTGCTCGACAAGCGGGTGCTCACCAAGCGATACGGCCGGGCTCTGTTGGACTCGCTGCCGCCGTTCCGGCGGGAGTTCGGGGAACAGGCTTCAACCAAGTTAGGTTCTCGATCAGTTCCCCTTGGACGGGAGGCTCCGTGAACTTGCCCATGCTGTAGATGATGAGCCTTTGGCGGTGCGCTCTTTGCTTCAGCTTCTCCATGAAGTCCACCATCGCTGCCCTGCTTAGATCCCCGACCGCATCAGCGAGCTGCTGGTTGGAGTCGAAGTTGGTGTAGCCGAGATCGAGGTCTCGCCAGAGGCGTTGGCTGCGCTGGCGAAGGTTCTTGTCCCGCTCGGTCAGGTCGCTGATGAGGCCGGCCTTAAACTGGGCGAAAGCTTCATCGGATAGGTTCCGCAGGGCGTTCGGGCGCGCGTCCAGGAAGGTCAGGATGGCTTGTTCCAAGGTGGCGGGAGAGGCCACCGGGCTTTGCACGATGAAACTTAAGCCCCCTTGGTCGCGAAAGGGCGTGTCCCGCGCAAAGACGGCGTAGCCGAGTTGCTGCTCGGTGCGCAGCTCGGTGAAGAACGCCTGCTTCATCAACTGGGCGGCCAGTGCGCTTTGCGCCCGGGCGTTGATCCCGGGCTGCTCGTCCTGAATGTAGAACGCCACGGCAGCGTCGGTGTGGTCGATGGCCAACGGCACGCGGTAGCTGCCCGCCACCTTGGCGATTTCGTCCTTGTAGGGAGACACAGCTTTCACCGGCAACCGCTCACGCACCGCCTTGACGACTGCGGCGGCCTGCCTCTCATCCAGGTTGCCGTGCAGCAGGGCCACTAGTCCGAACCCGGTCAGCCGCTCCCGGCGCCACGCTTGCAGGGCTTCGACGGTCAAGTGCTCAGCGGCGTCGGCCAGCATTTCTGCTGGCCATGCGCTGTTGCTAAGCGCCTTCCTCAATGCGGAGTAGGTTTGAAAGTAGGGCCGCTCCAAAGCCTCGTTGCGCCAATTGCGCACTCGTTCATCGCGGAAGCGTTCGAATGGCCCCGGCTCGATTTCGGCGCGGGAGAGCGCTTCCAGAACCTTCGGCAGCAACACGTCCTGCTTGTCGGTGTAACCGGCGATGTCCACCAGATATCCGGTTGCGGTCAAGGAAATGCTGAAGGACAGCCCGGCCAGCCAAGCCGGATAGGCGTAGGCATTGAGCTGATCCGTCACGAGGTCGCGATAGATGCCAGCGGCAACCTCGTCGTCAACTGACGCAAAGCCGCCGCCGGGCACCGTCAACAGCAGGCGGAGATTGGCTCGGGGGGCTCCAAACGCCAGATCGCGGTCCAGCCAGACCTCCGTCCCTTCGGCGCTTTCGAGGCGTCTTGGCGGGGCTTTGTCGTCCGGCAGTGCCGCCAAGTTGTCCGGGATGAAGGGATTTACTGCGGGCAAATGGAACTCGAATGGGGTTTTGCCCACCATTGGGTCAACTGCGATGGGCCCGCGCTCCAAGGCGTAGGGGACTTTGAACCAAGGCTCGATCCGGTCCGTAGCCGCGCCTGGCCGGATGACGGTCACCAGGACATTGCCAGGATTCAAGTGCGAGAGGTACTCGCCGATCAAACCCGGGTCGAAGTCGGCCATCAGATAGGGTGCCCGCAACAAGTCGTTGGGCGGCAAATGGGCCAGCGTTGGCCCGAGCCGGTAAACGAAGCCTTGGGCGCTCGATGGCTCCTGAAAGCGGAAATGCGTTTGCGCAAGCTGCGCCTGCTCCCGGTAGCGCCAAGCCGACGGAGCCTCGCTGCGCAACAGGTCAATGTAGGCGAAGAGCGCTGCGGTGATGGCTTCAACTTGCCCACTGCCAGCGGGAGTCAGGCCGATGGTCACGTCGATCGCATCGTGGGCATCGTCGATGTGGCTGCTTGAGGCGGTGAGGGACTCGATCCAGCCCCTGTCCTTCAGTGCGGCGTACAGGCTTCCTTCCCCTTCGTGGCCGAGCAGGTTGGTGATGTAGGCCTCGGGCTTGGCCCGGTAGTGGGGGCGCGTGGACGGCACTGGAAACTCGTAGGACACCGAGCGGATTTCCTTCTGCGGCTGAATGCGCAACGTAGCCGGCAAGCCGTCCGCCGGATAGGGCGGCACAGTAACCCGAGCCGCGCCCCGCCGCCGGTTGGCAATGCCCTCGAACAACGGCGCAATCCAAGCCTGCATGTCGTCGAGGCTTTCGTTGCTGAGCGCCACTAGGGCCATTTGGTCTGCGGAGTAGTGCGCCTCGAAAAAAGTCCTTAAGGCCTCCAAGGTGCCTTCGCCCAGCGTATCCAGGCTGCCGATGTTGAAGCGGGCGAGGGGATGGTCCGGGTTCAGCGCCATCTTGCTGGCAGCGAAGGCGCGCCAACCATCGTCCTTGAGCTGCAGTTGGTACTCCGAATGCACGGCGTTTCGCTCTCGCTCCACGTAAGCGGGGTCGAGCAGCGGGGCGATGAAGAACTGCGCAAAGCGGTCCATGCCCGCCTGGAAGTGGGCGGGGTCGATGTCGAAGAAGTAATTGGTGTGGTCGCCGGCGGTGTAGGCGTTGGAACTGCCGCCGTGGGCGGAGATGAAGGCTTGGTAGCCATCCACCTCCGGGTACTTTTCGGTACCGATGAACAGCATGTGTTCCAAAAAATGGGCGAGGCCGGGACGCTGCGCGGGTTCGTGGAAGGAGCCCCTGAAAACCGTCAGCGAGGCCGCCGCCTTGTCGGCGTTGGGGTCCGACGCGAGCAGCGCCTTGAGGCCGTTGGCCAACTCGATGTAGCGGTACGACCGTTCGTCGTTGGGGCTCTTGACCACCGTTGGCTCCGCTGCCGGAGCAGCCACGGGAAGGGCGGCGCAGCCCCACAGGCCAGCCCAGGCCACGCAAGCCAGAATGGCGGCGAACGCCATGCGTGCCACGGCCCAATTCGGATTCCACATCACAAACAACTCCTAACGAGGCGATGCCTCAGACCGACGCAAGCGCCATCAGGACCGCTTGGCTTCAGGGGCCCTGTCTGCGCAGTGCGAATTTCAGGTAGTAGTCGAGGCTGAAGTAGCGCCCGCCGCCAATGATGACGAGGGCGATCAGCATGGCCATGTAGATGGCCGCAAACTCGATGCCATTGTTCAGCTTGACCAGTGCGCCGCTGCCGTTGAGGTAGCGGTAGTCGCCGTGCTCGCGCAGGATGGCCTTGGCCTCGGCCAGCCGCTTGGAGGCTTCGATGGTCCGGTCGTTGACCTTCTGGCACTTGATGGCGCGTTCGAAGATCCCCGCCTCGGAGCCTTCGAGACAGGCCACCGCCGGCCTTGAGGGCGCGATCGCCGCCCAGCCATTGTCCAGGTGCACCGCGTAGGCGGCGACGAACATGGTCACTGCCAGCGGAATGGCCACGATGCGGGTGCCGAGCCCGAGCAGCAGCGCGATGCCGCCGCCGAATTCGGTGACCGCTGCCAGCCACCAGGAAAGATCCGCCGGCAGGACGTTAAAGGGAAAGGGAAAGTCGTCCAAGCGGGAAGCGAACCAGTTGGTGCCGTTGATCTTTGTCCAACCCGCTCCGATCAGCACCGGAGCCAGAATGAGACGCAGCAGCAGCGATGCGATGCCATCGAGATGCTCGACGCGGGAAAACACCTGATGGTAAAGCCATTGGGCGGATTGCAGGATGTGGGCCATCTTCGTCTGGGCTCCTTGATCGGTCGGCTCATGCGTGCGGGCGGGAAAGCGCCGACGCTGAAGCCATTGTACAAATGCTCGTTCGGCAACGCACTTCAACTGGGGCGCTAACTGGCGCCATTGCGCGCTCGGTGTTACAACTCGATGAATGACCTCGGGAACCTTGACCCTCCACGCCATTGCCGATCAACTTGCGCCCGAGCTCGACCGGCGCCGATTGGCGGACTTGCACGGGCGCCTGCCAGCGGATGCGCCGATCGATTGGCGGGCGGTTGCCGCCATAGCCGCACTCGCGCTGCGGAACAAGCGCTGCGTCGGCCTCAGCGGTGGGCAGGGTGCCGGCAAATCCACGCTGGCTACCCTCATCGCCCAAGCTGCTGCCTTGGCGGGGCGCACTGCCGCCGTCTGCTCCTTGGACGACTTCTATCTGGCCAAGGGCGCACGCTTGCAACTGGCGCGGACGGTCCACCCGCTGCTGGCCACCCGTGGCCCGCCGGGCACCCATGACCTGGCGTTGGCGCTGGCCGTGCTCGACGACGTGCTGGCCGGCCGCAGCACCCGCTTGCCGCGATTTGACAAGGGCCGCGACGAGCCCTGTCCAAGAACTCAGTGGCCGGTGGCGGAATCGGTTGACACGCTGATCTTCGAGGGTTGGTGCCTAGGCGTTGAGCCCCAGCCGGAGACCATGCTGCGCTCGCCCGTGAATCGGCTGGAGGCGGAGGAGGATCGCGACGGACGCTGGCGCGCCTATGTGAACGCCGCCTGCGCCCGCTACGTGCGGCTCTGGCAGCGGGTGGATTGGTGGATCTACATCGAAGTGCCCGACATGGGCGCGGTTCGGCGTTGGCGAATGGCGCAGGAGCGCAGCAATGTGCCGGAGGCGGCGCCGCACCTGCGCATGTCCGAGGCGCAGCTCGATCGTTTCATCGCCCACTACGAGCGCCTCACCCAATGGCAGCAATCGAACTTCGCCACGCGAGCCGATTGGCGGCTGCGCCTCGATCAGGATCATCGGGTGGTGCTGCCCGAACTTTGATTCATTCATGCAGCGTTCAGGCGCCTTGGGCTAGCCTCACTGTCATCCATACCGAAACGGAGCGCAGATCATGACGATGGGAACCCTTGGCTGGTGCCGACTTATCTCACTGGTGGTGCTTTTTCCCGCCTCGGCGGTGGCGGGAGCGGACTACCAGTGGGCGGAAGTGGTGGACGTGGAGCCGGTTTACGAGACGGTGCGGCGCATTGAGCCGGTGGAGGCGTGCCGCGAAGAGCGGGTGCGGCACCGCTCGGGCGGCCATTCCTCGACGCCGCCGATTTTGGGCGCCATCATCGGTGCCGCGCTCGGCAACGCGGTGGGCCACAAGAAGGCCAACAAGCGGGTCGGCGCGGTGGCTGGCGCCATTCTTGGCGGCAGCATCGGCGCCGACATCGGCCGTAGCAATCGGCAAGGCGGCTACCGGACCGAAACGGTTTGCGACCGGTATGAGGAAGTCCACGAGGAGGAGCGCCTGGCCGGCTACGACGTGCGCTACCAGTACAACGGCGCGGTGTACGCCACCCGGATGCGCAACCATCCCGGCGAACGGATTCGCGTGCGGGTGCGGGTCACCCCGGTTTCATAGCTTAGAATACGCTTCTGTAACGCCACCGAGTTGCGATAGCAACTCGACACGCCGCCGAAGGCGGCGCGAATACGGTTAGAATCAGTTGCGGCGCAACGATGCGGGGTTGGGGATGGCCATGAAGAGTATTCGGCGACGGGTCTTTCGACGGGGTGGCCGGCACCGCTTGCAAGCTCGGAGCGCCGTCTGCAACCGACTGTTGGCGTCCTTGTTGATGTGCCTGCCGTTGGCCGCGGTGTCGGCGGAACGGGAACCGGCCCAGCGCACCCTTGCCCCTCAGCCCAGCGTTTCCCAGGATCGCGCGCTTGACTTGGTGCGTGAGGCAGTGGACGGTCGAGTGCTGTCAGTGATTCCCATTGAAGGTGGCCGACGGGGCTATGAAGTGCGGGTTCTGCTCGAGGGCGGTCGGATCCAGACGATTCGAGTGAACTCGCGGGGCCGTCTCGAACGGCGCTGACCGCCGCCCCAATCGTGCGCATATTGGTTGTGGAGGATGAGCCGGCACTGAGGGGCCAGCTCGCCGATCAACTGAAGGCAGCCGGCCACGTGGTGGATGCCGCCGCCGATGGCGAAGAAGGGCTCTACTACGGCCAGGAATACGACTATGAGGCGGCAATCGTGGATCTTGGCTTGCCCCGCATGGATGGCCGTGCCCTGATCGCAGCGCTGCGCGCCAGCGAGCGCACGTTTCCCGTCCTGATCCTGACTGCGCGGGATCGGTGGCAGGAAAAGGTTCTTGCCCTTGAAGCCGGAGCGGACGACTACCTCACCAAGCCCTTTCACATGGAGGAGCTCAAGGCCCGTCTAAACGCCTTGGTTCGGCGGGCTGCCGGCTACGCGTCGCCGGTGATCCGTTGCGGGCCGATCAGCCTGGACACGGTGCGCAAGGAGGTGCGTGTTGCCGGCGAGGTGGTGGTGTTGACGGCCTTCGAGTATCGGGTCCTGGAGCACCTCATGCTCAATCAAGGGCGCGTGGTGTCCAAGGCTGAATTGACCGAGCACCTCTACGATCAGGACTTCGATCGGGACAGCAACGTCATCGAAGTGTTCGTCGGCCGTTTGCGCAAGAAGCTGGCGCCGCAGAATGCCATCCTCACCTTGAGGGGGCAGGGCTACAAGTTTGCGCTTGAAGACGCGTAGATCGAACCACGAAGAGTCCGCAGGTCGGCCGATGCGCGGCGGCATCCAGTTCCGCTTGGCGACGGTCACCACCTTGGTCTTGATTGGCATCCTCACCTTGGCGGGCTGGATTCTCGATCGGTCCTTTCGGGCCAGCACGCTCGCCGGGGTGGAGGAGCAATTGCGCTTGGTGATCTATTCGCTGATGGGCGTGGCCCATGCGGACGCCTCCGGCATTCGCGTTGATGAGCTGTCCGAGCCGCGCCTGTCGCAGCCGGAATCCGGCCTTTATGCCGCGATTTGGGAGCCGGGCACCGGACGCGAGTGGCGCTCGCCTTCGGCGCTGACCACCAACGTGGACCAGGGGCGGGCCCTGGCGGCGCTCGGTGAGTTCCGCTTTTCCGAAACCGATGTGGGCGGTGTACCGCGTTTCCTGCTGTCCTATCTGGTGATTTGGGATGATGCGGACGAGTCGCAGCTCATCTTCCAAGTGGCTGCCGACCAGGCGCCGACGCTGGCCATCATCGGCGGCTTCCGCCGCAACTTGGCTTGGGGGCTGGCCTTGGTGACCCTTTTGGTCATCGGCGCGCAATTCCTGGCCATCCGCTGGGGATTGACGCCGCTGCGGGTCATGGCCGAAGAGGTCAGGGCGCTCGAGGAGGGGCGGCGGGAGGGTCTGTCGGACAGCTATCCCAAGGAGCTTACGGGACTGCGCCAGAACCTCGCCCGCTTCATTGCCCACGAGCATCGGCAGCGCACGCGCTATCGGCATGCCTTGGAGGACTTGGCGCACAGCCTGAAAACGCCCTTGGCGGTTATCCGCAACGCCCTCGGCGGGTCCGTGCCGGCCGGTGGTGAGCCGCACGGGGAGCGGGAGCTGATCGCGGAGCAGCTCGACCGCATGGAGGGGGTGGTGACCCATCAGCTCTCCCGCGCCACGGTGGCGGGGCCGGTTGTCGTCGGCCGGCCTGTGGACCTCTCCCGCCTTGCACAACGGCTGGTTCGGGCGCTCAAGACGGCGTACTCGGATCGGGGCCTCGCCGTTGAGGTGCGCCTCCCCCCCGCCTTGAGCGTACGTGGCGACGAGCGCGACCTGATGGACATTTTCGGCAATCTGTTGGAGAACGCATTCAAGTACACGCGCTCCAAGGTGCGGATTAGCGGCCGGCCCGGCGCGGTGGCTGTCATGCGCATCGAGGATGACGGCCCGGGCGTTGACGCGACGATTCGCGACGACATTCTGAACCGCGGCGCACGTGGCGACCAAGTGCAGCCGGGGCAAGGCATTGGCCTGTCCGTGGTGTCGGAACTGATCCAGCTCTACGGCGGCACCCTTACCATCGGCTCAAGCCCCTTGGGGGGCGCCAGCATCGAGGTCAGGCTGCCTCGCTGAGAACGCGCAAGGCTGCGAAGAAACGTTTCCGAAGCGGATCGCTGGCTGGCGTTTTGGGGCCGCTACGGCACCACTCGGCGGCCAGCTCCGGGGGTGCTTTGTGGCCCGTGCCGCGATTGATGCTCTCGTTGAGAGTTTTCACCTGCACTTGCAGGCGCAATTCGGCATCTTCCGGAGGGGATTCGATGCCGGCTTGGATCTCCGCGGCCACCGTGAGTTCCCGCAGCGCCTGCTCGATGTCGCACGAGTCTTGGCCGCGACCCTCGAACTCGGGGGCGGGCGTCTCGACCGGGCGGCCCTCCGCTTCAGCGTGGCTGATCTCCAGATCCCAGGCCTCAAGCTGCTCAAGATGGGCGAGCGCGGCCCTGTGCTTGGCGATGCGCAGCACTTCGCCGTAGTCCCGGGCCAGATCCTCGAAGCGGCGCAACACCGGTCGGCGGTGGCGTTCGGGCAGTTCCAAGTCATGGAGTTCAGCCCGCAGCCGGTGCACCAGCGCTGGATCGGGTGGCTGGGTGGCCGATGCCTCCAGCGCCTCCTGAAGCGTCCGGCAGACGTCTTCGGCAGTGGCTACGGCTTCGTCCACCTGCTGTTCGGCCTGCTGGCGATGGGCGTCCCGGGTGCTGAAGACTCGGTCGCAGTGGCCGCGAAACTGCCGCCAGAGCTTTTGATCGGCGCTGCGCGGGGTGACGCCCACGGCTCGCCAGCGTTGCTGCAGACGCTTGACTTCGGCCACCTTCGCCGCCATGTCCGCATCCCCCGCCACCAGTGCCTCGGCAGCCGCCACGATTTCACGCTTGCTGGCGAGGTTACCTTCCCAAGCCTTCTTCACTTCGGCGTGAATCCGTTCCTGGGACCGCTCGAAGCGGGCCTCGATGGCCTTGCTTTTCTTCCGGTCAACAGGGTGCAGGGAACGCCACTCCTCACGCGCCGTGCGCATGATTTGCTCAGCCGCCTTCATGTCCGCACTGGACCAATCGACATTGGCGAGGTAGGTCTCGAGCTGCGCACAGATGCGCTCGCGCCCGGCTAGGTTCCGGCTGCGAAGTTCCGCTTGTTCCGCGTAGTAGGCGCGGCAGGGTTCGAAGGCGCGTTCGGCGGCGCGGTTGAATTGGCCGTGCAGGCTGCGCTCCCTGCTGCTGGAAGGGTTGCCCAGCGCCCCCCATTCGCTGCGCAGCGCCTTGATCCGCGCGGCCTGCTCCCGTGGCGGTTCGGGGTGTTCGGCCAAGGCGTTCATGGCCTGCACCAACCGTTCCCGCTTGGGCGCCGTGGCGAAGGTTTGCCAATCGCGCAACTCATCCACTTGGGCAGCGCGCTGGGAGATGGCTTTGCGGTGAGGCGCCGCCAACCGGTCGGGCAACGACTTCCCAAGACGCCGAGCTAAACCCAGGGCCGAGACGGCGCCTTGCAGGCGACCGGCTTCGATGGCGGTGCCGATCTCGTGGACAGTGGCTTCCAGTTGCTCGGTGAGTTGCTCCTGGTGCGCCCTGGCCGCATCTTCAAAGCGCCGCAGGTCGGCAATTCGAGCTGTGGCCTGCCGCAGCGGCTGGGGAGGTTTTGCCCAATCGGGCCACCTTAGGCGGGCCTGTTCGCGCTCAAGCGCCTTGCGCTGCTGCCCCGCCGCTCGCTGCCGCGCCCAGAGGGCTCTCAAGGCCTCCGGCTCCCTTGGCCATTCGGTGATCTCCGGTGGGCCGTCCTCGCTGGGCATGGCGAGGCCGCGGCATCTTTCCACCGCCTCTGCGAGCTCTCGATATTGGTGGCTGACCGATTCGAACAGGCGATGCTGGGCGTCGTCGGGCTGCGCTTGGTCGGCTAGGGTCAGCCACTCGGCAGTGAGCGCTTCGCGCCGTTCCTTCACCGCATCGAACGCGACGCCTGCAGCCATTTGCTTGGCCAACTCCTTGAAGGCTTGGCCCAGCGTTTGGAATGATGCGTTGGTGGCCTTCGCCTTCGGCGCGGGTGCGGCGCCGGGCGTTTCGTCATACTGGGCGGCAGCGAGCCAAGCGGATAAGTCCGGTGCTGCGGCACCGTACTCAGCCAGCGCAGGCGCCTTGGATTGGATCGACTGGCAACAGCCCTGCAATTCCTTCTTGAGATGGATGATGCGCGGCGTCAGATCCCCATCCTCGGCCTTTTTCAAGACCGCGGCGAGTTCCTCGGCCCGCGTGCGAATGTCGCCGACTGATTTAACGACGCTGCGCAGCCGCTCCAGTTCGGCGCGAGCGTGGCGATTGGACGCCTTGTCCCGGCTCCTGGAGCGTTTTTCCAATGCCGATAGACCGGCTTCGCCGGATTTCCGCAGCACGGCCATCAATGTCGGCTTTAGGGCATCGGGGCAGCATAAATAGAGGTCGGCCAATTCCTTGGTTGCCGTTGCCTCCCCGGCGATGCGCAACGCCGCGTCCGGGCTTGACGCGGCCTGCATGCGAGCTTGGCGAACAGCGGGATGGTCCACGCGGCTGTCCTTGCTACCCAGCCGTTGCGCGGCGGCGCCAGCCACGGCGGGATCATCCAGCAAGGTGGACAGTGCAGCTTCATCCTCAAGGTGGTCTATCGCCGCGCGGCGCACCAGGGCATCCGGGTCATTGGCGGCGAGCTCGGCGAGCCGCTTCTGCTCGGTCGCGGCTTGTTCGTTAGTTAGGGCTGCAACCGCAGTGAGGCGTTCCTCGGCAACGGACGACGCCAAGGGATCCTTGCCCTTGAAAAATCGCGACAAAAAACCCTGGGACGACATGGCTTAAATTCCAACACCACTGGGATCACTAGAGCTGGTTGTGGGAACCGTCGCACAGCGGAGCGCCGCTGGTGCGCTTGCAGCCGCAGAAATACAGCGTCTTGTCCTCCGCCGCCGACCACGGCACCGGCACCAAGCCGGTATCCTTGTGCGATCCGTCGCAGAACGGCTGGTTGGCGCTCCGTCCGCAGGCGCACCAGAAGTATTTCTCCCCTTGAGTCACCGCGACGGGGTAGGGTGCCTTTTGGGCGATTTCCGGTTCGGTCATGGTCGTCTCCTGAAACTGTCCCAATGGGTGGGTAGCCTAACAAATCGACGGCTCCCCGTGCGTCTCCCGCCTACCCGATGGTCAAGAAAAGCTCCGCTCATCCCACCAAGGGAAGAACTCCGGCATATCCTCGCTCACTCGGCCCTTGAATTGCGCGGGGCGTTTTTCAAGAAAGGCCTCGACGCCCTCCTTGGCGTCGGCCCCGCGGCCGAGATGGTAGATGGCTCGTGAATCGAGGTTGTGCGCTGCCACGGGGTGGTCGGCACCTAACATACGCCACATCATGTGCCGAATCATGGTCACCGACAGCGGCGAACTGTGCTCGCTGATTTCGCGGGCGATGTCCCGCGCTGCGGACAACAGATCGGCCTTGTCATGCAAGCTGCGCACCAAGCCGCCCCTAAGCGCCTCTTCGGCGGCAAACACGCGCCCGCTGTAGCACCACTCGAGCGCTTGGCTAATGCCCACCACCCGGGGCAGAAAGTAGCTTGAGCAGGCTTCGGGCACGATGCCCCGGCGGGCGAAGACGAAACCGAGGCGGGCTTGGGTGGCAGCAATGCGAATGTCCATCGGCAGGGTCATGGTGACGCCGACGCCGACCGCTGGGCCGTTGATGGCGGCAATCACCGGCTTTCGGCACTCGTAGATGCGCAGCGTCAGCAGGCCGCCGCCATCGGCCTTGAGGCCGCCTTCCCGATCCGGGCGAGCGTCCGCATCAAAGGTGTTGCCACCGGAGGAGAGATCGGCCCCGGCACAGAAGCCGCGGCCGGCGCCGGTGACGATGACGGCCCTCACCTGGTCGTCTGCGTCAGCGGCGTCGAAGGCGTCGATCATCTCTGTCTGCATTTCCCGGGTGAAGGCGTTGAGCTTCTCCGGACGATTGAGCGTCAGGGTGAAGACGCCGTCCTCCAAGTCGGTCAAAATGGTGTTATATGGCATGGGGATAGGCTTGCATTGAGGGGACCGCACTATGTTGCACCACCGGGATGGTTTCACCAAGGGCTGCGATGATCTGGGACCGCGCATTTCCTGAAAAGGCACGGGCGGAGGATTCGGCGTTCGCCGTCGAGGTGCGCCGGTTTCTGCGGGATCATTGGCCGTCGCCGCCGTTTCGTCCAGCTCGCCGGGAGGCCGTGGACCGGTGGTTTGCCGCGCTCTGCCGCCACGGCTGGTCGGTGCCCGCCTGGCCGGTTGTCCATGGTGGTCCGGGCTGGACGCTGGGGCAGCGCTTCATTTGGGAGCGGGCGGTGGCCTTGGCCCAGGCTCCGGCCATGGATCCGGTCGGCGTCGGCCTGGTGGGGCCGCTGATTCAAGCTCAAGGCGACGATCGCCTTTGCGAGCGCTACTTGGAGGACATCCGCACCGCCCGCAGTCGCTGGGCGGAGGGACTGAGCGGGCTGTCGGCGCGGGGCGGCGGCCTGTGCGCCCGCCGGGTCGGTTCGAGCCATGGGTTGCACGGCGAACTGACCGCCGTCGTCGGGCTCAACCGAGCCACCCATGTGCTCTGCCTTGGTGTTATGGATGGGGTGCCCGGATTGTTTGCAGTGGCCCTGACCGCAGGCGGCGTTCGTCAGGCAGATGCCCAAACCCTTGTGTTTGCCGGTGCCGAAGCCGACCTGCTGGATCCGCTGGGGGGCGGTTTGGCGGCTCTGGACGCAGTGCTCTGCTCGGAGCAGGCGCCGGTGGCTGTCACGGCATCTGCGGAGGCGCAACTTGAGCGGCTCAAGGGCGTGCTGAAGGAGACCAGCGATGGCAGCGGGGATTTTCTGCGCAACGATCTCGGCATCAAGCGCAGGCTGGCCGAACTAGAGGTGGAACTGACCGCCTTGCAGGCGCTGGAGGCCAGAAGCCTCGCTCAGCGGACGGCAGACGGCGCGCCGGATGCCAAGGCGATCCAGCTTAGCCTGCGCTGTGCTGACCTGGAGAGCTCGCTTGGCCAATTTTTGGGCGAGGCCGCCGGCTACTACGCGCTGGCGCAACTCGACCCGGCGCTGATGGACAACGAACCGCCCATAGAGGCACTTGCGCTGTTCTGAGAGTCTTTAGGGGCGGGGTTTTGCGGGCGCTCC
>VYDB01000045.1 GCA_009843635.1 Gammaproteobacteria bacterium
GAAACAACATTGAATACGTGCCCATCATCCTGTTTTGCATCGCCCTCCTGGTCGTTTTTGGAAGCACCGCGGCTTGGGTTCACGGCCTTGGCGCCGCGCTGTTGGTCTCCCGCTTGCTCCATGCGCACGGCATACAGCAGTTCACCCGACTACCCAAGACCAGGGTCATTGGCAATTTCGGCACTTGGGGCGTCATGCTAGGCACGGCGATTGCGCTTATCTATCAGGGTCTGGGCGGCTAGCGTTGGGGGAGGGTGATCGATGAGAGGGATTCCGCTATTCGCCGCAACTCTTGCCGTGTTCTTGGGGACGACTTCAACCTCACCAGCATCGGAAGTTGCACCGGAGTGGAGTTGCTCGATCTTGTTTGGCGATGGGGAACTCCTGCGGCTTCGAGCTGGCGAAGACACATCAGGGAGTTTTGGCGAAGTGCTTTTCGATGGTCACACAACTCCTGCCGCATACTTCGTCCGTGGGATTGAACGCCATTGGATGTGGCCGGTCCCTACGGATGCCGAGGACCTCAATGAGGCGACTGCTGACGAGGTAATTTCTGACATTCAGTTTAGCCTGCGGTTGAGGCCTGACGGCACCGCGCACTACTTTGACTATTCGATGCCAGAAGATGAGAACGGCCTGATAACTGCAACCATGACTTTCGAGTGTGAGAGGATCGAAGATCCCAAAATCACGGAGCAGGCGAAACGGCCGCGGTCACCGCCGGAGACAGACACCGACGAGGGCGACTCTGATCCTAAAACCATGGAGCAGGCCATACAGGCACAGAATGCTATGCCCCAAGTGATCGAGGATCGCTACGAAATCTCAGTCACTCTCCAATGTCTGGACTTTTCGATGCCTGAATGTCGGCCCACGCATATGGAGGCATCAATCGAGTGTCGATCCAAGGGCTATAACGGCGCCTTGCTCAAGGGTGTTAGACAACCCGGCAATCTGCATGACTTTGCCTGTGTGAAGTGAAACCCGTCTCTGCGTCGAACCAACTGATCTGCCACAGGCCCCAGTGCGGTGTGAATTCACGGCGGCACCTCACGCAACACGCTGGCAAATGGGATCTGGTGGTTCTATGGGGTGTTAGCCTGCGGACATACACACTTGACTCTCGCTCTGGAGAACGCACGGCAGGTTAATGGACGCTGAGCGGCAGTTGGCCTTGGCTCGCAAGAGGTTGGCCGCACGAGGTGTGAATTTTTCCGCGCCTAAGCCTCGCCGCAAATTGCGTCAGGAACGGTGGTTGGCGCTCGAGCGCGAAGGGGAGAGCGACTTCGTTCGACTGGTGCGGCTCGCCGATGGCGTTAGAGAGGAAATGGGCCGCTATCCGATTTCGTGGGTGCTGTCGGCGTTGAGGCAAGTCAAGCAAGGCGAATAGTGTAATCAGTGTCTTGGGAGTCAAGTATGTAAATCCGTTGAGGAAGCACCACCGCTTGAATTCATGGTCTATGCGCCGCGCTGTTTATCCACCGGTTGTTCCATGCGCACGGAATTCAGCAGTTCGCCCCACCACCCAACACCGGAGCAATTGGCAATTTCGGCACTTGGGGAGTCATGCTAGGTACCGCGATTGCGCTCATCCATCAGGGTCTGGGCGGGTAGCGCGGGAAGGATGCCCTCGCGTAAACACCGTCCCGGAAGTATTCCGCACTGTCGCAACCATTGCGGCCCAAGGAAACCGAGGGTTAGCGGTCAGCCCCTCACGGCTCCCAGCCGAACAACGATCCGCCCATCAGGAAGGCGACGTAGTAGACAAGCGTCCAAAGCACCACGCCAGCAATCATCCAGATGGCGAGCTTAGCCGTAGGCGCCCCAAGAACCACAGCCCCGACCGCAGTGGCCGCGTGCCCGAGAATCATCGGCGCAAGCAGCCCAACGCCCGCTGCCCCATATCGAACCATGAATCGCTCCGTGCGCCGGATGATTAAGCTCTCCATCCCGTAACGCCTCACCACCCAACGCCGAATCGGCTGGGACAGATAGATGAAGAACAGGCTGCCCAGCGATCCCGCAAGGCCGATGACCAAAAAGGCCGCCTCAACGGGACCATCCATGACGAAAACGATCGGCAACGGCAAGCTGATTTCGATGAAAGCCAGAAGAAAAACGCTAACGAGCGCCATATGGGGAACTAAGGAGCGATCCCAATCAGCAATAGCGGAACCGCCGGCACGCCTCTGCCTTGGCGTATCAGGTTCAGCAGATCTCTCTCAAAGTATGGGACACCGGAAGACATGTCCTTCTCCAATTCCTTCATGGGAAGAATCTCGATCCCCACGTCGATGATGTCGGAAACATAGAAGCTCAAATGCTTGACGAACAGATCATGAGCTACGAAAGCGTACTTTCCGAACTGAACTTCCACGGCAATTCGGTCCTTCACGAAGTCCGTTTGGTTGTATGAGCCGATGGGTTCGTGCCCGGCGGCTTCAATTGCCCTCTTTTGCTCGTCGGGCGGCAGTCCGTAGATTTCACGAAGAAGCTTTTCATCCGCGGTAACCCAAAACGAGTTGCGCCGCTCAGACCATCCCAAGGACTCAAGTCCGGACTTGAAGGCCCTGTTCATGTCTCCCGGAGAGAACAGCATTTTCCCCGGCATGGTCTTTTCCTTCGACACTTTGGTTCTGCACGCCATAGCATCGACTTGATCGATTACGACCTGAACTTCCTCCCACAGGGCTTTGTGATGAACAAGCAGGTATTCCTCACCATTAAGGTGCGAGTACTTCGCTTTGACTTGCATCAATGGCCGCCGTTGGGCAGGCTAGGGTCGTACACTGGTTTGTTCATCGGTCGGGTGCGCAAGGTGCCGGCGCGCAGTTGGCGCACCCGGTCCCGGGCGGTTTCCACGTATTCCGGGATCAAGTCGCAGCCCCAAGCGGCTCGGTCGTGCTTGAGCGCGGCGATGATCGATGAGCCGACGCCCATGTAGGGATCGAACACGGCATCGCCTTCCTCCGTCATGGCCAGCACCAAGCGCTCGACCAACTCCACCGGAAACTGGCAGGGATGAGCAGTCTTTTCCGGGTGGTTGTTCTTGACGTTGGGGAAGGTCCAGACGTCGCTCGGGTTTTTGCCCTTGGGGTTGCCCGAGAGCTTGCCGATGTTGGGGCCCTTGAAGTGCCGCTTGCCCGGGTACTTCGCGGGCACGCGGATAGCGTCCAGATTCCAAGTGTAGTTTTCGCTCAGAGTCCACCAGTTGACGGTCTCGTAGCGCCCAGAGAGGCGCTTGGCGCAGTGTAGGCCGTGGCCAAAGTGCCAGACGACTCGGTTGCGCAGCTTGAGGCCGAGCTCGGCGAAAACCGGATAGAGCACGACGTCCAAGGGAATGATCTCGCCCTTCCTAACGTAGTTGCCCACCTGCCAGCAGATGGAGCCTTGGGGATGCAGCAGGCGGACGCATTCGGCAATAACCTGCTTTTGGCCTTCAAGCCAAGCGTTTAGGGAGGTTTTGGATTCGTAGTCCTTACCGATGTTGTAGGGCGGCGAAGTAACAATCAGCTTGAACTGGCCATCAGGCAGGGCCTCCATGAAAGCGAGGTTGTCCTGACAAGCGAGAACCGGCGATTCGTACGCCGGGCTGATGCCAGCCGCTGGACAGGAAGCGGACTCCTCCGGTTCCTCGACGACGAAGAGTGGTACCTGCATGGGTCTTCCGTCAATCCCAACTGAGCGAAGCGGCGCCTTGGTAGTCGACCACCCGGGTCTCGAAGAAGTTCTTCTCCTTCTTGAGGTCCATCATCTCGCTCATCCAAGGGAAGGGGTTCTTGACACCGGTGAAGGGTTCGCCGAGGCCGATCTGCGCCAGGCGCCGGTTGGCGATGAACTGCAGGTACTCCGCCATCATGGTGGCGTTCATGCCCAGCACGCCTCGGGGCATGGTGTCCCGGGCGTAGTCGATTTCCAGTTGGGTGCCCTCCAGAATCATGTCGCGGGCCAGGTCCTGCATGGACTGGTCCCACAAATGCGCGTTCTCCAGCTTGATCTGGTTGATGACGTCGATGCCGAAATTGACGTGCATGGACTCATCGCGAAGGATGTACTGGAATTGCTCGGCGGTGGCGGTCATCTTGTTGCGGCGCCCCATGGAGAGAATCTGGGTGAAGCCGCAGTAGAAGAAGATGCCTTCCAGCACGCAGTAGTAGGCGATGAGGTTCTTCAACAGCGCCTGGTCGGTCTCCGGGGTGCCGGTGGCAAAGGCCGGATCGGCGATCTCCCGGGTGTACTTCAAGGCCCACTCGGCCTTGCGGGCCACCGACGGCACCTCGTGGTACATGTTGAAGATCTCGCCTTCGTCCATGCCCAAGGACTCGATGCAGTACTGGTAGGCGTGGGTGTGGATCGCCTCCTCGAAGGCTTGGCGAAGCAGGTACTGCCGGCACTCGGGATTGGTGATCAGCCGATAGATGGCCAGCACCAGGTTGTTGGCGACCAAGGAGTCGGCGGTGGAGAAGAAGCCGAGGCTGCGCTTGACGATGATGCGCTCATCCTCGCTTAAGCCCTCCGGGTTCTTCCACAGCGCGATGTCCGCGGTCATGTTGATCTCCTGCGGCATCCAGTGGTTGGCGCAGCCGTTGAGGTACTTTTGCCACGCCCAGTCGTACTTGAAGGGCACCAACTGGTTGAGGTCCGCCCGGCAGTTGATCATGGCCTTCTGATCCACGGTGACCCGCTCGTAGCTTTCCCTAGCGGCTTCGGCGGAACCGTCGGCGTCCAGACGCCGGTGCGCGTCGAGGTCCGCCACGACCGCCGAGGCAGCAGCGTCGCCATCCGTGGCAGCGGAGCCGCCCTGGGCTGCCGATGGCATGGGTTGAGCCGACGCCGCAGGCGCTGCCTCAACCGGGGCCAGCGCCCCATTGACCTGAGCCGGCTTGGCCTGGGCGGCCGGTTGCGCGTCCGTCACTGGCGTGGGCTGGTCAAGCCCTTCATCGTAGTCGTCCCAACTGAGCATGTGCTATCTCCTTGTGTCGCGCGATGCGCCCGCCTCGGCGGCTACTGGCAGGCCTCGCAATCCGGGTCGTCAATCGAGCAGGCCGCTCCCGTTTCCACTTCGGTGGTCGGTGCGACCGCGTTCATCGTGCCTTGGGCAAGGGTGGACTTCTCGGTGCCCGTGGCGCTCAGGGTGCGCAGGTAGTAGGTGGTTTTCAGCCCCCGCAGCCACGCCATGCGATAGGTCACGTCCAGCTTCTTGCCCGAGGCCTCCGCAATGTAGAGGTTCAGGGACTGGGATTGGTCGATCCACTTCTGGCGGCGGCTGGCGGCATCGACCAGCCAGCGCGGCTCCACTTCAAAGGCGGTGGCGTACAGCGCCTTCAGGTCATCAGGTATGCGGTCCATCGCCTTGAGCGAGCCGTCGTAGTACTTCAGGTCGGCGACCATCACGTTGTCCCACAGGCCGAGCCGCTTGAGGTCGCGCACCATGTAGGGGTTGACCACCGTGAACTCGCCGGAGAGATTCGACTTGACGTGCAGGTTCTGGTAGGTCGGCTCGATGGACTGGGAGACGCCGGTGATGTTGGCGATGGTGGCCGTGGGCGCGATGGCCAGCACGTTGGAGTTGCGCATGCCGTTGATCTGCACTTGGCCGCGCAGGGCTTCCCAATCCATGGAGGCGCCCAGGTCGGCTTCCAAGTAGGCCTTGCCCCGCTCGTTGCGCAGCAGCTTGAGCGAGTCGATGGGCAGGATGCCCCGGCTCCACAGGGAGCCGGAGAAGGTGGCGTAGGCGCCCCGCTTGCTGGCCAGCTTCGAGGAGGCCTCGATGGCGAAGTAGCTGACCGCCTCCATGGACCGGTCGGCGAATTCGACCGCCGCATCGGAGCCGTACGGCAGGCGCAGTTTGTAGAGCGCGTCCTGAAAGCCCATGATGCCCAGCCCAACCGGGCGGTGGCGCATGTTCGAGGCACGCGCCTGGGGCACCGAGTAGTAGTTGATGTCGATGACGTTGTCGAGCATGCGCACCGCGGTGCGGACGGTTTTCTTCAGCTTCTTCAAATCAAGCTCGCCATCGACGACATGCTGCGCCAGATTGACGCTGCCGAGGTTGCACACGGCGATCTCCTCGGCGCCGGTGTTCAGCGTGATCTCGGTGCAGAGGTTCGAGGAATGCACCACGCCCACGTGCTGCTGGGGCGAGCGCAGGTTGCAGCTATCCTTGAACGTCAACCAGGGATGGCCGGTCTCAAACAGCATGGAGAGCATCTTGCGCCAAAGGTCGCGGGCCTTGATGGTCTTGAAGAGGGTCAGCTCGCCGGTGCGGGTCTGCTCCTCGTAGGCCTCGTAGCGCATCTCGAAGGCCTTGCCGTAGAGGTCGTGCAGGTCAGGAACCTCGTTTGGCGAAAACAGCGTCCAGTCGCCATCGTCGGTCACCCGCTTCATGAACAGGTCCGGAATCCAGTTGGCGGTGTTCATGTCGTGGGTGCGGCGCCGGTCGTCACCGGTGTTCTTGCGCAGTTCCAGGAACTCCTCGATGTCCAGATGCCAGGTTTCAAGGTAGGAGCAGACGGCGCCCTTACGCTTACCCCCTTGGTTGACCGCTACGGCGGTGTCGTTGACCACCTTGAGGAAGGGCACCACGCCTTGGGACTTGCCGTTGGTGCCCTTGATGTAGGAGCCGAGCGCCCGCACCGGCGTCCAGTCGTTGCCGAGGCCGCCGGCCCACTTGGAGAGCAGGGCGTTGTCGCGAATGGCGCTGTAGATGCCATCGAGGTCGTCCGGCACGCTGGTCAAGAAGCAGGAGGAGAGCTGGGAGCGCAGGGTGCCGGAGTTGAACAGGGTCGGCGTGGAGCTCATGTAGTCGAAGCTCGACAACAGGTTGTAGAACTCGATCGCCCGCTTGTTGCGGTCGCTCTCCTGCACCGCCAGCCCCATGGCCACCCGCATGAAGAAGGCCTGGGGCAACTCGAAGCGCACATCGCCGCTATGCAGGAAGTAGCGGTCGTAGAGGGTCTGCAGGCCAAGGTAGGTGAACTGCAGATCCCGCTCCGGCTGCAGGGCCGCGCCCAAGGCATCGAGATCGAAGCCGAGCAGGTCAGTAGCCAGCAACTCCAGTTCGACCCCGCGCTCGATGAAGCGTCGGAACGCACGCGGGTAGGCCTCGGCCATTTGTGACTGGGTGGCCGAATGGTCGCCAGCCCCGGCGCCTTGGGCCTGGATCTCGAGAAAGCCCAAGGCCTCGGCGCGCAGTTGGTCGAGCAGCAGCCGAGCGGTGACATAGGAGTAGTTGGGCTCCTCTTCAACCAGGGTGCGCGCCGTCATCACCAATGCGGTGGCCACGCCATCAGCGCTGATGCCGTCATAGAGGTTGGGCAGGCTTTCCTCGATGATGCGATTGGCGTCTACGTCCAGAAGGCCGGCGCAGGCCTCGGTGGTCAAGGTGTGGATGCGGCCGATGTCCAACGGTGCCCGGTGGCCATTCGGCCAGACCACCTCGATGTCGCGGCGCTGCCCGCCGTGCGCTCCACCTTGGCCACCTTCGCGCTCCCTGCGCTCCTGGGCCCGCGCTTCGCGGTAGATGATGTAGGAGCGCGCCACCTGATGCTCCCCGGAGCGCATCAGCGCCAGTTCAACCTGATCTTGGATGTCCTCGATGTGCAGCGTGGCCCCGGAGGGGAAACGGCGCTGGAATATGCCGCTGACCTGGGCGGTCAGCGTGGCCACTAGTTCGCGGATGCGCGGCGAGGCGGCGCCGCTGCCGCCTTCAACGGCGAGGAACGCCTTAGTCATGGCAATGGCGATCTTGTCGTCCGTGTAGGGCACGACTTCGCCGGTGCGCTTGATGACCTTGAGCAGGCCCGGGGCGGTGGCGGCGACGCTCGGCGGTGGCTGAACAAGCGGATCCCGGGTGGACTCTGTGATTCTGTTTTCCATGGCGTTGGCTTTCTCGCTGGTTTTCGTGATCGCGGGTTTAGGTTGTTGAGCAGGTTACGTTCGCGCCCGGCGACCGCCCACTCCTCGGTCTGCAGCATCGCCTCGTTGGAACTTTGGTTTTGCGGGCGGTTGGTGGCGTTGGGCGGATTGGATCGGCGAGCCCGCGGGAGGACCCGTTGGAGGAATCGATCCGCTGGCTGGCTGCAATTGGCCGATGCAGGCGAAGCGGCGTTGCGTTACGCTGCCCGCCGGCGCTATGAAGCTGAATCAGCACTAAAATCGGACCTGCGGCATGGACCCCTCGACACCCTTGCAGCGGCTCGTTTCCGCGCCGCGATTACCGCCGGACAGACCACCGGACAGGCCGAATGGCTTGCCCAGTGGCAATTCCAGCAACCCCAACATATTGGGTTCAGATCGGCACCGGACACAACATAATGCGGTAAACGGCAGAATGCAACACTACTCAGGGAATTTGTTTCAGCAACAGCGAAGGGGGGATCATGAGCCTGATTCTGGCCATTGACCAAGGTACCTCGAGTTCGCGCGGCATCGTCTTCGACATAGCCGATGGCCGCATCGTTGGCATTGACCAACAGGCCTTCGACATGGAATTTCCGCACGACGGGTGGGTCGAGCAGGATCCTGAAGTGCTCTGGTGGACCACCATCGAGGCTGCCCGCGCCGCCATCGCCTCAGCCGGCGTGACGGCCCATGAAATCAGCGCCATCGGCATCACCAACCAGCGGGAGACCACCTTGGTCTGGGACCGCAACAGCGGCGAATGCGTGCACAAAGCCATCGTCTGGCAGGACCGGCGCACGGCCGAACGTTGCCAGCGCATGGCGGCGGACGGCTTGGCCGAGAGCGTGCAGGCCAAGACCGGCCTAGTGCTCGACCCCTACTTTTCCGGCACCAAGCTCGCCTGGCTGCTCGACCAGGTGCCGGGCCTGCGCCGCCGGGCGGCAGCCGGCGACCTGTGCTTCGGCACGGTGGACAGCTTCCTGCTGTGGCGGCTGACCGGCGGCCGCGCCCACCTGACCGACGCCACCAACGCGTCGCGAACCCAACTGTTCGACATCAACCGGCAGCGGTGGGACCCGGAACTGCTGGACTACTTCGACATTCCCGAAGCCCTGTTGCCCGAAGTCTGCGACAGTGCCCATGCCTTCGGCATTGCCGATGCCGAGTGGTTCGGCGCCCCAATTCCGATCGCCGGCATGGCGGGCGACCAACAGGCAGCGCTGATCGGCCAAGGCTGCTTGGCCGAGGGCACCTGCAAAAGCACCTACGGCACGGGCTGTTTCGTCATGACCAACACCGGGGCCGAACCGAGGCCCAGCGGCAACGGCCTGCTGACCACCCTGGCCTACCGTTTGCAAGGCCAAGCGACCTACGCCTTGGAAGGCAGCATCTTTGTGGCCGGGGTGGCGGTGAAATGGTTGCGCGACCAACTTGGGCTGGTCGATGACGCTGCGCAGACCGAACACTTGGCGCGGTCAGTGGACGGCGATGCCCAAGGCGTTTACTTCGTGCCGGCCTTCACCGGCCTGGGCGCTCCGCACTGGAGCCCGGCCGCCCGCGGCACCCTCACCGGACTGACATCAGATACGCAGTCGGCTCACATCGTCACTGCCGCCCTGCAGAGCGTCGGCTTCCAGACCGCGGAACTGCTCGATGCCATGGCGGCCGACGGCGCGGCAGTCACCAGGCTCGGCGTCGATGGCGGCATGGTGGCCAACGACTGGCTTTGCCAGTTCCTGGCCGACGTACTCGACCGCCCCGTAAATCGTCCCCAAACCATCGAAACCACCGCGCTCGGCGCCGCGATGCTCGCCGCCGCAGGCCCAGGCGGCGACCTCGGCGGCGTTCACCAAGCCTGGGGCCAAGGCCACGCCTTCACCCCAAACCTGGCGCCAGCCAAGCGCACCGCGCTCTTGGAAGGCTGGCGCCGCGCCGTCCGCCAGACCTTGGCCGGCACCTGAACCCGACCCTCGTCAGGACAGCAACGCACCGCCATCAACGTCCACCGTGGTGCCGGTCACGAAGTCGTTCTCGATCACGAACAGGATGCCAGCGGCCACCTCGTCGGCCGTGCCAATGCGGGGAATCAGGTGTTTGGCCGTGGCTTGGGCAAAAAACCGCTCCCGGGCATCGCCCTCACCCGGAAAGAGAGGGGTGTCGATCAGCCCCGGCGAGACTACGTTGATGCGGCGGGGCGCCAGTTCCGGGGCGACGGCACGGACGAAGCCCTCCACGGCGTTGCCCACCGTGGACAGGGCCAGCGCGCCCGGCCCGGGGTTGCGGGCGGGATAACCGCTCACCAGCACGACCGCGGCATCATCGCTCAAGTGCTCGGACCCCAAGCGAACCGTGTTGGTGTAGCCCCACAACTTGCGGAACGAGCCCTGAAAAGCGTCCAGGTCCATCTGCAGGAAGGGGCCGGAAGCCCGCTCGCCGCCGGTGGCGGCGTTGACCAGCACGTCGATCGGCGCATGGCGGGCGAAGGTTTCCGCCAAGGCCGCCCGATCGAGCACATCGACGCTCTCCATCGCCACGCCGGCCGGCAATTCACTCGCCGCCCGCTCTGGATTGCGGCTGAGCGCCACCACTTGGGCGCCCCCTTTCGCCAAGCGGCGAACGGCCGCCAAGCCAATGCCCGAGGCGCCGCCAAAAACCAGCGCCTTCCTGCCCTGCAGTTCCATCATTTGGCCTCGTTAGTCAATTGAAATCCGATGAGCACCGTGCTCGATCCGTCAATCGGCGTCCTCCACGTGGGGCGTCTCGCCCGCCTCGACGATCACGGCGCACACTTCGGCCAGCATCTGCTCAAGCCGAGCCGCATCGGGCCCGCGCATCACCAAGGAGGCGCCGTAGCGATTGTCGCGGAAAAAGGGGTAACTGCCGAGATCAACGTCGGGGTAGCGTGCCTGAATCTTCCCCAGTCCAGCAGCGATCTGGCTTTCACCCAAGTAGGCCATCACGGTGCGCGACCGAATGACCGGCCCGCGATCCAGCTTGCCTTCCAAAGTGGCCAGCATGGCCCGCATGACCGCCGGGATGCCGGCCATGACGATCACGTTGTCCACCCGAAATCCCGGCGGGCCGCCGGTGGCGTTATCGACCAGCACCGCCCCTTCCGGGACCCGCGCCATGAGCATGCGCGATTCCATTACGTCCGCCGGCGCGGGACGCTGCTGGATAAGAGCGGCAATCTCCGGATGGGTCTTCAGTGGCACGCCAAATGCCTTGGCGATGCACTCGGCGGTGATGTCGTCGTGGGTGGGGCCGATGCCGCCGGTGGTGAACACGTAGTTGAAGCGCCGCCGCGCCTCGTTCACCGCCGTGACGATCTCCGCCTCGATATCCGGTATGACCCGGGCCTCGCGCAGTTGAATGCCCCAGCCGCCCAGCGTCACCGCCAAGTGGTTCAGATTAGTGTCCGGCGTGCGCCCAGAGAGAATTTCATTGCCGATGATCAGAGCGCAAGCGGTCACGGCGTCGGGAAGCTGCATGGTGTTCTATCCGCCTCGATTCGAAGATAGTGCCGTGCGCAACGAAAGGAGCGCAGGGAGGCATGCTACCACCGCATGTGCCATAGTAGAGAATCAGCCAAGCGCCATTCCATCCAACCCAATCGTCACAGGCCCCGAAACGCTGGCCGGCGCTTCTCCGCAAACGCCCGTCGTCCCTCCTTGTAGTCTTCGCTGTCGAAGCAGGCATCCACCAAGGCATTGGCCGCTGCCACCTCATCCGGCCTGCCGCCGCGCTCCCAGGCGTCAAGGGCTGCCTTGGCGGCCTTTACGGTGAGCGGCGCGTTGCCGGCGATCTGGCGGGCGTAGGCGATGGCCTCTGCCTCAATGCGGTCGCGTTCGTGGATGAAGTTGACCAAGCCCATCGCTGCCGCTTCGCTGGCGGTCATGAAGCGGGCGGAGAGCAGGATGTCGCGTGCCTGGGCCGGACCCACCACGCGGGCGAGCTTGGCGAGGCCGTCATAGGCGTAGCCTATGCCTAAGCGGGCAGCCGGGATGCCGAACTTGGAATCCGGGGTGGCGAAGCGCACGTCGGCGGCCAGCGCAGTCGCCAAGCCGCCGCCGATGCAGTAACCCTCGATCAGCGCAATCAAGGGTTTGGGGAAGTGGGCGAGAGCATGATTGGCGCGGCCTGCAACCCGATCATAGGCGTCCTCCTGTGCCGCGTTGGCCCGCTCGGTGTCGAACTCGGAGATGTCCGCGCCGGACACGAAGGCCTTGCCGCCGGCGCCGCGCATGATGACCACCCGCACTTCGTCGTCCTCAGCAAAGGCGCCCAAGATGTCGGCGATGCCCTGCCACATCTCCAGCGACAGCGCGTTGTGGCGGGCCGGGTGGTTGAAGATCATCCAGCCCATGCCCTCATCGCTGCGGGCGAGCATCCGTTCAGTGTTCAATTGCAAGGTTTTCAATGGTCGGCCCCATGCCGGTCAGTGCGAAAGCGAAACAGTAGCCGTCCCGTGCCCGCTTGCCAAGTCGGGTACACTCCGCTGCCTGCAAGCACGCCCGCGGGAGCAGGCCATGGAATTTTCGGGCACCGAGGAACACCAGTTGATCCGCGACAGCGTCCGCAAGCTCTGCGCGGGTTTTCCCGACGAATACTGGTCCGAGAAGGACGAAGCCCACGAGTTTCCTTGGGACTTCTACAACGCCATGGCGGATGCCGGCTTCGTCGGCATCGCCATCCCCGAGGACTATGGGGGCAGCGGACGTGGCATCACCGAAGCCAGCATCGTGCTCGAGGAGGTCGCCGCCTCCGGCGCCGCCATGAACGGCTGTAGCAGCCTGCATCTGTCCATATTCGGCATGCATCCGGTGGTGAAGCACGGCAGCGAGGCGATGAAGCAACGCTACCTGCCGCGGGTGGTGAGCGGCGACCTGCACGTCGCCTTTGGCGTCACCGAGCCGGATGCGGGCACCGACACCGCCTCGCTGAAAACCGCGGCGCGTCGGGACGGCGACCACTACCTAGTCAAGGGCCGCAAGGTGTGGACCACCAAGGCGCTCGATTCCGAGCGGGTTCTGCTGCTCGTGCGCACCACGCCCCAGGCGCAGGCCGTGCGCCGCACCGACGGGCTGACGCTGCTGCTGGCTGAGCTGCAGCGCCCCGAAGTGACCATCTCGCCGATTCCCAAGACCGGCCGCAATGCCGTGGCCTCCTGCGAAGTGGTCTATGACGATCTGCCCGTGGCGGTGACCGACCGGGTGGGCGAGGAAGGCAAGGGCTTCCGCTACCTGCTCGACGGCCTGAACGCGGAACGGATCCTCGTGGCGTCGGAGGCCTTGGGCATTGGCCGGGCGGCGCTGCGGCGAGCCGTGGACTATGCCAACGAGCGGGTCGTCTTCAACCGGCCCATCGGCCAGAACCAAGGCGTGTCGTTCCCGCTCGGCGAGGCCCGCATTCGGCTGGACGCCGCGGAATTGATGATCCGCAAGGCCAGTTGGCTGCTCGACAACGGCGAACCCTGTGGCGCCGAAGCCAACATGGCCAAGTGGCTGGCGGCGGACGCCGCCTTCCAAGCCGCCGACCAAGCCATGCAGACCCATGGCGGCTTCGGCTACGCCAAGGAGTACCAAGTGGAGCGCTACTGGCGGGAGGCGCGGCTGATGCGCATCGCACCGATTTCACAGGAGATGATCCTGAACTACGTCACCGAGCACGTGCTGGAGTTGCCGCGGTCGTATTAGCGGTCGAACCCATCACCCCATCGGCGGGAACCGACTTCCAGCCAAGCCGCCTGATGCACGATTGCTCAAGATGCGCTTGCCTACCGACTCAACGCCTCTATCGCCTCGGCCCGAAGCCCGCGCTTGAAGATCTTGCCCGAGGCGATGCGCGGCAGCTGCTCGTCCCGCACCCAGACATGCTCCGGTACCTTGAAACGGGCCAGGCGCGCCGCCACGTGGGTTCGCACCGTTTCCGCCGCAAGGGAGGCGCCGGGCTTGCGGGTAACGGCGGCGGCCACGGTTTCGCCCAGCCGTTCATCGGGCACGCCGAACACCGCGCATTCGAGCACCGCCGGATGCTCGTAGATGACGGCCTCCACCTCTTGGCAGCCGATGTTCTCGCCACCCCGGATGACCAGGTCCTTTTCCCGGTCGGTGATGTAAACGAAATCCTCCGCATCCATGTGGCCAATGTCGCCGGTGCGCACCCAGCCTTCAACGAGCGTGTTGGCGGTATCCTCCGGGCGGTTCCAATAGCCTGAGAAGTTCATCGGGCCGCAGATCCAGATTTCGCCGGTGTCGCCGCGGGGCACTTCCCTACCCGCGTGATCAACCACCTTGATGTCAACAACGGGCGGCAGCGGGCGGCCGCAACTGGTGGGCCGGTCCAGCAGTTCCGGGCCGCCGACAGCGGTGCCCAAGCCGTTGGTTTCGGTCATGCCATAGCCAGTGCCGGGGCTGACCGAACGCCGGTTGATCTGGCGGCTGTGCTCCGGGGCCATCGCCGCGCCGCCACCGCCCATGCTCACCAAGCTTGAGAGGTCGTAGCGCTCGTAATTCGGCGACTGCACCAGCTCCCAAGCCATGGTCGGCACCCCGTTGAAGTGGGTGATGCGCTCACGCTCGATGATCTTGAGCGCCTCCTCGGGATCCCACTTGTACATGCCCACCAGCTTGCGGCCCTGGCGAAAGGACGACAGGAAGTGGACGTTGAGGCCGGTGACGTGGAAAAGCGGCACGGTCAAGATCATCGAAAGCTGCCAAGGCAGTTCCGGAGCTGGTTGATCGGCCACCGCAGCGGCCAAGGCGCCAGCCGCCTCCCAGCCCAAGAGGGCGTGAATGACGGCCCGGTGGGTGGAGAGCACGCCTTTTGGATGGGCCGTCGAACCAGAAGTGTAGAGCAGTGTGGCAGGCGCCTCCGGATCCACCGGATCGGCGAAGCCGGCATCGCCCTCAAAAGCGGTGAAGTCGCTCCAAGCCAACGCGCCGGCCCCTTCGCTTGCCTCCGTACGCACGGCCACCGCCGTGAACGACCGAGGTTCCGGCGGCAGCAGCTTCAAGCGCTCATGATCGACGATCAGGACGCTGAGGCGGCTGTCCTCGATGCCGTAGGCCATTTCCTCCGCCGTCCACCAGGAGTTCATGGCCACTGCCACCGCTCCCATGCGCGTGATGCCCATGAAGCTCCAGATCCATTCCGGGTAGTTGCGTAGTGAGATGCCCACCCTATCGCCGGGCGCAACGCCCAAGGCGCACAGCCCCGCAACCACCCTGCCCGCTCGATCCCAAGCGTCGGCAAAGGTGTAGCGCTCGTCCTGATAGACATAGAACGTCCGATCACCGGTGTCGAGCGCCGATCGATACAAAGCGCCCAGATTGGATGGCGCCTGCCTAAACAGGCGCAGCGAGGCGCCGTTTAGGTTCCGCTCCACCACTTCGTAAGGGCCACCGGGGCCGATCAGAGCCAGCGCCGCGGCTGGCATGTCGCTCAAGTCGAGAGCCAATTCAACTACCGGAAGCCTTGGCGCGGGCGGCGCGCACCTCCGCGAGCGCTGCTTCGGCCATGTGGCTGTAGTTCTTGGCGATGGCCGCCACCTTGGCGTCGGCCTCGGCGTCCGTGCCCAAGGCGGCGGTGCGGGTCTCCTCGAAGCTGTGCCGGATGCAGGCCATGAAGAAATCCGGATCCGGAATCATGTCCCGGCACGACGTGAAGCTGATCGTGAACTCGCCGCAGTAGCTGCTGATGGGCATGATGAGCCCCATGTTGTGCGTGACCGGGCCGTAGCCGATGGTGGTCACGGTTCGGCAGCCCATGGTGTAGAGCGGCACTTGGGGGCCGGGCACATTGGTGATGGAGCAGTTGAAGGCCGGCGCCGCCTGGTTGGCGCGGGCGAACTCGGTGGTCAGGCGTTGGGCGAGGTTGGACACCGCCGCCGGCATGAACTCGTTGTAGCGCAGCATGGTGTCGGCACCGACTGCATTGGCCATCTGCTTGGCCGCCGACGTGGCATCGCGCACATGCTTGAGGCGCTCAACCGGGTCTTCGATGTGGGTGCCGATGGTGACGAACATGGCCGACACGGCGTTGCCCTGCCCGTACTCCGCCGACGCCTTGCGCACGCTGATGGGCGCCATGGCCAGCAGCGAGTCGTCCGGCAGCTCGATCTTCTCCTGCAAATAGCGCCGCAGGGCGCCGCCACACAGGGTCAACGCCACGTCGTTCACCGTGGCGCCGGCCACTTCGTTCTTCACCGCCCGCACGTCGTCCAAGGGAAAGCGCTCAAAGCCCACCGCGCGATGGGCACTGACCGGGGCGTTGAAGCGGGTTCTCGGCACGGGTGTGGCTTGCGGCAGTTCCTGGCGCATGGATTCGGGCAACGCCGGCGCTGCGGGAGCCGCCGTGGCCATGAATTCCGCCAACTGCAAAGGCCGCAGCAGCACATTGCCCCAAGTGCGCAGCAGCAGTTCCCCGTCATCCGGCACCGGATCGGCGCGCCAAGGCTTGGAGGGTGAGGGCACTGCCGCCATCTCCGGGGCCAAATCGGCCAGGGCCAAGGCCATCTCCAAGCCCGAGGCACCGTCAATGGCGCAGTGATGGGTCTTGAACAGCAAGCCGACGCAGCCCGCCGGCACCCCCTCCAGCCGGTCCAAGCCATGGATGAGGTAAACCTCCCAAGGCGGGCGGCTCATGTCCAACGGGCGGCTGAGGATGCGCGCCGCCAGCGTGTAGAGCGCCTGCCAATCCTGGGGGGCGGGCAGGCCGACCTCGCGAATGTGGTATTCCAGATCGAAGCCCTTATCCTCGATCCAATAGGGATGGTCCAAGCCGAAGGGCACGTTGACCAAGCGCCGGCGAGCGGTCGGCATCAGGTGCAGGCGCTCCTCGTAGAAACCCATCACGGCTTCCAGGGTCAGCGGCCCGTAAGGAGACGTGGACGGATCCAAGATGGCGACCGAGGCCACGTGCATCGGCGTGGCCGGCGTGTCCTGATAGATGAATGAGGCGTCCTGGGCGCTAAGTTGCTGCAGCATGGCGTGCCTTCCTAAGCAGTTGCCGACTCGAGGGCGTGAAACGACTCATCGAGCGCCTCCGCCAACCGCTCCGGGTCCGGCAGCATCTCCCGGCACGACGTGAACGAGAGGGTGATGCCGCCATCGTAGCTGAACACCGGGAAGATCAAGCCCATGCCGTCGAACAGGGGGCCGAGGCCATAGGTGCGCAGCAGCTTGGCACCCGACATGTAGAGCGGCTTCTGCGGCCCGGGCACATTGGTGACCACGCAGTTGAACGCCGGCAGGGCGCGTTCGGCCATGCCGTAGCTGGTGTAGAGGCGCGCTGCCAAGGACGCCAACTGGGCGGGAATGAAACGCGAGTAGTCGGTCATCAGGCGGGCGCCGATGGCGTCCGTCAACGCCTTGCTTTGGCGGGTGCCGTCGCTCACCGCCGCAAGGCGTTCCAAGGGATCGTCAATCTCGGTGCCGAGGCTAGCGGTCATGGCCGCGACCCGATTGCCCTCCGCCGCGGATTCATCGGCGCTGCGCACGTTAATGGGCGCCATGGCCGACAAGCTCCTGTCCGGCAGTTCATCGTGGGCTTGCAGGTAGCGGCGCAGTGCCCCGCCAATCACCGCCAGCACGGCATCGTTGATGGTGGCGCCATCCACCGCCCGCTTGATGCGGCGCATCGCGTCCAACGGATAGCTGCGGCCATCCACGACTCGATGGGCGGTCACTGGCGCATTGAAGCGGGTGCGCGGTACGTTCATTCGGCCTGCCGCGTGGCCCACCAGCTCGGCATTGCGAAGCGATGCGGACACCCGTTGCATGGCCGGAACGGTTCGCGACAGCACTTCCGCAAAGCGGAACGGCTGCAGCACGTTGTTGCCGAAGGTCCGAGCCATCAGCTCCGGCGCCGAAGGCTCCGGCTGCCCCACCCAAATCTGGTCGGGCAGCGGCACCCGGGGCACCTTGGGCGATTCGTCATGAATCACCTCGGTCAGAGCGGCTCCGGAAGCGCCGTCGATGGCGGCGTGGTGAACCTTCAGCAACACCGCAAAAGCCCCCTCTGGCACGCCCCCGACATCCTTGAGGCCGCTGATGACGGTCATCTCCCAGAGCGGATGGGAGCGATCCAAGGGATAGGAATGCAGGCGAGCCGCCTGGCGGCAAAGCTGGCGCCAGTCCCCTGGCGGCGGCAGGGCGATGTGGCGCACGTGGAATTCGAGGTCGAAGTGACGATCCTCCAGCCAATAGGGGTGGTCGAGCTGCAGGGGCACTTCCACCACCCGGCGGCGGAAGCACTTCGCCAAGTGCAGGCGCTTGCGCACGTTGTCAACGAGATCGCGAAAACGCACCTGTCCGCCAGGCGCGCTGGACTGGTCGTAGAGCGCCACCGACCCGATGTGCATGTGGGTCGCTGGGGTCTCGAAGTAGAGAAAGGAGGCGTCCTGGCCGCCAAGCTGCTCCATGACTGGGTCTAGTCGTCCGTCTTGCTGTCGTCCGCCTTGCCGTCGTCCGGCGGATTGAACAAGCCCGCCAAGTTCGCCTCCATCCGTTCGCGAATGATCTCCGCCGCTTGGGCTTGCGAGTGGGCCGCAATCTCTGCCAGTTCGCGCATGTTGCCGAGCGCCATCTCGAAGCCCTCCTGCGGCGAGGCCAAGCGCCCCTCGGCAGCGGCGTCGCGCCACGCCTCCAAGGTGCGTTGGAAGATTTCGCCCTGCTTCTGCGCGAGCGCCGTGAAGCCGTCCACCATCGCTTGGTTGGCTTGGCGCAGCGCCTCGATGTCCTTGGCCCCCCGCTCCATGACAGCGCCAAGATCGACACCCGGCGGCTGCAGCCGCTGCATCATTTCGCCAAGGTCGAACCCCGGCAAGCCGAAAGGATTGGTGGGTGGTTGATCCGCCATTTCCGCTTCCTCGCTTGTTGTCCCTGCTTCAGAAGCTCCCTAGTGTGCCCCCAAAGGCTCAGCCTGTCGATAACGCGCGAACCTGCGCGAACCTGCGCGAACCTTCGGTTCGCGTTGGAGTTTCGCTGCGCGAAACTCCCCGGCGGCTGGAGATCGAGCCCACGAACTAGCCTAGAGAGACGGACTGGGTCTCCAAGGCCTGCAGCCGGGCTTCGGCGTCGGTGGCCTTGAGGCGTTCCTTCTCGACCACCTGCGGCGGCGCGTTGGCGATGAACTTGTCGTTGGCGAGCTTGGCTTGCAGGCGCTTGAGTTCGGCTCGCTTGCGGTCGATGGCCTTTTGCAGCCGGGCGCGTTCGGCATCAAGGTCAATCAGACCAGCCAAAGGCACCATGATGCGCAGGTCGCCCACGAGCCCCAAGGCACTGCCGGGCACCGCATCGGCTTCGGCCAGCCACTCGATGGATTCGACCTGGGCCAGGCGCTGCACCAACGGGCCGGACAGCGCCGCCAGTTCCCGGTCCCGGGCATCGCCGCCCGCAAGCAGCACACGCACGGTTTGGCTGGGCTTGATGCCGGCCTCGCCGCGGATGTTGCGTAAGGCCACCACCACCCCCTTGAGCCAGTCAATGGCGGCGTCGGCCTCCGCGTCAGCGGACAAGTCATCGGCCTCCGGGAACGGGCGCAGCATGATGGTGTCGCCTTTGATGTCCAGCAACGGGGCCACCTCGCGCCAAATCGCCTCGGTGATGAACGGCATCACGGGATGGGCGGCGCGCAGCAGCAGCTCCAGCACTTCCAGCAAAGTGTGGCGGACAGCCGCCTGGCGGGCAGGGTCCGCGCCCTCGTCCCAAAGCAGCGGCTTGGCCAGTTCCAGGTACCAATCGCAGTACTCGCGCCAAGCAAACTCATGGATCGCGCCCGCGTAAAGATCGAATCGATAGGCATCCAGCGCCTCGGTAGCGGCGGCGACCATCTGCCGGGCACGGGCGCGAATCCAGCGATCGGGCAAGCCGGGTTCCCCGGCTGCCGACAGATCCTTGCCTTGGGTGTTCATCAACACGAACCGCGCCGCGTTCCAAAGCTTGTTGCAGAAATTGCGGTAGCCCTCGGTGCGGCCGAGGTCGAAGCGCACGTCGCGGCCGGTGGACGCAAGGGCGCAGAAGGTGAAGCGCAGGGCATCGGTGCCATAGGACGGGATGCCGCTGGGAAAGTCCCGCCGCGTGGCTTCCTCGATGCCCGGCGCCAAGTGCGGCTGGGTGAGGTTGCCGGTGCGCTTGGCCACCAGGTCCTCCAAGCTGATGCCATCGACCAAGTCCAAGGGGTCCAATCCGTTGCCCTTGGTCTTGGACATCTTCTGACCTTCCGCATCGCGCACCAAGCCGTGGATGTAAACCTGGCGGAAAGGCACTTCGCCGGTAAACTTCAGCGCCATCATGATCATGCGGGCCACCCAGAAGAAGATGATGTCGTGGCCGGTCACCAGAACATCGGTCGGGTGGAAGCGCGCCAGCGCTTGGGTCTGCTCCGGCCAGCCTAGAGTGGCGAAACTCCACAGCGCCGAGGAGAACCAGGTTTCCAGCACATCCTCCTCTTGCCGAAGCGGCACGTCCGCCGCCAAGCCGGCTCGGTGGCGGGCGTCGGCTTCGTCCCGGCCCACATGGATGGCGCCATCCGGGCCGTACCAAGCTGGGATGCGATGGCCCCACCACTGCTGGCGGCTGATGCACCAGTCCTTGATGTCGCGCATCCAAGCGAAGTAGGTGTTCTGATACTGCTTGGGGACGAATTCAACCCGGCCCTCCTCCACTGCCTTGATGGCCGGTTCCGCCAAGGGGGCAATGCGTACGAACCACTGATCGGTGAGCCGGGGTTCAATGATGGCCTCCGAGCGGTCGCCCCGGGGCGCCATGAGGCTGTGCGCCTGCACCCGCTCGAGCAGACCCAAGGCGTCCAAATCGGCGACGATGCGCTGCCGCGCCGCAAAGCGGTCCAAACCATGATATTCGGCGGGGGCATTGTCGTTGATGGCTGCCTCGGCGGTGAGCACGTTGACCATCGCCAAGTCGTGCCGCAACCCCACTTCGTAGTCGTTGAAGTCGTGGGCAGGGGTGATCTTGACGCAGCCGGAACCAAAGTCCGGATCCACGGTGTCGTCGGCGATGATCGGCAACTCCCGACCCACCAAGGGCAGGCGCGCCCGTTGGCCGATCAGGCCTCGGAACCGCTCATCTTCCGGATGCACCGCCACCGCGGTGTCGCCGAGCATGGTCTCCGGGCGGGTGGTTGCCACCACCAAGTGTTGCTTGCCGTCAGCGGTCCGAGCGCCGCCGCAAAGCGGATAGCGGAAGTGCCACAGGCTGCCTTGCTCCTCCACGTTGATCACCTCCAAGTCGGAGATGGCGGTGCGGAGCGCCGGATCCCAGTTCACCAGCCGCTGGCCGCGGTAAATGAGGCCCTCCTCATGCAGCCGGACAAAGACCTCGACGACGGCACGGGAGAACCCGGCGTCCAACGTGAAGCGCTCCCGCGACCAGTCGAGGGAGGAGCCCATGCGCCGCAGCTGCTGGGAGATGTTGCCGCCCGACTCTGCCTTCCACTGCCAAACCCGCTCGATGAACCGGTCGCGGCCGAGTTCGTGGCGGGTCTTGCCCTCGGCGTTCAGTTGCCGCTCCACCAGCATCTGGGTGGAGATGCCCGCATGGTCGGTGCCCATCTGCCAAAGGGTGGCGCGGCCTCGCATCCGCTGATAGCGGATCAGCGCATCCATCAGGGTGTGCTGGAACGCGTGTCCCATGTGCAGGCTGCCGGTGACGTTGGGCGGCGGAATGACGATGCAATAGCCCTCTCCCGAAGCCTTAGGCGCGAAGTGGCCCGCCGCCTCCCACCCTTGGTAGATGGCCGTCTCAATGGCGTGGGGGTCGAAGCTCGCCTCCACTCAAACCCTCCCCTCAGGGATCATGTCCCCTCCCAGTTGTCCAGCTCGTGGGTGGACAGGGCGTAGCCGCGGTCGCGGTAGAGACGGTAGCGAGCGCGTCCCGATGATCGATTCTCGCCCACGATGATCTCCGCGGCCCGCTCGAATTGGTCGATAAAGGCGGGCGCCTCATCGGACAGATTGATCAGCAGTCCTTGGGCGGTCCAATCCCTATCTTTCGCCAGTTCCGGCGCGCTGCCCACCACCACCGGCGCGTCTTCGGCGGCTGGCTGGCCAACTAGGCCGTGGGGAATCATCCGATTCGGCGGATAGCACCAGAGCAACTCGTCAAACTCCTCGGCTTCAGCCCCGCTTTGCGCATGGACGTAGATCGGCTTGCCAGCGGCCGCGGCCTTGGCAGCCAACCGGCAGGCGAAGCGCAGCATGGCTTGGCGCTCCACATCCTGCAAGATATAGAAGTCAAGGCGCGTCACGAAACCACTGATGGAGCTAGGAGGCGTCGAGCCGGGTGACGGTGGCCCTCGCTTCGCGAATGCCCGGCGCCTCAGGCAGGGCGTCAAATGCCACGCGCACGTTCCTCGCCCAGGACCGCCTCAACTCAACGAGGTAGTCATCGTCCTCGGCTAGGCAATTGTAGAGCCCTGGGCCGAAAACGCCCGCTGGCTGGATGAGGTACTCGATCGGCGGGCCAACGGTGGCGTTGCTGCGCATCGTCGAATCCATGGAGACCAGGGCGCACATCAGCGCCGCGTCCAACGGGGTGTTCCGCTCAATGATGCGGTCCAGGATGGGTCGTCCGTACTTGACTTCGCCGATCTGCAGAAAGGGCGTCGCCGCGCTGGCGCGAACGAAGTTGCCTTCCGGATAGATATGGACAATGCCGGGCGCACCATCGCCGATTTGGCCGCCGAGTATGAAGGAGGCTTCCGGCATGAAATCCTTGTCCTGACGGGTCTGCTGATGCTTGTTCTGCTGGGCGAGTGACAGGGCGCCGATGTACTCCGCCGCCCGGCCGAGGCCTTCGGCGTGATTTAGGCCGTGGCGCGCCGATTGGTCGATGTCACGTTGGATTTGGGCGAGAACCCCTTGGGTGGTGGCCAAGTTGCCCGCGCTCAGAACAACGAAAAAACGGTCCCGGCCCAGATGGAACCGATGCATCTTGCTATAGGTGCTGATCTGGTCCACACCGGCGTGGGTGCGCGAATCCGATGCGAATACAAGCCCCGTGTCAACGGCGACGGCCACGCAATAAGTCATGGCGGTGATATACGCGCTCGCCGCAATGTAGTCAACTCAGCCATAATTCCCCCATGGTCGCTGCCAGGCACATCAACCGCGAATTGCTCGCCGTTTTCGTGGCCACCTTGCTGGTGCTGTTTGCCGTGGCAGTCGGCGGGCGCTTCATTGGCTACTTGCAGGACGCGGCCGCAGGCAAGTTCGCCGCCGGCGACCTGATGACCATCATGGCGCTGCGCCTGCCTGGTTTTGTGCAGCTCATCGCCCCGTTTGCCTTCTACATTGCCGTGCTGCTGACCGTCGGCAGGCTGCACGCCGAGCAGGAGATGGCGGTTCTGCGCAGCAGCGGAGCGGGAACCTGGCGGCTGCTGGCTTGGATCCTTCCATCCGCTACGCTGCTGGCTGCCGGAATCGGCACCCTTTCACTTTGGATTACGCCCGACCGCAACGCCGCCTTGGACCGTTTTCTCATTCAGCAGCGCGCCGAAGCGAGTTTCGATCGCTTGAGCCCCGGCACCTTCAACGCCTTCGGCCGCGGCCAGCGGACGCTTTACGCCGAAACCGTCAGCGATGACGGTCAAACCCTGGGCGGCGTGTTCATCTTCGAACAGGGCGAGCGCGATCCGCTGGTGACGGTCTGGGCCGACCGAGCCTCACGCCATGTTGATGAGCGCACGGGAAGCCAATTCCTGGTGCTTGGAGACGGCACCAGGCACAGCCAGGAGCGTGCCGGGGGCACCGGCAAGCGCCAAGTGATCGAGTTCTCCACGTTGAGCCAGAAGATCGACACCGATGTGGCGGCTTCGAGGCGAGTGAAGCCCGAAGCCCTGTCCTCCGCCACCTTGTGGAGCCGGTCCGGCGCCGCAGCGGCGGCGGAACTGCATTGGCGCATCGCCCTGCCCGCGTTCACGCTCATCAGCGTGCTCATCGCCTTGGGGTTGGCACCGGTCAAGCCTCGCCAAGGCCGATTCGGCAGGGTGCTGCCCGGCATGGCGGCGTTGGTGGCCTACTACTTGGCCTTGCTGGCCAACCAAAACGCCCTGCTTTCCGGCCACGTGCCCACCGTTGCCGGCCTATGGCCCGCGCATGCCCTGTTCGCCGCCATTGCCGCCGCGGCCTTGGCGCGCAGTGCCAAGCCAGCCCGCCGATGAACCCCCTGTCGCGGATCGACCGCTATCTGTGCCGGGCCGTGCTGAGCGCTGCAGGGGTGGTCTTGCTGGCCCTAACCGCCTTGGTCGCGGTCTTCGCCCTCATCGAGGAACTCGGCGAAGGGCACAGCGCCTACGGAGCGCTTGATGCGGCTTGGTACGTCTTCCTGACCCTGCCCCGGCGGGTCTGGGAACTGCTGCCTTATGTCCTGTTTCTGGGCAGCTTAATCGGCTTGGGCAAGCTGGCCAGTCAGTCGGAATTGGTGGCGCTGCGGGCTGCGGGCCTGTCGGTGAGCCGCTTGACAGGCGCCACAGCCTGGGCCGTCGCCTTGGCTTGGGCGCTCGGCCTGGCGACCGGCGAATGGATCGCGCCGGCCACCGAAGCCTCCGCGGAAGCGCACAAGGCGCGCATCCTGCGTGATAGCGCAGGCCTGCGGGGCAGCGCGGGCATCGAGTTCAAGGGTGGCTACTGGTACCGCGAAGGCTCGCTCTACATGCATGTCGAAGCCCTGGATGACAACGGCGACTTGCTCGGCGTGCGCCAGTACTGGCTCAACGACCGCGGGCGCCTGTCACTGACCCGGGAAGCGGTGCGCGCCGAGTACCTGCGCGCAGCCGATGCAGGCGGAGACTGGCTTCTGCGCGACGGCCTGGAAACCCATCTAAACGACGATAAGCTCCTGGCACAGCCATTCTCGGAACTGGTTTGGCGCGGCCAGATCGACCCTGGTCTGATCAGCGAGCGGTTGCTGGTCGATGCCCGCAAGTTGTCCCTGCTCGACCTGCGCCGCCAGATAAGCTACCTGCAGCGCGAGGGCTTGGACGCCACTTCCCAACTCATCGCCTTCTGGAGCAAGTGCCTGCAGCCGGCTTCACTGTTCGGCTTGGTCCTGCTGGCCCTGGCCTCGGTGCTCGGCCCATTGCGGGACGTCGGGATCGGGGTGCGGATCAGCGCCGGGATCGTGGTCGGCCTGTCGTTCAAGTACCTGCAGGATCTGTTTGCGCCGATGGCCGCGGTCTATGAACTGGCGCCGGCCCTGGCAGTCGGGATCCCCATCGCCCTGTGCTGGGCGGTCGGCATCCTAGGACTGCGCCGGGTCGGCTAGTCAGCGTATCGCTCCACCCGTGAATTGCTGGCGAGGTCCGGCCACGTTCGGCCTTCGCGGTCGATCAATGCCCAGAGGTAGCCGATGCCGAAGGCCCCAAGAGCGACCAAGGCCACCGCAAAGCGCAGGGTCGCCTGATGTAGGCTGACGCGCCCGCCTGTGTTGGACACCAAGCGCAATCGCCACGCCCGCATGCCCGCTGTTTGGCCGGCTGCGGTCCAGAAGTAGGCGAAAAAAGTGAACGCCTCAAGAAAGAGCAGGGTTTGCACGGGCGCGCCAAGCACCGGCTCGCCGCCGCTGGCGACCACCATCGCCAGCAGCGTGATCATCCAGATCGCCAGAACCAGCAGCGCGTCATAGAACATCGCCGCTAGGCGGCGCGGCAGGCCCGCGCCGCGCGGTTCAGAAGCGGGCTTCGCCAGCATCTAGATCCATCGGACGGCCGCAGAACTCCTGTTCGGTCATGGCACCCAGGGTGTCTGCGTCCCGACAGTTGGCCCAGGTTCGCTCACCCCCGTCGAGGCGCCCCGCGATGTGGGCCACCTCGGGGCCTTCCGTGCCGTACATCACCGAGTATCCCTCGACGGTGGCCAGGCCCCTGTGGTCGGCGACGACGTCACGGGCCGGCAAGGCGTCCACCTCCGCTTGAGGCTCCTCGTGCCGGAAGGGCCGTGGGGGCGGCTCCGTGCAGTAGAGACCGATGGCGTGCTTGGTGAGGTAGCCGCCATTGGCGGACACCAAGCCCTTCTCGCCCGGAGCGTCGCGCAGCACTTCCACCATGCGGGCAATGGCGTGCATCACGTAGTTGTTCAGCGGCCCGCCGGCGAAGGTCAAGCCGCCGGTCACGGTCAGCGGCAGTTCCCCATTCAAGCCAATTTCAGACGCCGCCACCTGCACGGCGATCGGAAAGCAGCTATACAGGTCCACCCGGTCGAGATCCGAAGGCTGCCAGTCGGCCCATTCGAGGGCGCGGCGGGCCGCGAAGCGGATGGCCGGGGAACTGTGCAGGCTGTCCCGGTTCGACACCAGATAGTGGTCGTGGGCGTCGGCCCCCGCCCAAGGATAGACCCACTTCTCGCGGGGAATGCCCAAGGCACGCGCCTTGCGCTCCGAACATAGGAGCAGCGCCGCGCCTTGATCGACATTACTGTTCGAATTCATGAACTTGGGGTACGGGAATGAAACCGGCCGGTTGGTTGCTGAAGGGATGCGAATCTCCTCAGCGGTTTTCGCCTCCCGCAGCCAAGCATGGGGATTCTCCGCAGCCACCGCGGAAAAGTTCGCCCAGAGCTCAGAGATGCGCGCCAAGTGGGCATCGACCGCCTCGCCGAGATGGTGCCGGCGGGCGGTCTCCATGATGGGGTACATGCGGATGGGCCGATCGATGCCCAGCGCCAACTCCGCTGGATGCCCCATGGTCACGTCTGCGCCGATGTGCAGATCCGGCGTGCCGTCGATGCTGCGCCAAACCGGCTTGGCACCCGTCCGGCGCAGCTTGGCTCGGCTATGGCCGCACTCCGCTCCCGTGATGAGAATGACCTCATGGACGCCGGCTTGGACGTCGAGAACCGAGCGGTTGACCACGGTTTGCACGAAGTTGCCGCCGTAGGGCGTCATGGCCGTCTCGGCGCCCGCATTGCCGCACGCTTCACCGACGGCTCGCGCGGGATTTTGGTATGGCCAGTAGCCTCGAATGACCCGAATCGAGCCCGCCTCCGTCACCAAGCGCGGGCAGCCGGCATCCGCCGCCGCTGCACGGCTCGCGTCGATCATCAGTTCAATGGGCTCCTTCCCTTCATCGAGCCCTTGGGTTCGCTGGCTGACCTGAGCGACTCCCACAAGCACCGGCGTTTCCATCGGCATCCCCAGCTACAAACAAAAATGGACGCCAATGATAGCTTGGGCTGCAACTCGACAAGAAGGAAATTGGAAAAAAGAGAGACTTCGGGCGAATCTTGACGCCCAACTTCGAGGGTGGTGCCTGCGCACACCGGAAGCCCGGTGCGCGCAGGGCGTGCGATAGCTCTTGCTTGCGAGGGGCAGGCCCCTCGCGCTCCCCGAGCTGAGGGCTCTTTCCTGCGAGGGGCGAACCCCTCGCGCTCCCCGGCTGAGGGCTCCTAGCCGCCCAATCGCACGGGTCGCATCATCCCTTGATGCGGTTGTACGCCCTCGTCGCCATCACTGCCATGACCGCACCATAGAGCAACAGCACGTACTGATCGACGATGTCGTCCAGGTAAGCGCCAATCACGTGGATGTTATCGAGCACATCCGCACCGGTCGCCATGCCGACGGAAGCCGCCACCACCAGAACGACGGTGGGGTTTTCGGCGTCAATCGACCGGGCGCCGTACACAAGGCCGAGAACAACGAGCGCCAACGGCAGCAGCCCCTGAGGAACCATGCCGGGCATGAGTCCTTCGATAATGGCCGCAATGACACCCAATCCGAAGATTATTCGCAATTCCATCAGGTAGTCCCCCTCAAAACAGGTTTTTGGTCACCTGTGCGCAAAGACCTAACGGACTCGCCTAGATGCAAACTACAACGGCTCTTTTGCTTGTTGGCGATCACCGCTGTCCGAACGCACTCCTCGAAGGCCAATCTAACACGGCGTTACCATTCCACCGCGTATGAATAGTGGGGGTTTGATGGGGTTTTGGTGGAATTTCCCTCAATAGTGGCCTTAATCGCGGCTGGCGTAGCGCACCTCGGCCACCCGGAATCGAAGCCCGTCGTCGCCTTGCATAAGGCGCAGCAGAGCGGTCGCATCACCCCGCAGCGGGATGTGGCTGGCGTCGGCGCGAAGCTGGTTCCATGTGGGGTCAACCGCATGCCAGGAGCCGCCCAAGGCCACTTCATTCCAAGCATGGAAGGCCAAGGCTGGCTCATTTGCGCCCGAATACGCCAAGCCGATCACCGTTCGAGCGGGCCAACCCAAAGCCCGGGCCAAGGTGGTGAGTAGATCCGCGTACTCGGTGCAGTCGCCGGTTCTGCGGTCGATGGTTTCAAGGACGCTGGCTGGCGGCGCGTCAGGCCGATAGTCAACATAGGCGTGGACGAAGGCCACCAAGGCGGCTAGCCGGTCCTCGTCGGTCTCGGCAGACCCCACTCCCCGGTTGGCCAGACGAGCAACCTGTTGATGATGGACGGGGAATTGCAACGTCTCGCCAAGGAATGCCGCCGAGTCGGCCGCCGTCACCGGATTGGCTTCGATTTCGAGGCGCCAACCGCCAAGACCCCGGCGCGCCTCCGGCCAGATGGCGTTGAGCCCTTGCGCATCCTCGGCGATCAGCACCAAACGCTCAATCTCGCCGTGGTTGGGCAGGCGCCGATCCAAGGCAACCCGATGGTTGGTCAGGTGCAGCGGCGGGCGCACCTTGAGGGCCTCGCCCTGCGTTACGCGGGTCAACGAGAACAGGCCCGACATGGAAAACGCCACCGGCACATAGCGGCTGTCGAGTTGAATTTCCGTTGCGCGCAACGGCGCGGGGCTGGCGAAGCGATAGCCGATTTCATTCCTCTCCAGGACTCTAAAGGGCTTGTTGACCAGCTTGGCTGCGTTGAAGTCCAAGCTCCTGACCCGGAAACGGGCTCCGCTTTGCGGCTGTTCAGCGGCCAGCCAGGATTCGAGCGCCAAGTAGTCGCCCAACGAAAAAGCCCAATCGATCGATCGCTCCCGGACCTCATCGCCACGCTTGAACTTAGCCCGTCCGCCATCGGCTGACCATTCCAGAACGACGCCCTCGGTGGGCGACCCGGACCCGTCACTCCAGTGTTCGGCGCGCGTCAGGCGATAGGGCGGCAGCGGATCGAAGGTCAAGGATTCACTGATGCTCACCGGCGCCCCACCGTCAACGGAGAAAAGCATGAAAGACTGAAACCGCCACGCACCGCGCCAATCGCGCCCCGCCTCCGTTGCGAGGTAGCCGATCGGCGCGGAGCCCATGCTGAGCTGGTACCAATAGGCGCCAGCAAGGGCGTCGGCCCGCTCCGCTTCGGCGGGACGGGCTTGGGCAAGCCAGTCGGCAAAGGCAAGTGTCAGCGCCAGCGCCAGGACTCCGGCTGAGAGACGCAACAGCATTGAAAGCCCCTTGGTTGTGGCTGATGCGGCTAGAATAACTGTCTTTCAGCAGATTGCGGCCAATCCACTATGGCTGAACGCCCGACCGACTTCATTCGACAGCAGATCGACCGGGATATCGCAAAGCCCGACGGCTCCAAGGATGTCATCACCCGATTTCCACCCGAGCCGAACGGTTATCTGCACATCGGCCACGCCAAGAGCATCTGCCTGAACTTCGGCATTGCCGAGGAGTACGGTGGCCACGCCTATCTGCGTTTTGACGACACCAATCCACTCGCGGAAAGCGATGAGTACGTCGACGCAATCAAGCGGGACCTGGCTTGGTTGGGATTCGACGTAGCCAACCGCGTAACCTTCGCCTCCGACTACTTCGAGGCGCTCTACAACTGTGCCTTGGAATTGATCCGCAAGGACAAGGCGTTCGTCTGCAGCCTCTCCCAAGACGAAATCCGCGCCACCCGCGGCACGCTAACCGAACCCGGCACCGACAGCCCGTACCGCAATCGCCCGGTGGAAGAAAACCTGGATCTATTCACCCGCATGCGGGCCGGCGAATTCCCCGACGGCGCCCATGTGCTGCGCGCCCGAATCGACATGGCCTCGCCCAACCTGAACATGCGCGACCCGGTGCTGTACCGCATTCGCCACGCCGCCCACCACAATGTCGGCAAAGCTTGGGTGATCTACCCGACCTACGACTTCACGCATTGCATCTGCGACGCCTTGGAGAACATCACCCATTCCCTATGCACCTTGGAATTTGAAGACCACCGGCCGCTCTACGACTGGGTGCTGGACAACTTGAGCCTGAACGCCCGCCCACGGCAGATCGAGTTTTCCCGCTTAGGCCTGGAACACACCGTGATGAGCAAGCGGCTGCTACAACAGTTGGTGACCGAGGGCGTGGTTGAGGGCTGGGACGATCCGCGTCTGCCCACCCTGGCCGGCCTGCGCCGCCGAGGCGTCACACCAAGGGCGATTCGTGACCTCTGCCGTCGCGCCGGCGTCACCAAACAGGACAATCAGCTGGAGATTGAGCTGCTGGAGTTCTGCGTTCGCAGTGACCTTGAGGACTCAGCGCCCCGAGCCCTAGGGGTGGTCAAGCCGCTGAAGGTGCGGCTGACCAACTACCCCCAATCCAACGAGACGCTGCAGGCCCCTTGGCATCAACGCGAGCCCGAAATGGGCACTCGCCCGCTGCCCTTCGGCCCGGAACTCTACATCGACCGAGAAGACTTCACGTTTTCGCCCCCGCCGAAGTGGAAGCGGCTCTCGCCAGGCTCTCACGTGCGCCTGCGCTACGCCTACATCATCCGCTGCGACGAAGTGGTCACCGGCGCCGATGGGGAAGTTACGGAATTGCTGTGCACCTACTTGCCCGATTCCAGGAGCGGCAGCGACACCAGCCGGGTGAAGCCCGCCGGCGTGATTCATTGGGTAGCTGCCCATGCGGCTGAGCCAGTGCAACTGCGGCTCTACGACCGCCTGTTCCGGACGCGCAATCCGAAGGGCAGTTCCTTGATGGATGATGTCAATCCGGCGTCCCTCGTGACGGCTTTCGGCTTTCTCGAACCCGCCGCCGCAACGGGTGAGCAATCCCACTTTCAGTTCGAGCGCGTGGGCTACTTCCACCGGGATCCCATACTGCCCCGCACCTTCAACCGGATAGTGTCTCTGAGGGACTCGTGGCGGCCCCCAAGGGCGCTCAAGGACAGCTAGCCCGACTTCCGCAACTCAGCGTCATTTCGGGCGTAAGTCATTGATTTTTG
>VYDB01000140.1 GCA_009843635.1 Gammaproteobacteria bacterium
CGGCGACCACCCCGACCAAGCTCGACTTCGGCGCGGGCGTCAAGACGCAGACGTTCACCGTGGCCACCGCCGCCGACTCGGCGGACGAGCCCAACGAGACCTTCCGCGTGGTGCTCTCGTCGCCCGGCGGCGGCGCGGCGATCGGCACTGCCGAAGCGGTGGGCACCATCAACGACGACGACGACCCGCCGGTGCTGTCCATCAGCGCCGCGCCGGTGGACGAGGGTGCCGACGGCGAGACCGCGACCATGACCTTCACCGTCGCCCTCGCCCCGGCGAGCGGCAAGCAGGTCAAGGTGAACTACGCCGACAGCGGCACCGGCTCGGCCACCTCCGGCGAGGACTACGACGCCTTGACGAGCGGCACGCTGACCTTCAACGCCGGCCAGACCAGCAAGACCTTCACGGTGACGGTCAACGGCGATGCGGTCGACGAAGGCGACGAGACGGTCATCGCGCGCCTCTCATCGCCCGTCAACGCCACCCTCAAGGGCGGCGGCCAGACCCTGGACGGCGAAGGCGTGATTCGCGACGACGAAGGGCCGCTGACGGCAACGCTCGCGCTGTCCCGCACTTCGATTAAGGAAAGCGGCGACGGCAACTCGGCGACCGTGACCGCGAGCATCAACGGCGTGTCGAACGAGGCGATCAAGCTGACGGTGGCGTCGTCGCCAGTCTCGCCCGCAACCGCGGCGGACTTCAGCCTGAGCGCCAACAAGGTGCTGACCATCGCCGCTGGCCAGCGCCAAAGCACGGGCACGGTGAGCATCACGGCGGTGGACAACGACATCGACGCGGCCGACAAGTCGCTGACCGTTTCCGCCACCATCATGGGCGGTCACATGGCGCAGGCGCCCGCCAACGTGACGCTCGCCATCGAGGATAACGACGAGCGCGGCGTGACGATCTCCGAGAGCGCGCTGACCTTGGCCGAAGCGAGCGGTTCGGACACCTATGATGTCGTACTGACCAGCGAGCCGACCGCCAATGTGGTGATCAACGTGGCGAGCAGCGACACGGGCGCCGCGAAAGTGTCGCCGAACAAACTCACCTTCGCGCCCGCGGACTGGGACGATCCGCAAACCGTCACCGTCACCGCGGTCAACGACACCGTGGACAACCCGAACGACCAGCGCGCCGCCACCATCAGCCACAGTGTCGCCGCAGGCACGTCCGACTACGCGGGCGTCAGCGCCGCCTCCGTGGCCGTGACCGTCACCGACGACGATCTCGCGCCCGGCGGCATCGCGCTCTCCGTGTCTCCGGCCAGCGTCTCCGAGAGTGCCGGGGCGACCACGGTGACGGTGACCGCCACGGTGGCGGGCGAAACGGCCTACGCCGAGGACAAGACCGTGTCCGTCACTGTCGGTGAGACAGACGACAGCGCGGTCTCCGGCGAAGACTACGTGGCGGTGACTGGGTTCAGCATCACCATCGCCAAGGGCGCGATGAGCGCCTCGGAGGACTTCAGCCTGAACCCGACCCAGGACAGCCTGGATGAGATCAACGAAACGCTCACCGTCGCCGGCACGGAGAGCGGCGGCGCGGTCGTGGATTCGGCGACCGTGACCATTGAAGACAAGAACGATCCGCCCACGCTGTCCATCGACGCGCCGGCGGCGGACGAGGGCGGCGACCGCGACCGGAACCCCCTGCGCTTCACGGTCAGCCTGTCGGCGGCGAGCGGCAAGCAGGTGACGGTCGCCTACGCCGAGGTTGCGGGCACCGGCGAAAACGTCGCCATCAGCGGCGTGGACTATGTCGCGCTGAGCTCGGGCACGCTCACCTTCGCCCCCGGCCAAACCAGCAAGACCATCGACGTCACCATGCGCGGCGACCGCATCGACGAGAACAACGAGGCCCTGAAGGTGCGCCTTTCCTCGCCGGTCAACGCGACCTTCGCGGGCAGCGCCACCAGCCTCGAAGCCACGGGCACCATCCGGGACGACGACGATGCGCCCAAGGGCATCAAACTCTCGGTCGAGCCCGCCTCGGTTGCCGAGAGCGCCGGTGCGGGCCAATCCATCCGGGTGACCGCGACCGTGGATGGCAACACCACCTACGCCAGTGAGAAGACGGTTGCCGTGACGGTCGGAGACAATGCCGACAGCGCGGTTGAAGGCGATGACTACCAGCCAGTGCCGGGCTTCAGCTTCACCATCGCCGCGGGCGCGGAGAGCGGCAGCGGCACCTTCCTGTTCACGCCCATCGCGGATGTCGTGCAGGAACTGCAGGGCGAGCAGGTGAGCATCATCGGCGAATCGGGTTCGGTCAACGTGACGCCGGCTGTGCTCACCATCAGCGACAAGGCGCCCGTCACCATCGCCCCGGCGCGCGCCGCGGAGGGCGACGTGCTCGAATTCGCGGTGACCCTGCCGGATCCGGCACCGGCCGGCGGCCTCACCGTCAGCTACCAGACCCTTGAAGGACGCGGCAACGGCGGCGGCGAGGACTACCAAACCGCCACCGCCGACGACTTTGCGGACGGGGACGGCGGCTCGATCACCATCGGCGCGGGCGCCCGCACCGGCACCGTCCACATCGACACGTTCGACGATGCGGTGTACGAGTCCGAGCACTACCTCCGCGTGCGCCTGACCGGCACCAGCCATACCGACGACTTCCCCGTGATCAAGGGTGCGGACTCGGCGGTGGGCGCCATCACGGACGACGGGGACCTGCCCGTCTTCTCATTCACCTCGCCGGACAACACCGTGGCCGAGGATGCGGGCACCGTCACCCTGGCCGTGGCCAAGGCAGGCGACACCCTGGTGCCGGCCACGCTGACCTGGGCCACGGTGGCGGGCTCGGCGGAGGCGGGCATGGACTTCGAGGCGGCGAGCGGCACCCTTGAGTACGGACTGAACGACCTCGAAAGGCCGGTGTCCGTGGTCGTTCTCGACGATGCCGTCAGCGACGTCAACGAACGTTTCTCGGTCATGCTTGAGGCCGTGGCGCACGCCGCGCTGGGCCAGGCGAGCGCCGCCATCAACATCGAGGACAACGACGACGCCTTGGAACTGCGCATCGTCAGCTTGGAGGATGAGGCGGTCACCGAAGGCGGGGCGGCGCGGTTCGCGCTGCGGACGGAACGCACGCCCGAAAAGGACATCGTGGCGGAATTGATGGTGGCGCAGTCCGGCAGCTACCTGTCCGCGGGCGAATCCGGCGCCCGGCAGGTCACCCTCCGCGCCGGCGCGCTGGAGGAGGCGTTCCTCTTGGCGACCGAGGATGACGCCCTCGACGAGCCGGACGGCTCGGTGACCGTGACGCTGGCCGCCGGGCAGGGCTATCGGGTGCCGCCAGCGCCGGACGATGCGGCCACGGTGGCGGTGGTTGACGACGACTTGGGCGAATCGCCGGGCGTGGACATCTCGACCGCCAAGCTGGAGATCGGCGAAGGCGCCGAGGCCCGCTACAGCGTCGCGCTGAAGACCGACCCGGGCCAGGCGGTCAGCATCGAGGTGCGCTCGGAGGATGAGACCGCGGTGGCCGTCGCCCCGGCGACGCTGGTCTTCGCCGAGGGCGAGTGGTCGGCGCCGCAGGCCGTGACGGTGACGGCGGTGGATGACCCGGACGACGAGTCGGAGCGCGTCCTGATTCGTCACGAGGTCAGCGGCTACCCCGGCCTGGAGGAAGTTGCGGACGTGGCGGTGGAGGTCGCCGACGACGATTGGACCGCCCGCCAGGTGAACCTGGAAGTGGAGCCCGCCACCATCATCGAAGGCGGGCACGTCGCGGTCACGGCCAACCTGTCCGGGCCGCCCGGTTCGGACGTGGCGGTGCCCATCGTGCTGAGCGCGCAATCCGCCGAGCCCGGCGACTTCCGCCCGGAGACGGGAATCGACATCCACATCGGCGCCCGCGCCACCATGGGCCGGGACACCGTCGCCACCGTGGTCGATGGGGACGCGGACAACGACACCTTCGTCATCACGCTGGGCGAACTGCCGGAAGGGCTGGAGGCGGGCAGCTCCCGTTCGGTCCAGGTGACCATTGTGGACAACCAAACGCGGGGCGTTCAGGCGGCGGCGCGCTGGTGGAACGCGCTGGGCGCCGAAGCCCGGCTGCGGGCGCTGTACGGCAACGTGTCGGCCGCCGATCGCGACCGCCTGCTGGCCTGGGTCCAGCACGGCTTTGACTTTCTTGAGGACGAAATGCGCTCCCGGGTGCTGTTCGAGGCGATCGACCTCCTTGGCGGCAACGGCTACCGGAGCGTTGCGGACTGGTGGCAGTCCTTGAGCTGCCGCCTGCGCCGGGTGGCGGTGGGCGACGGCAAGGTGTCCGATGCGTCGAGCCCCTGGTGCGCGGACTGGCCGCAGCTCGATGCCGGGCAGCGCGATGAGGCGGCGCGGGTTGGCCGGGCGCTGCTCGCCGACTCCCAGCTTCCGCTCGGCGACGAGCCGCCGGATGCGGCCGAGCTGGCCTTCTCGGTGGCGGACGCCAGGGTGGATGAGGCGCCCGGCGCGGCGCTCGAGTTCGTGGTGCGCGTGAGCGAGCCGCCGCCGGAGGCGGTCTCGGTGGCCTACGCCACCCGCGACGGCACCGCCACCGCCGGCGAGGACTACGACGAGACCCAGGGCGTGCTCCACTTCGCGCCGGGCGACACCGAGCAGACGGTGAGCGTTGCGGTGCACGACGACGTCCACGACGAGGGCGAGGAGACCCTGACCCTGGAGCTCTCCGCGCCGGAGGGCGCCGTCCTCGACCGGGCCGTGGCCACCGGGACCATCGTCAACAGCGACCCGCTGCCGGCGGCTTGGCTGGCGCGCTTCGGGCGCACCGTGGCCGAGCAGGCGATCGAAGGCGTTGCGGACCGGATCGCGGCGCCGCGCGCGCCGGGCTTCGAGGGGGCCATCGCCGGGCAGCCCTTGGGCCAGAGCGCGGAGCAGGCGGTCGAAGACGAGCCGGACGGCGGGCCGCCCGCGGGCCGCTCCGCGTTCGACGACATCGAACTGGCGATGGGCTTTGGCTGCGCGTTGGGCGGCGGCCCCGGCGCCGCGCCGGCGCGCGGCCCCGCTCCCGCTGGCCAGCCGGGCGCCGCCGTTGGCCAGCCCGGCGCCTCGAACGGCCGCGGCATGGCCGGCGGCGACCCCTGCCACGACGGCCCCGGCCTCTACGGCGAGCGCGGGATGCGCGGGCGCGACGTGCTGGTGGGCAGCGCCTTCACGCTCACCCGCAAGGAGGACGCCGCCGGCGGCACCCTCGCCTTCTGGGGCCAGGCCGCGCACACGAGCTTCCGCGGCCGCCAGGACGCGCTCGACCTGGACGGCGAGGTGACCACCGCCCTGCTCGGCACCGACTACGCGCGCGGCAAGTGGCTCTTAGGGCTAGCCCTGGCGCACAGCGAAGGCAGGGGCGGCTATTCGGACGCGGCCCTGGGCGCTGGCGGGGTTGCCTCCTCGTTGACCGCGGCCATTCCCTACCTCTCCTACAAGGCCTCGCCGCGCTGGAGCCTCTGGGGCGCGGCGGGCTACGGCGCGGGCGAGGTGATCACCGGGCTGGGCATCGACGATCAACCGGCGGCCGGCCCTGTGCTGAGCGCAGGGATCGACTGGCGCATGGCGGCGGCCGGCGTACGCGGCGACTTGTTGGTGCCCGTGGCCGGGGGGCTGGCCTTGGCCGTCGTCTCGGACGCGCTCTGGGCCGGCACCGGTTCGGAGAGGACCGAGGAGATGATTGCCAGCGATTCCGCCGTCACCCGGCTGCGGCTGGGCCTGGAGGGAAGCTGGTCAACGCGGTTGGGGGCCATCGGCTCGCTGACGCCGAAGCTGGAGGCGGGCCTGCGCCACGATGGTGGCGACGCCGACGCGGGCTTCGGCGTGGAGGTCGGCGCCGGCCTCGCCTGGAACGCCCCGCAACTTGGCCTGTCCCTCGACCTCAAGGGCCGCACGCTACTCGCCCACGAGGCGGCGGGGCGCCAGGACCGGGGCTTCTCCGCCGCCCTGTCGTTCGACCCCGGCTCGTCCGAGCTCGGCCCGTCGTTCAAGTTCGGACGCGAACTCGGCGGCCGCCCCGAGGGCGGCGTCCAGGCGCTGTTCGAAGCCGACCCGCTGGGCCTGCAGCACGGCGGCGCGGCCACCGGCCGCTGGACCGCGGAAACGGCCTGGGGCTTCCCCGTCTTCGGCGACCGCTTCATCGGCCGGCCCCACCTGGGCTACGGCCTCTCGACCACCGAGCGCGACTACACCCTGGGCTGGCAGCTGAAGCCGCTCGACGAGGACGCGCCGGACCTCACCCTGGGCGTGCAGACCAAGCGCCGCGAAAGCGAAGGCGAAAAGCCCGACCACGGCATCGAACTGGAGATCAAGGCCCAGTGGTGAGGAGCGGCGGTTCAGCTTGACTCAGGCTGGATGCAGGACCTGAGTCGAAAGCAAGATGTCTTCAAGGTCCAGAACGAGCCGCGCAGCGGCTGACTTTGCCGCTTCCCGGCGGTTCGTTCAGCGTTCGCTCAGTTTGGGCATCCCGCTCTCCGACGCATGGTCCGGCGCATCCACGGCGCTGCAGTGGGCCATCTCCCAGCCGTGGAAGACGATGGCGAGACCGGTGAAGCGCACCGTCGGGAACTGCCGCGCCAGCCGTTGGTCGGCGAGGTACTGCCGCAGCTGGCCCTGGGCCGTTCGCGCCGCCGCCGCGATGCGCGCCTCGTCGGCCGCCTCCCCCCGCTTGAGGTACTTCAGCTCGATGACGTAGCCGTGGCGTAGGCGTCGCGCAGGTAGCTGTGCATCAGGCGCCGAACCGTTTGGTTGGGGATGCCGAGCTGCGGGCGCCCGCCGCGCAGGCCGCGGATGCTCAGCAGGCCGAAGAAGTGCAGCAGGGAGAGGAAGTTCTCGCGCTGGTTCAGGCGCTCCAGGGGGAAGCCGCTGCTGACCTCGCTGTCCGCCGTGCCTTCGCCGATGACGTGGCGCAGCAGGTCGAAGTTGCCGTTGAGCTGCCGGTTGACGGTGAGCAGGTGGCGCAGCTTGCCGTAGTCGATGCGCACGTTGCGGTCGATGAGTTCCCCTGGCCCTTCGCCGCTGTTGACGAGCGCCTTGACGTAGTACAGCACCATGTCGGTGTTGTGGAGGTCCTTCTCCGCCACTTTGGAGAAGCGGTAGCCGTTGTACCATTCCGCCATGACGGACAGGGCCTGGTCCCGATTGAAGGCTCCGTTCTCCCGGTAGGTTTCCAGAATTCCCCGGACCTCCCCCTCGGTGAAGCCCAGCATCTCGTTGAAGCGGCTGTCGAGGCTGATGTTGGCGGCGATGTTGAAGCCGCTGGTCACGTCGTCCATGGTGATGGGGGACACCCCGGTGACGAACAGCCGCTCCACCGCGCCGCCGGCGGTGCCGGCCTTGAGGGTGGCGAAGAAGCTGCGGTAGAAGCCGCTGCCGTAAGTGGGAGCCTTCAGCCGGGGAGCGCGAGGGGATTCCCCTCGCATGAAAAGAGACTGGTAGGCCTCGGCGCCCCGGTGGGCGAGCACGGTGTTGGCGAAGTTGTCGTACTCGTCGATCAGCACGTACAGCGGAATGCCGTGATTGCCGGCGTAGTCGAAAAGCTCGTTGAGCTTGCCGTCGATGGTTGGGGGTTCGAGGAAACGGTGGTGCAGGTCGGCGGGAATCAGATCCTCGTTTCTTTCAAGCGCCCCCCGAAGCTTGGTGTGGCAGTAGGTTTGGAAGCGCTCCTGCAGCGTTTCCAACGCATCGTCGAATGCGGAGAAGTCAAAGCGCAGGATGACGTACCGGCTGCGGTTGGCGGTGGGCTCCCGCCCGATGTCCGTCCCGGCGAAAAGCGCCTCGAAGCGCTCCTTGCGGCCCCGGTCGTAGTAGTTCTCCAGCACCGACACCCAGAGGGACTTGCCGAACCGCCGGGGCCGGATGAGGAAGGCGTAGCGCTCGCTCTCCAGTTCGCGCAGGAAGCGGGTCTTGTCCACGTACAGGCTGCGCTCCCGCCGCATCAGGGCGAAGTCGGACCAGCCGTAGGGGATGGGCGGCGGCGGGGTGGGCATGGCGCAGTCCCTCTCACATGGCCCCATTGTGCCAAATCCGGCCGGGCCCGGCCAATTGCCTGTCGGGGCATTGTAGCACTGCGGAACTTCTCGAACCGGCGCTTGTGGCGCGGGTGCGCCGCAGCGCGGGCGGGTGGGAGTGTTTGACAGGGCGCCTTTCCAGCGCGATATTGCGGCGATGGATTTGCGCGATGATGGCGGCGCAGCCGATAGCGAACGGAGGCCGGACGGCGCTTCGCCGTTCGATCAGTACGAAGTCGATCCCGGCTATTTTGACGAGATGGTGGACGCTGCGGGCTCGCCACGTCCGCATTGCCAAACGCTTGCCCAGGCGATGGCGGAGTTGTCGCCCGGCGAGTTTCAGCGGCTGCACCAGCGCGTTGCCCGCTCCTTGTTGCATGAAGGCATCACCTTCACCGTTTACGGCGATGATGAGTCCATTGAGCGGGTGTTTCCGGTGGACTGCGTGCCGCGCCTCTTGCCCGCCAGCGAGTGGGCGCTCATCGAGCGGGGCCTGATTCAGCGCGTTCAGGCGCTCAATCTGTTTCTGGCGGATGTTTACGGACCCGGGCACATCCTGCGCGATGGCACTGTGCCGTCGGATTTGGTGCGCGGCTGCCCGAACTACCGTCCTGAGATGGAAGGCGTCAAGGTGCCGCTCGACGCCTACGTGTCGGTGTGCGGCAGCGACATCGTGCGCGCCGGCGATGCCTTCATGGTGCTTGAGGACAATCTACGGGTGCCGTCGGGGGTGTCCTACATGTTGGCCTGCCGGCAGGCCATCCGCCGCGCCTACCCCCGAACTTTCCGCGGCTGCCGTGTTCGCCCGGTAGAGCACTACGGGCGCGAGCTGCGCCGGGTGCTGGAATCCCTTTCGCCCGTCGCCGACTCGCCAGGCATTGCCTTGCTGACGCCGGGTGTCTTCAACTCCGCCTACTACGAACATGCGTTCCTTGCCGCCGAAACGGGCATCGAGTTGGTCCGCGGAGCCGACCTGCTGGTGGAGCGCGGGCGCCTGCTCATGCGCACCATCCGAGGCTTAAGGCCAGTGGATGTGCTCTATCGCCGGGTTGACGACGATTTCATCGACCCCCAGGCGTTTCGAGCTGACTCCATGTTGGGTGTGCCGGGACTGTTCGAGGTTTACCGCAGGGGCAATCTCGCCATGGCGAATGCGCCCGGCACCGGCGTGGCCGACGACAAGGCCGTTTACGCCTACGTGCCGTCCATGATCCGCTACTATCTCGGCGAGGAACCCATCATCGACAACGTGGAGACGCACCTCTGCCGCGAGTCCGATGGGCTGCGCTACACGCTGGAGCACCTCGATGAATTGGTGGTCAAGGCGGTAGGGGAGTCCGGCGGATACGGCATGCTGGTGGGGCCCCACGCGAGCGCCTCTGAACGGGCCGAATTCGCCGCGAAGATTCGCGCCGATCCGCAAAACTACATTGCCCAGCCCACCTTGGCCTTGTCGCGTGCGCCGTGCCTGATCGATGGCCGGCTGCAGCCCCGGCATGTGGATCTGCGGCCCTTCGTGCTGCACGGCGCCGAAACCAAGGTGGTGCCCGGAGGGCTTTGCCGGGTCGCGCTGCGGGAGGGCAGTTTGGTGGTGAACTCCAGTCAGGGGGGCGGCGCCAAGGACATTTGGATTGTCGATGGCCCTGCCAAGTAACGATTGATGCTGGCCCGAGTTGCCGATTCGCTCTACTGGATGAGCCGTTACCTTGAGCGGGTGGAGTTCAGCGCTCGCTTGGTGGGCTTGCAGCTGCAGCGCCTGCCGGTGAACTCGGCGCAGGAGATCGCCGAAGGCTGGAGCTTGGTGTTCCGCTGCTTGAGCGCCCACCCGCCGGGTGCCGAGTCCTTCGGCGAGGCCGAGGATGACGACTATCTCTTTGCCGACGGCTATGCCCTGACGGACTTCCTGACCTTCGAGGCGAGCAATCCCTCATCGATCCTCGCGTCGCTCCATGCGGCGCGGGAGAACGCCCGGCAAGTGCGTGACACCTTAAGCGCCCCGCTTTGGATGTGCTTGAACCGGACCTACCTCGGCCTGCGCGGCACGGCGCTTGTGGATGAGTGGACCAAGGAACCCGAGCGCTTCTACGCCGGCATTGTCGAAGGCGTCCAGCAATTTGACGGCATCTGCCACGGCACCTTGCAGCGTGGCGACCACTGGCGCTTCATGCAACTCGGCAAGTACGTCGAGCGCGCCCAATTGGTGGCGACCACGCTGTTGGCGCACACCCGCGGCCCGCTCCCCTCCGGGGCTGACGGTGGCGGGGAGCGCTGGACCAACGCACTGCGGGCTTGCAACGCCCTTGAGGCGTACGGTCGAACGCATGGGGGCGATGTCAAGGGATCGGACGCCCTCGCGCTGCTGATCTGCGACCCTGCTCAACCGCATTCGCTGGGTTTTGCAGCACAGCGGCTACAGGAAAGCTTGGAGGCGCTCGACCCGCCGCTGTCGGGCCGGCCTCGGACGGCGCCGTTCACCGCTCTCGACCGCATCAACGGCCTGCTCTGCGAATGCCTGGACGCCCCGATGCCAGTTCAGAAGGAATGCCTTGCGGAAATTCTGGATTCGTTCCGGGACTTCCACGGTTTACTTGAAAGCGAGTACGTGTATTATCCCGTCCATGCTTGAATCCGTTGCATCTCTAGCCCGCCAGGAAGAGTAGGGGATCGATGGGGGAACAGGGCCGGATGGTCGTTCATCTGCCGCCCGATCTGTCTGCGGCGCTGAGCGTTTTGGCGCAAGCGGTGGAACGGTTCGCTGTGGCTGAGTCCTTGAGCGGCGGGGTATCGGGGAAGCTCAACTTGGTGCTTGACGAGCTGATCACCAACAGCATCAGCTACGGGCTTCAGGGCGTGGCCGAACCGCACTTGGCGTTGCGCTTGGCCAGTGCCGAAGGGCGTGATGTGCTGGAAGCGGTTTTGGAGGATAATGGCCCGGCATTCGACCCGTTCAGCGAGGCGCCGGTTCCTGATACGACCCTTGAACTCGATGAGCGGCCCATCGGGGGCTTGGGCGTGATGTTCGTGAAGCAGTTCACGGAAAGCGCTGGCTACGAGCGGATCGATGGCCTGAATCGAATTACTTTGCGAATCAAAGCGGGAGACTGACCACAGTGACGAATAAGACGCAACTGACGATACGGACGGAACAGGACGAAAAGGCAGTCATCCTGTGCTTGGCTGGGCGCGTGGACGGCACCAACGCCAATGTTCTTGATGAAGCCGTTCGGGACAAGATTGATGCTGGCCAACCTGCGCTATTGTTTGACTTCGAGGAGCTCGAGTACATCAGCAGCGCGGGCCTCCGGGTATTGCTGCTCGCCGCCCGGCGCATGCAGGCCGCCAAGGGCAAGACCCTGTTCTGCGGTCTCTCGGAGCAGATTGCGGAGGTGTTCAGGGTCAGCGGATTCGACCACATCCTGCCGGTTTTCGGCACCCGCAGCGAGGCCCTTGCGACCGTCTAGTCCCCCTCGCGCAAACTGCATTTTTTCGACCCGAGAGTCGCCATGGGCGCAACCCGAATATTGATGGTTGATGACGAGGAAGACCTTGAGTTGCTCGTCCGCCAACGCTTTCGCCGACGCATCCGCAAGGGCGAATACGAATTCCTGTTTGCCCACAACGGCAAGGAGGCGCTTGAGGCGCTTGAAGAGAACCCTGACGTCCATCTCGTGCTGTCCGACATCAACATGCCGGTCATGGACGGTCTGACGCTGCTCGGCCAACTTGAGGAAACCAAGCCGGATGTGAAGGCGGTCATCATTTCGGCCTACGGCGACATGGATAACATCCGCACGGCCATGAACCGGGGCGCCTTCGATTTCGTCACCAAGCCGGTGGACTTCAACGACCTGCAGATCACCATTGAGAAGACGCTCAAGCACATTAACGCTCTGGAGCAGGCGCTGAAGAATCGCGACCGCTTGGTTGCCATCCGCCGGGAGCTCGATGTCGCCAAGCAGGTGCAGCTATCGGGGGTGCCGGCCGAATTGCCGGTTGGGGACGCCTTTGGGGTCCATGCCATCATGAATCCCGCCAAGGAGATTGGCGGCGATTTCTACGACTTCTTCGAACTCGACGAGCACCGCTTGGGTCTGGTCATCGCCGACGTCTCCGACAAGGGCGTGCCTGCGGCGCTGTTCACGATGATCACCCGTGCGCTGCTGAAGTCCTCGTCCCGGCGCCACGACTCGCCGGCCCGCTGCCTGCACGAGGTCAACGAGTTTCTTTGCCAGGACAACGACGCCTGCATGTTCGTGACCGTGTTTTACGGCGTGCTTGATCTTCGGGACGGCAGTTTCCGCTATTCCAACGGGGGGCACAATCCGCCGAGGCACTTGACCGAGGATGGGGCGGTGAGTGAGCTTCCCTTGACCGGGGACTTCGCGTTGGGCATCGCCGACGGGCACGATTTTGGCGAGAATCTGGTCACCGTGGTGCCGGGTGATGCGCTTTTTTTGTACACCGATGGCATCACCGAAGCCTGCAACCACCAGTTGGACGAATATGGCGAGGATCGCCTTGATGGGGTGCTGGGCGATGGTGCGCCAATGAACGCACGGGAACTGGCCGAATCGGTGGTTGGCTCCGTGGAGCGGTTTGTGGATGGCGCAACCCAGTTTGACGACATCACCTGCCTCTCCCTGCGCCTGCGGTCGCCCTCGGGGAGTGCGGGCGCCAACGGTTCGCAGTAGCTCATGCGCGGGCGGTTGGGCGCATTCTGGCTTTGTCTCTCCTTTGCCGGCCTCGGCCAGACAACGGCTGTGGCCGCCGATTCGAGCGAGTCGCTGCTGTTTGGCCAATCGGCGGCACTGAGCGGGCCAGCCAGCGAACTGGGTTCGGGCATGCGCTTGGGCCTGCTTGCCGCGTTTGATGAAGTCAATCGAAGCGGCGGCGTCCATGGCCGCCGGTTGTCCTTGATTTCGCTCGACGACGCCTACGAGCCGGAAGCCGCCATCGCCAACACCCGGGCGCTCATCCGGGAACACGACGTATTTGCCTTGGTCGGCGCGGTGGGCACCCCAACTTCCGGAGCGGCCCAACCGGTCGCCGCCGAGGCTGGCGTTCCCTACCTTGCGCCCTTCACAGGCGCCGAGTTTCTGCGCGAGGCCGCCAAGATGGCCAACGTGGTCAACGTGCGCGCGTCCTACTTTCAGGAAACGGCGGAAATCGTCGCCCGCCTGACGGCTGATGCCGGCGTGCGGCGGATCGGCATTTTCTATCAAAACGACTCCTACGGCAGAGCGGGGCTCGAAGGGGTGCGCATGGCGCTTGAGGCGCACGGACTGCCGCTGGTGGCCGAGGCGGACTATCCGCGCAACACCGAAGACATCAAGGTGCCGCTTCTCGACCTGCGCCGCGAACAGCCCGACGCGGTGATCATCATCGGCGCCTACCGGCCGGCGGCGGTGATGATCCGCTGGGCGCGCAAGCTCAACTTCAACCCCATCTTCGTGAACATCTCCTTTGTCGGCAGTTCGGCCTTGGCCCGCGAGCTCGGCCCGGTTGGCCGGGGCGTTTACATCACCCAGGTGGTGCCCTTCCCCAAGGACTCCCAAGTCGAGGTGGTGGCGAGGTACCAGCAGGCGCTGGCGGCGGTGGCGCCGGACGCCGAGCCGGACTTCGTCTCGCTGGAGGGTTATCTGGCGGGCAGGCTGGTGGCGGAGGGCGTCCGCCTGGCGGAGCCGCCGGTGACTCGGGCGGGTTTCCTCGCGGCCCTGCGAGAGGCGGTGGAAATCCGCCTTGGCGGCTTCGATCTAAGCTATGGCCCGATGGACAACCAGGGTTCGGACCAGGTGTATCTCACGGTGATTGACGACCGTGGCCGCGTGGTCCCCGCTGCCAGAATGGTCAAACGATGAGCGACGCCCCGGAAGGCGGCGGTTCAGCTCCGGCGGAGCTGACGGCGGCGCTGGCGGGCGAGCGGTCTGAAGCCCCCGACAATCGCCGCTTCGGCGTCGGACCGCAAATTTACAGTGGCCTGTTGGGCAGCGTCCTTCTGGTCATCATCGCCAGCTTTGTCGCCTACTACTTTCTCACTGAGATCGTGCGCTACCAGTCGCGCCTGGCCGCTGAGAGCATTCCCAACCTGAGTCAGTCGGTGGAGATCGCGCGCCAAAGCGCCGCCTTGGTCAACGGCGCGGCACGCATGGCCTCGGCGGCGACTCCGGCTGAGCACCAAGTGATTTCGGAGCAGGTGCTGCGCGAGCGTGATGCGCTCATGGCCTTGGTGGAAGAGGTCGGAGCCCGCTCCTCCCTGAATGGCCAAGCCGAAGTGTTGGAAAGCGGCCTGGTCCGCTTCGGATCCCTGCTGGAGGAAGTTTACGCGTCCTCGGCCCGGCGATTGACCATCGAACAGGCCTTGGACGCCTTGGTCGAGGAATTCGGCGCGCTCAACAGGCACATCGAACGGGAGGTGGGCTCGGCGATTGACGATCAGGGCTTCTTTTTGGTCGAGGGGCTGCGAACCTTGGACGATCTGGCACTGACGCCTTCGGAACGGGCCTCGGAAGCGCAACTGGCCTATTACCGGGATTTGGTTGAGATCAGTCAGCAGGCGACGCTGGCTGGGCTGCTTCTCGGTGAGGCCCTGTCGCTGTCCGAGCGGGACTTGCTCGGGCCCGTTGCGGAGCGCTTTCGCAGCGCCGGACAGAATCTTCGGCGGGCCCTGAATCGGCTTGATGCGCGCATCGCGAACTTGGACTTAGCGGAGGAAGTCGAACGGTTGGTGGAGATTGGCGAGTCCGAGGAGGGCGTCTTCACGCTGCGGCGAGAGTCGTTGCGGAGACTTGAGCAGGAGCGCGAGGCGCTCGCGACGGGCCGCGAGGCCTCGGCCCAACTGCTCGCCGATATGGAACGCTTGGTCGAGGAGGTGCGCAACGAAGCGGTCGCCGTCAACACCGAGTCGCAGGCCACCGCCACCCAAGGCATCCTCTGGCTGGTGCTGCTCAATGTTCTGAGCATCATCGGCGCGGTCCTGATTGGCTGGTTGTTCGTTGGCCGCTACCTGCTGCGCCGCTTGGTGGGATTGGCCGGGTCAATGCGGGAAATGGCCAGCGGCGACTTGGAGGTTCCCGTTGGCGTGTCCGGCAATGACGAGGTCACCGACATGGCCAATGCGCTGGAGGTCTTCCGCCGCTACGCCTTGGAGGTCCAACGGCTGAACCTCATTGAGAAGCTGGCCGAGGAACTCGATGCCAAAAACCAGACACTGGAAAAGACCTTGGAGCAACTGAAGCGTGCCCAAGAGCAAATCGTTGCCGAGGAGAAGCTGGCTTCCTTGGGTCAGCTTGCCGCTGGCGTCGCTCACGAGATCAAGAACCCCTTGAACTTCGTCAAGAACTTCACGGAGGTTTCCGCGGAGTTGATCGACGAGATTGGCGAAATCATCGACGAGTCGAAGGACGATGAGGAACTCGACTTGGCAGAGGAGATCAAGGAGATTCTCGACGACCTCAAGGTCAATCTGGACAAGGTCAGGGAGCACGGCACCCGAGCCGACGGCATCGTGCGCAGCATGCTGGAGCACTCCCGTTCCGGGCCGGGAGACTGGCGAGAGGTCGATCTCAACGCGCTGCTGAAACAGTACATGGAACTGGCCTACCATGCCATGCGGGCGGAGAACACGGACTTCAATGCAACCCTGGGCGTCGATCTCGACGAGGAGATTGGCACCGTCGAGGTAGTGCCCCAGGACATCAGCCGCGCCTTTCTGAACGTGCTCACCAATGCCTTCCAGGCTTTGGATGAGAAGCGCGTCAAGCTGGAGGGCGATTTTGAGCCGAAGCTGGACATCAGCAGCCGCCGCTTGGACGATGGCCTTGAGTTCCGCATTCGCGACAACGGCCCGGGCATTCCCGAGGACATGCGCCAACGGATGTTCGAACCCTTCGTGACCACCAAGGATGCCGGCAAGGGCACGGGTCTCGGCCTGTCGTTGACGGCGGACATCTTCACCCGGCACGGGGGCGCCATAGAAGTGGACTCCGAACTTGGCGCGTACACCGAGATGCGCCTGCGCCTTCCCTTGCAACCATCGGCGCACCGGGAACTGGTCGCGAACGAAGACTGAGAAGTCGCGCCCTCCATCGTTCGCCGCTTGCGGATGGTTTAGCGTGATTGCCGCGTTCGACCGGTGTTCCCGGCGCGAGGGTCATGAGGGTGTGAGCCATGGGCGATGGCGCAGTCGCGGAAACAGCAAGGGAGATCGTCGAGCGCTTGGTGGCCCTTGAGGGGCCGCTGCTGCCCATCCTGCATGCGGTTCAGGACCAGTTCGGGTACCTGCCCCCGGCTTGCGTTCCGGTCATCGCCAAGGGGCTGAACCTCTCCCGTGCCGAGGTGCAGGGCGTTATCAGCTTCTATCCGCTGTTCAGGACGCAACCGCCGGGCCGGCGAATCGTCGCCATCTGCCGGGCGGAAGCCTGTCAGGCCGTGGGCGGCGCGGCCCTTGAGGCTCATGCCCAATCCGCGCTTGGTATCGGTTTTGGCGAGACCTCGGCGGATGGCGAAGTGACCCTGGAGCCGGTCTTCTGCTTGGGCAACTGCGCCTGTGCGCCTTCGATGACGGTTGACGGGGTGCTGCATGCCCGAGTTGATGCCAAGCGCTTTGACGAGTTGATGGGCTGATGAGTGTGGAAGTGTTCGTGCCAGCGGCCGACTTCACGGCCCGCGCCTTGGGCGCCGACGCAGTGGCGGCCGCGGTGGCGGCCGCACCGGGTGTCGAGGTGCGCCGCACCGGCTCCCGTGGCCTCTATTGGCTGGAACCCTTGGTGGAGGTGGCGACGGACGCTGGCCGCATCGGCTTCGGCCCGCTCGATTCCGCCGCTGCCCGGGCGCTGTTCGCCAACGGCCCGCCGAACGTCGACCATCCCGATTGTCTAGGCTTGGTGGACGAACTGCCGTGGCTTGAGAAGCAGTCGCGCGTGACCATGGCGCGGGTGGGCGTCATCGAGCCCTTGTCCATCGCCCAATACAAGGCCAATGGCGGCTTTGCGGGCCTCGCGCGGGCCCGTGCCCTGACTGCTCCGGCCATTGTTGAAACGGTCACCGATGCGGGCCTGCGCGGACGAGGCGGCGCGGCGTTCCCAACGGGCATCAAGTGGCGCACGGTGCTGGAGTCGGAAGGTGAGCCGAAGTACATCGTCTGCAACGCCGATGAGGGCGATTCGGGCACTTTCGCCGATCGCATGATCATGGAGAGCGACCCGTTCAGCCTGATCGAGGGTATGCTGATTGCCGGCCTCGCTGTCGGCGCCGATCGCGGCTACATCTATTGCCGGGCCGAATATCCGCTGGCGGTCGACACCTTGGCCGAGGCGATCCGCTTGGCCAAAGGCGCGGGCTACCTGGACGACTTCCACCTTGAAGTGCGCAAGGGCGCCGGGGCTTACATATGCGGCGAGGAGACCTCGTTGCTCGAAAGTCTTGAAGGCAAACGCGGCGTGATTCGCTACCGGCCGCCGCTACCGGCGGTCAAGGGACTGTTTGGCCAGCCAACGGTGGTGAACAACGTCATCAGCTTGGCTTCGGTACCGGCCATCCTCGCCCGGGGCGCGGACCACTACCGCAGTTTTGGCGTGGGCCGATCAAGGGGCACGCTGACCGTTCAGTTGGCGGGCAACGTGCGCCGGGGCGGGCTGTTCGAGGTGCCCTTCGGCAAGCCATTGCGCTGGGTGGTTGAGCACTTGGGTGGCGGCACCGCCAGCGGCCTTCCGATCAAGACGGTGCAAGCGGGCGGTCCCTTGGGTGCCTACATCCCCCCGCAGCATTTCGACACACCCTTGGACTATGAGTCCTTTCAGGCCATTGGCGGGATGATCGGCCACGGTGGCCTGGTGGTTTTTGACGAAACCACCGACATGGGCGCCATGGCCCGTTACGCCTTTGAATTCTGCGCCGAGGAGTCCTGCGGCAAATGCACCCCCTGCCGCATTGGCGCCGTGCGCGGCGTCGAGGTGGTCGATCGCATACGGCGGGGGGAGGCGGCGGCGGACAACCGGGTGCTGCTCAAGGACCTCTGCCATACCATGATCGACGGCTCCCTGTGCGGTCTCGGCGGCATGGCGCCCTTGCCAGTGCTCAGCGTCATGACGCACTTTGCGGACGAGTTGTGAGGCGTTGTGACGGTGCAGAGGGTCGTGGCGCACTTTGCAGACGAGTTGTTAGGCAGTGTAAATTGCGTGACATGAACCTCTACTACCGGGTCGGCGCGGAGCGGGATCTGGGCACCCCCGCCGTCATCGCCAATTCAGCCGCCAAAGGCGGGGCGGGCGCCGCGCCAACGGTCAACGTCGAAATCGACGGACGGTCCGTCGCGGTGCCCGAAGGCATCTCGGTGATGCGCGCCGCAGCCTTGGCCGGAGCGAACATACCCAAGCTCTGCGCCACCGAGGACTTGGCCGCCTTCGGTTCGTGCCGCCTGTGCTTGGTGACCATCGAGGGGCGCAAGGGTTATCCGGCCTCCTGCACCACCTTGGTCGAGGAAGGCATGGTCGTGCACACCCAGACGCCCCGGTTGGCGGAACTGCGGCGCAACGTCATGGAGCTCTACATCTCCGACCATCCGTTGGATTGCCTGACTTGCGCCGCCAACGGTGATTGTGAACTGCAGGACATGGCCGGCGCGGTGGGCCTGCGGACCGTGCGCTACGGCTACGACGGCGCCCATCACTTGGATAAGCCCAAGGACGAGTCCGCCCTGTATTTCAGCTTCGACCCAGCCAAGTGCATCGTTTGTTCCCGTTGCGTACGCGCCTGCGAGGAGCAGCAGGGCACCTACGCCTTGACCATCAATGGGCGCGGCTTCGATTCCGAGGTCGTCGCCAGCCAGAACGACGCCTTCATCGACTCCGAGTGCGTTTCTTGCGGCGCCTGCGTCAAGGCCTGCCCCACCGCCACGCTGATCGAAAAGTCCGTCATCGAGCACGGCCAGCCGGAGAGCGCCGTCATCACCACCTGCGCGTACTGCGGCGTCGGCTGCTCCTTCCGTGCGGAGACCCAGGGCGGCCAGCTCGTGCGCATGGTGCCGAACCGCGATGGCCACGCCAATCACGGCCACGCCTGCGTGAAGGGACGGTTCGCCTTTGGCTACGCCACCCACCAAGACCGCATCACCACGCCCTTGGTGCGCGACAGCATCGACGACGAATGGCAAGCGGTGGGTTGGGATGAAGCCATCCGCACCGCCGCCGAGCGACTGCAGGCGATTCAGGCGCGATATGGGCGTAAGTCCATCGGCGGGGTCACCTCGTCGCGCTGCACCAACGAAGAGGTCTATGTGGTGCAGAAGTTCGTCCGCGCCGCAGCGGGCAACAACAACGTGGACACCTGCGCCCGAGTCTGCCACTCGCCGACGGGATACGGACTGAAGACCACCTTGGGCGAGTCTGCCGGTACCCAGAACTTCGATTCGGTGCTTGAGGCCGACGTCATCATGGTCATCGGCGCCAACCCCACCGAGGCCCACCCGGTGTTCGCTTCCGCGATGAAGCGGCGGCTGCACCAGGGCGCTGGCCTGATTGTCGTGGACCCGCGGGCCATCGACTTGGTGCAATCCCCGCATGTGCGGGCGGACTACCACCTGCAATTGAAGCCGGGTGCCAACGTGGCGGTCATCAACGCCTTGGCTCATGCCGTCATCGACGAGGGCCTTGAGGATGAGGCGTACATCCGTGCCCGCTGCGACCTCGAGGCCTACCGGATCTGGCGCGCCTTCATCAGTGAGGCGCGCAATTCTCCGGAGGCTACCGAAGCCTTGAGCGGGGTGCCGGCGGCGCAGGTGCGGGCCGCGGCGCGCCTTTATGCCGGGGCCGGCAATGGCGCCATCTATTACGGCCTAGGCGTCACCGAGCACAGCCAAGGCTCCACCATGGTCATGGGCATCGCCAATTTGGCCATGGCCACTGGCAATCTCGGCCGTCCGGGGGTGGGCGTCAATCCGCTGCGCGGCCAGAACAACGTGCAGGGCGCGTGCGACATGGGCTCCTTTCCCCATGAACTGACTGGCTACCGGCACCTGTCCGACGAAGCCACCCGGCGGCTGTTCGAGGCGGAGTGGCAGGTCGCGCTCGACCCCGAGCCCGGCTATCGCATCCCCAACATGTTCGATGCCGCCATCGGCGGGGAATTCAAGGGCCTGTACGTGCAGGGCGAGGACTTCGCCCAATCCGATCCGGACACCCAGCATGTCTATGCGGCGCTTTCGGCGATGGAATGCGTGATTGTTCAGGATCTGTTCCTGAACGAGACCGCCAAGTTCGCCCACGTCTTCCTGCCGGGCTGCTCCTTCCTGGAGAAGGACGGCACCTTCACCAATGCTGAACGGCGCATTTCGCCCGTGCGCAAGGTCATCGCACCCTTGTCTGGGATGGATGAGTGGGACATCACCTGCCGTCTGGCCACCGCCATGGGCTATGAGATGCGTTATTCGCACCCTAGCGAGATCATGGATGAGATTGCCCGCCTGACCCCCACCTTCCGTGGCGTGAGCTACGCTAAGCTTGCTGAACTCGGCTCCATTCAATGGCCTTGCCGGGACGAGGCCTCAGCCGGGACGCCGCTGATGCACGTTGATGAGTTCGTGCGCGGCAAGGGCTACTTCGCACCGACGCCCTATGTGCCGACCGACGAACGAGCCAACGCCCGGTATCCGCTGCTTTTGACCACGGGCCGGGTGCTCTCGCAGTACAACGTGGGCGCGCAAACCCGGCGCACCGGCGCGGTGGCCTACCACCGGGAGGACATTCTTGAGATTCATCCGACGGATGCCCAGGTGCGGGGCATCGTCGATGGCAGTTGGGTGGGCCTGAAGAGCCGCGCCGGCGAAACCGTGCTGCGCGCCAAGGTGACCGAGCGGGTGCAGCCCGGGGTGCTCTACACCACCTTCCACCATCCGGAGTCAGGCGCCAACGTCATCACCACCGACAATTCCGATTGGGCCACCAATTGCCCGGAATACAAGGTGACGGCAGTGCAGGCTTACCCGGTTAGCAGGCCATCCGAGTGGCAGGAGATGTTCCACCGCTTCACGGCCGCCCAGCAGCAGTTGTCGGAGCAGGCGCTGAGCGAGGCTTGAGGCATGACCGTTGACGCCGCCAAGCTGGTTCGCATGGCCGAGCAGATCACCGCCAACATGGCCTACACCGACGATGTTGAACTGGTGGCGGCCCGAGTGGCCGATCACCTTAACCGCTTTTGGGATCCGCGCATGCGCCAAGCCATGGCCGAGGTCGCAAACGGCGACGCCGATCAACTCTCGCCCGCCCTGAAGGCCGCGGTTCGGCAGTTGCACGGGGTTGCCGGGGAAGGCGCCCTTTGACCGGACAGGAGCAGGCGCGCCAGCGCGTCCTTCGCTACCGCCTTGGCCAGCCTTTGCAAACCGCCGATGACCGGCTCGCTCCTGAGGAGCCGCTGGAAATCCGCATCCGGGCGCGGCCCATCAGCGTGACCATGCGCACCCCAGGCCATGATGAGGATTTGGCGGCCGGCTTTCTGCTCACCGAAGGCGTGATCCAATCGGCCGAGGACATCGTCAAGATCGAGGCGCCGCAACGGGCTGGCGGATTCAACCTCATCAACGTCTTCCTGCGGCCCGAGGTGCGCTTTGATGTGGACCAGTTGACCCGCCATGTGTTCGCGAGTTCCAGTTGCGGACTGTGCGGCGCGGCAACCATCGAGCAGGTTCACAAGCATTTCCCACCGGTTGAGAGCGCCTTGCGGATCCCCATCCAGACACTGCTCGGCCTGCCGGACGCGCTGCGGGCCGCCCAGGACGAGTTTGCCGCCACCGGCGGCATGCATGCGGCAGGGCTGTTCGACGCCCAAGGCAAGCTGCTGATCGTGCGCGAGGATGTGGGCCGCCACAACGCGGTGGACAAGGTGCTCGGCCATGCGCTGCGCCATGGGCCTTGGCCCGCCGCTGAACATGCGCTCATGGTCAGCGGCCGCGCCTCCTTTGAGATCATGCAAAAGGCCTTGGCGGCGCGCGTTCCCATGGTGTGCGCGGTGTCGGCGCCATCCGGTTTGGCGGCGGACTTCGCCGAGCGTAGCGGCCAGACGCTGGTCGGCTTTCTGCGCGAGGGCCGACTGAACGCCTACGCCCACGAACAGCGGCTGACGTTCTAGGTCTCAGAAGTAGATTCTGCCCAAAGCCCAAGTCAGGGTGAGCAGCATGATCACCGTGAGGGGCGCACCCACTCTGACGAAGTCCGAGAAGCGGTAGTTGCCGGCTGCCATCACCAGCAGGTTGGTCTGGTAGGCCATGGGCGTGGCGAAGCTCATGTTGGCGCCGAACAGCACCGCCAGCACAAAGGGTTCCGGAGGCAGGCCGAGATTGTTGGCGATGCCGATGGCGATGGGCGTGCCGATCACGGCGGCGGCGTTGTTGGACACCACGTTGGTCAGCACCGCCAGCAAAGCCATGAGGGCGCCGAGTACGATGAGATGGTCCGCTCCCAAGGTGGCGACGAGGAATACCTCGGTGAGATAGTTGGTGGCTCCGGTCTCAACCAGCGCCCTGCCCAGGGCAAGGCTGGCAACGATGACGAAGAACACCGATGAGTTGATGGCGCGGATGGCGGGGCCGACGTTTAGGCAGCGGGTCAGCAGCAGCAGGCAGGCGCCGGCAGTGGCGCTCACGGAGATGGGCATCAGGCCGCTGGCGGCGCAGGCGACGACGCCCACAAAGATGGCCAGCGCCCGCTTGGCTTTGTGCGGTTCGGGCAGGTCCGCAGTGGCATCGAGCACCAGAAAGTCGGTGCTTCGCTTCAGGCGGGCGATCTGCGCCCCAGCGCCTTGGACGAGCAGAATGTCTCCGGGCTGCAGCACCACCCGAGCGATGTTGTCCTCGAAGCTCATCACTTCCCTTCCGGCGCGATGCACCGCCAGCACCACCAACTGAAACTGGTCCAAAAAGCGCGCGGAGCGCAGGTTGGCGCCGTCGAGGCGCGAGCCGGCCACCACGGCGATCTCCGCCAAGCTCTGGCTCTGCTCGGATAGGGGGCCATTGCCGTTGTCGCCGGAACCGACGCTGTGCAAGCTGGCCTTGAGCGTGTCCTCAAAGAGCTTGAGGTTCTCTCGGGTGTCGCGCACGCGAAGTTGGTCGCCTGCCTTGAGCAGGGCACCGGGCAACGGCATGAGGAGCATTTCGCCGCGGCGGATGCGCGCGACCCGCAGCTTGTCGTCGCACAGCGCGATGGCATCGGACAGGTGCATGCCGACCGCAGGCGATTCGCTGGTCAGGCGCAGCCGGGCCTCAAACAGGCGCGGCGCGGCGCCGGCCAGTGGGATGTCGCGGGCGGGCAGCAGCCGCGGCGCGATCAGCCACAGATAGACGAAGGCCACCGCGCCGGCGATAGCCGCCGGATACACGAAGTCGAACATGCCGAATTCGGCAAGGCCCAGATCAGAGGCCACGCTCACCACCAGCAGGTTGGTTGACGTGCCGATGGTGGTGGCCATGCCGCCCACCAAGGTGGCGAAGCCCATCGGCATGAGGATCTTGGCCGGCGAGTTGTCGGTGCGCAGGCACACGCTCACCAGAATGGGTAGCAGCAGCACCACGATGGGTGTGTTGTTCACGAAGGCGGAAAGCACGGCGCCCACCACGAGGGTCGCCATGAACGAGAGAAAGGGCAGCCGGTTCCAGAAGCGGGCCAGCACGCGCCCCACTGGCTCCAGGGCTGCGGTCTGCACCAGCCCTTGGCCCATCACCATCAGGGCGCAGACCGCAATCAGCGCTTCGTGGCCGAAGCCGGCGAAGAACTCAGTGGGGCGGAAGTCCCCGTAGGGAAACAGCGAAAAGCCCATGGCCAGCACACTGATCAGCCCTATGCTGGAAATCTCCAGCCGCAGCCACTCGCGGCTGAACAGATAGAGGGCGACCACAGTTAGCAACATGGACGCCAGCGCGTGGGGGTTTGGAATCTCGGGCATGGCGGTCAGCAGCGCAGGGTGCGATTTCCCGTGATCGAGCAAATTCGGAAGGCGGAGCATCAGCCAAGCGCATCGCAAATTCAAGGCGATTGCATGGGCCGCGAGTGGGCGCACGGTACGGGCATCCGGCACACCAGGCGGGGTTGGCTTGCGGGAAGCCGGGCTTACGACGAGCCTTAACAGTGCCGGATGCCCGCACCGTGCGCCCACTTCAACCCTGCCGTGCGACCTTCTATGCGCCTTGGGAGTAGGAAAGCGGGTTGCCTGCCGATATCATCCGCACTTTTCCAACCTTGGGCGGCACAGAGTTTCCTGACCTGCCTTGGAGAGGTGCGCAATGGCTTCCTTGGATCGACGCGCGGGGCAACGCGCCGAACACAGCGGCGCGGAGCAGCCGGACGATGAGCTGTACCGAATTCGCCACAGCTTGGCGCACGTGCTGGCGCAGGCGGTGCTGGAGTTGCGCCCCGGCTCCACCTTGGGTTTCGGCCCACCCATCAAGGACGGTTTCTACTACGATTTCCTGTTGAGCGAGCCGCTCACTGAGGCGGACTTCCCTGAGGTCGAACGGCGCATGCGCAAGATCATCAAGAAGGGCCAGCGCTTCTACCAGGAAGACCTGCCCGCTGCCGAGGCGCTTGCGCGCATCGAGGAAATGGGCGAGCCCTACAAGCGGGAGTATGGCGCGGAGCTGATCGCCAAGCAGGGCTTAAGCACGCTGTCCTTCTACCGCAATGGCCCCTTCCTCGACATGTGCGAGGGGCCGCATGTGTCCGATACCAAGCAGTTGCCGCGCGACGCCTTCAAGCTCAGGAGCTTGGCCGGCGCCTACTGGCGGGGCGACTCCGCCAACACGATGATGACCCGCATCTACGCTTGGGCCTTCGCCGCCAAGGCGGAGCTCGACGATCACGTGGCGCGCTGGGAGGAGGCTCAGCGCCGCGACCACAAGAAGCTGGGCCGGGAGTTGGGCATCTTCGCCATCGACAACGATGTGGGCCGGGGGCTGCCGCTGTGGCTGCCGAACGGCACCGTAGTTCGTGATGAACTCGAGAAACTGGCCAAGGAACTGGAGTTCAAGGCGGGTTATCAGCGGGTTGCCACGCCGCACCTGGCCCGAGAGAACCTCTACTTCAAGTCTGGCCACCTGCCTTTCTACGCGGACGACATGTACCCCCCCATGGAGGTCATGGACTCAGGCGATGGGCAGGAAATGGATGACGCGGCGGGCGAGGGCGGTGCGATAAAGGAGGCCTACCGCCTGCGGCCGATGAACTGCCCCCATCACCACAAGGTCTTCGCAGCCATTCCAAGGAGTTACCGGGATCTGCCGGTGCGTCTGGCCGAGTACGGCCAAGTCTATCGCTGGGAGGATTCCGGGGCGGTGGGCGGCTTGGTGCGGGTGCGGGGCATGTGCATGAACGATGCGCACATCTACTGCACCGAGGCGCAGATAAAGGATGAGTTCAAGGCCGTGATGCGGCTTTACGAAGAGGCCTACGCCGTCTTGGGGCTCGACGACTACGTGGTGCGACTGTCCCGCTGGGACCCGGACGACCCCAAGGGACGGGACAAGTACGTCGATAATCCCGAAGCTTGGACCGCATCGGAAGCCATCCTGGAAGCGGTATTGAAGGAGATGGGCGTCAACTACGTGGATGGCATTGGCGAAGCGGCGTTCTACGGCCCCAAGATCGACATTCAATTCCTGACCGTCACTGGCCGCGAGGAGTCGCTGTCGACGGTGCAACTGGACTTTTCCCAACCCGAAGCTCTCGGCTTGACGTATGTGGGCGCCGACGGCCAACCGCACCGGCCTTACTGCATTCACCGGGCGCCCTTTTCCACCCACGAACGCATGGTGGCCTTTCTGCTGGAGCACTACGCGGGTGCATTTCCCACTTGGTTGGCGCCGGTGCAGGCGCAGGTGGTCACCGTCTCGGAGCAGTTTGACGCCTACGGCGCACAGATCGTCGCTGCGCTCAGGGCGCGCATGGTGCGCGCCGAGCTCGCCCCTTCCACCGATACGGTGTCCAAGAAAATCCGCCAAGCGGCCACGTTGAAGATTCCCAACGTCCTGATCGTCGGCGAGCGGGAGCAGCAGGACCGCACCGTGACCCTGCGCCGCCACGGCCACAAGGCTCAGCACACCTTGGCCTTGGATGCCTTTCAGTCGGCGCTGCTAGAGACCATCAACGCCCGTTCGAGGGAGTTTCTGCTGCCGGGCTAGAGAGCCCTCAGCCTGGGGAGCGCGAGGGGCCGCCCCTCGCATGAAGGAGCCCTCAGCCTGGGGAGCGCGAGGGGCCGCCCCTCGCAAGAAATAGCTAGTGTTGACGGGAAGCGGATTCGCCGCTCAGCGCCGGGGCGACAACGGAGGCAGGGACGTCGCTAGCGTCGCCGATCATCGCCACCTGGTGGCGGAAGCCGATCAGGTCAAGCAGCACTTCGCCGGCTTCGGCTAGCACGGCCTCGTTGGTGGGATCATCGGCCTCGTCTTCGTCTGCGGGGTCGTCCTCGGCTTCCAATTCGTCCAAGTCCTTGAGCGGGGAGAGGCCCTTGGCCAGCCGCAAGGTGTTCTCCACCTCAAGCCGCCAAGCGTCCTCCTCGGCCTTTTGGCGGCGCCGTTCGGCTTCGTTCAAGGACAGCTCGGTGTTCTCGCTGTCCTGGCGAATGCGGTCAGCCAAGGTGCGCAGGTACACGAAGTCCGGGTTGTCCAGCGTTCGTTCGGCGTGTTGGGCGCGCAGGGTGCCAAGGGCGGGTCGAATGTTGTTGCTGCGCGGGTAGGCGGCCGGTCGAATGTCGTCCCACGGCATGGCGTCTTCCAAGCTGCTTTCGCCGATGTGCTCGACGTCGTAGAGGTCGGGGAACTCGATGTCCGGCAGGACGCCCCGGTTCTGGGTGCTTTGCCCTGAGATGCGGTAGAACTTGGCGGCGGTGATCTTGAGCTGGCCTCGATTCAGGGGCACCAAGGTCTGCACGGTTCCCTTGCCGAAGGTGCGGCCACCGACGATGACGCCGCGCTGGTAATCCTGAATGGCGCCGGCGAAGATTTCCGATGCGGAGGCCGACAGCCGGTTGACCATCACCGCTAGCGGCCCGTCCCAAACCAAGGATTCGTCGTCGTCGGCATAGACGTTGGCCCGCTTTCTCGCCGCCCTCACCTGCACCGTGGGCCCTGATTTAATGAATAAGCCCGTCAGCTTGTCGGCCTCCTGCAGGGAGCCGCCGCCGTTGTTGCGCAGATCGATCACCAAGCCGTCCATGCCCTCGGCTTCGAGTTCCCGAACGAGACGCGCCACGTCGCCGGTGGTGCTCCGGTAGCTGGGGTCACCCTGCTTCAAGGCCTTGAAATCGACGTAGAACGTTGGGATTTCGATCACGCCAATGCGGTAGTCGTGACCGCCCCGGCGCAGGGTCAGCAGCTTCTTGCGCGCCGCTTGCTCCTCCAGCTTGACGGTGTTGCGGGTGATCTGCACCACCTTGGCCGCTTGGCCCTCAGCCTTGTCCGGCACGATTTCAAGACGCACCTTGGAGCCCTTGGGCCCGCGAATCAACTCCACCACGTCATCAAGGCGCCAGCCCACCACGTCGATCAGCGGCCCCCGCTCGCCTTGGCCGACGCTGATGATGCGGTCGGCGGGCTTGATCTTGCCGGTCTTGGCCGCCGGTCCGGCGGGCACCAGCCGCACCACCGAGGTGTACTCGTCCTCGCTGCGCAGCACGGCACCAATGCCTTCCAGGGATAGGGACATGTTGATGTTGAAGTTCTGCGAGACCCGCGGTGAGAAATAGCGGGTGTGCGGGTCATAGGCAGTGGTGAAGGCGTTGACGTAGATTCCGAAGGCGTCTTCGCTCTTGGTCTGCCGCGCCTGCTTGAGGCGGTTGCGGTAGCGCTTGGTCAGCAATTCCTGGATTTCGGCGTCGGGTTTGCCGTTGAGCCTCATGTTCAGCGCCGCGGCCTTCAGGCGCTTGTCCCAAAGCGCGTCCAGCGCGGCTTCGTCCGCGGGCCAGGGCGCGTCCTTGCGGTCCACTTCAAGCGTCTCGTCGGCGCGGAAGTCGAGCGCCTCCACGCCATCCTCCAGCTTGGCCAGCAGGTATTCAAAGCGGTCGATCAGCCGCCGCTGATGGCGGTTGAACATGTCGAAGGCGGGGCCGAGGTTGCCGCGCTTGAGCGCGTCGTCAAGCTCGTGCCGGTGCTTTTCCATGGCGGCCACGTCGGCGGCAGTGAAGTACACCCGTGCCCCGTCCAAAGCCTCGAGGTAGTTGTCGAATACCTCGCTGGAGGCCGTGTCGTCCAAGGTCTTGCGCAGGTAGTGGTTGTGGCGCAACTGCTCAACGATGGTCAGGCTGGTGCGCCCATGGACGTCCAAGGGTGCCAAGGGGGCGGCCTCTTCGGCCCAAGTGAGAGCGGGGCCGCACAAGCAAAGCCAAGTGGCGCAAACCGCCCAAGCGGACGAGAGGTGGATGTGTTTGACGAGCATGCAGGTAGTTGCTGAGTGAAAGAAGGCCATCATACCCATAGAGGGACGCCCTTGCAGCACTCAGTCGTGCGGTCACTTGGCGCCAAACAGCTCGCTCACTTCCACCGAAAACCCTTCAAGTTGCACAAACTCCATTTTCAAATATGCTACGATATGTGTACACATTTTAGGAAAAGTTGAAATGAATGCTCCACCTTCATTCAGCGTTCGAGATCTGAGGCAGCGTTCCAGCGAACTGCTTCGCAATGCGGAGGATGGGCGGTTGGCCATGATCACCAAGCACGGGCGCCCCACCATCTTGGCCATTCCGTTTGATGATCGCCTGTTAGAGGTTGGTGTGCATCGAACCCTCGCTCTGCACCTGTTTGAACAACGTCATTTGACCATGGCCCAAGCAGCCAAGGTGGCGGACCTTGCCGTGGAGGACTTCATGGATTTGCTTGGCAGAGCAGGCGTGGCGGCAGTGGACTACCCGCACTCAGAACTCGAGGATGAGCTGCGGGCAACTCTGTGAATCATGGCATGGGGTCTCCGGCAGGGGAGCCAATTGAAGACGTTTCCCGAGTGGATAGGCCTTTCGTTGCAGATGCAGGGCCATTGATCGCGCTGGGGCGAATTGGACGGCTGAACCTACTCCGAGAGCTGTTTGGTTTGGGCCTGATCCCACCCGCCGTTCATGGAGAAATCGCCATCGGATCCGGTCGGGCCGGAGCGGCGGCGGTTGGGCAGGCGTTTGAAGCGGGCTGGCTGCGCGTGGTTCCGCTGGAGGAAGGAACGCAGGTCAGACGCTTTGCCCGTCTCGTGGACGCGGGCGAAGCCGAAGCCATTGCCCTGTGCCTTAGTCGGGCTGTGCGGTTTCTCTTGATCGACGACGCAAAAGGCAGGAAGGTCGCACAAAGTGCGGGAATTCCCTTGGTGGGCGTGGCGGGTGTTCTTCTGGCAGCCAAAACGGCAGGACACCTGCCAGCCGTGAGTCCCTTGATCGAAGATTTGGTGGGTGTTGGCTATCGCCTTTCCCGCAGCCTTGTTGAGGCTGTGCAGCGCAAAGCGAACGAATGAGTCCGCGAACTTCGGCAGCACGGCATGTGTCGAAGGATCCATGGAGTATCGCCAGCACGGAACCGGTCGGGGTCGCCAACTACCACGGGAAAGTGGGGTGGGGGCGGGATCGACCTTGCGGAGTGTTGGAACTCGCGTGTTCTACTGGTGCTGGCCTTTTACTTCCGCCTTTCTTCCGAAAGGCGTATGTCAACCACCTTCGCGGGCTGTCGAGGTGGGGAGCCAGTCTTCCGCAAGAACTTCGCTATCGAGATCCGATAACTCCTCTCCCAATGCGAGCCAAAGGTTCGCACCGGCTCGAGGGCGTCCCACCCTTGCCCCGAATCACATGCCAGGAGTGTAAACTCGCTTCAGCTATTTGATCTTGAAGGGACTGTTTGATGATGGAAAAAGGACTCCCGGTCGGCTCTCGGGCTGTAATGCTGTTTGCGGCTTGCCTGATAGCGGCCTGTTCCAAGGAGGGTGGCGGCGGGCCCACGGCAGGCGAGGCTGTGGACTTGGCAGGACAAGCTGCCGAAGCTGGCTATCTCATCGGCCACCGCCAAGGGGAGCGGCTGCAGGAGGAGTTTGGGACCAGCATTGACGGGGAGGCGCTCGCCGCGGGCTTGGCGGATGGCCTCGCGGGGGCGCCGCCCCGAGTGCCTGAAGCCCAGGGCCAAGCCGCGCTTGAAGCCATCCTCGCCGAGCGGCGCGCTGCTGCGGGTGCGGCGGGGATGGAATTTCTGGCACGGAACGCCGAGCGCGTGGAAGTCGAGGTTCTCCCCTCGGGGCTGCAGTACGAAGTGCTCGTTGCTGCCGAGGGACCCACCCCAAACGCGGACAGTCGAGTTACCACCCACTACGAAGGCCGTCTGATCGACGATACCGTCTTCGACAGCTCCGTTGCCAGGGGCAGTCCCGCCAGCTTCCGCCTCAACCAGGTCATAGCCGGTTGGACCGAGGCGCTGCAGCTCATGTCGCCGGGCGCCAAGTGGCGGCTGTTCATCCCATCGGAGCTCGCCTATGGCGAACGGGGTGCCGGCCAACTGATCGGCCCCCACGCCACCTTGGTCTTCGATGTCGAACTGATCAGTATCGACGACTAGTTCGGGCGGTGTCCCTTGGATTCCAGCGACAAGCTCAAGCGAGCTGAAGCCATACGGGAACGCCTGCAAAGCGCCCCGACTCGACGCCGGGTGCGCAGCCACGCCCGGCTGACGCGCACCATCCTGCTGGGCACGGTGGCCGTAGCGCTGGCAATTGCTTGGCTGGCCGACGCCTACGAGGTGGAGACGGCGGACTTGCTAAGCGCACTGACAGTAAGCTTCGGCGTTGTGGCCATCTTCGCGGCTTTGGCGCTGCTTGGTGGTCTGTTGTTGGGCTTGGGACGCTCGCTTCTAGCTAGGCGCCGTCGCGCCCGGCGAGCCGGTAAGGACTAGCCGTGAGCCGTTGCGAGCGCCAATTGAATTTGAGATATTTTCTATATTTAGGATTCAATCTATTGAAATTAAATGAATATAGTAACTACTCGCACCCCCGCGCCTTTGGCTGACGCCTGAGTGGGGGGGCATGGC
>VYDB01000068.1 GCA_009843635.1 Gammaproteobacteria bacterium
TCCTTCAGCATCGGCGGCGCGGTGCTGCTGATCCTGTGGCTGAACCAGAAGTTTCGCGTTCGCCACGTCGGCAGCGGCTGGTGGCGTCGGGCTCGGCTGCGCCGCCTGCTCGACATTGGCTATCCCGCCGCGGCCGAGCAGGTGGTGTTCCAAGTGGGCTTCTTCATTTTTCTGATGCTGATCGGCAACTTCTACGGCACCGAAGCCTTCGCCGCCTACAACGTCGGCGGCAACCTGTTGATGGTCTGCATCACCGTGGGCTTCGGCTTCTCCATCGCCGGCTCCACCTTGGTGGGCCAGCATCTCGGTGCCGGGGACTATCCGGGCGCGGTGCGCAGCGGCTGGCGGGCCTGCGCCCTGGCTACCCTGACCATGGGCGGCTTGGGCTTTCTGGTGGCGCTTTTCGCTGGGGAGTTGGCAGCTTACTTCATTGGCGATGAGCCCTTGACCGTGCGCTACACCATCATCCTGATCTACGTGTTGGGTGCCATGATGCCCTTGCTGGCGGTGGAGTTCGCGCTGGGCGGCGCCCTGCGCGGCGCTGGCGACACGCGCTTTCCGCTGATCGCCACCTTGTGCGGCCTGATTGGCGTGCGTTGCGGCTTGGCTGTGCTATTCACTTATATGGAGCTTCCCGTGGTTTGGGTGTACTCGGCCATGGTGGGCGACTTTTTGGTCAAGGCCGTCATGCTGGTCGTGCGCTTTCGCCGCGGCCGGTGGCGCACGGCTATTTCCATGGAGGATCCTCAACGTGCCTGAGATGCCCGATCTCACCGTTTACTTGGAGCACCTGGAAGCCCGGCTGGCCGGCGCCACCCTGGACGGCGTGCGCCTCAAGAGCCCTTTCGTGCTGCGTTCGGTGACGCCCGGCGTGGATGAGGTGTGCGGACTGCGGGTGCGGAGCGTCAGCCGCTTGGCGAAGCAGATCGTGCTTGAGCTTGAAGGCGACTGCTTCATGGTCATGCACCTGATGATCTCCGGGCGCCTGCAATGGCGCGCTGAGGGCGTGCGCAAGCCAGGCCGCAACGTGCTGGCGTTGTTCGACTTCTCGACCGGTACGCTGGTCTTCACGGAGGCCAGCAAGAAGAAGCGCGCTGCCCTGCGCCTCGTGCGGGGGCGGGCGGCGTTGGCAGCCCTGGACCCGGGCGGACTGGAGGTGCTGCAAGCTGATCTGGATGCGTTTGCAGACCGTCTGCGCAACGCCAACCACACCCTCAAGCGGGCGCTGACCGACCAGCGGGTGCTGGCGGGCATCGGTAACGCCTATTCCGATGAGATACTGCTCACAGCCGGCATGTCGCCGTTCAAGCGGGCCGGAGCGCTCAGCGATGAGGAGGCGGAGCGGCTGTTTAGCGCCTGCCGATCGGTGCTGACGGAATGGACCGAGCGCCTGCGCCGCGAGGCGGGGGACAAGTTCCCGGCCAAGGTCACCGCCTTCCACAAGGAGATGGCCGTGCATGGCAAGTACCGCCAGCCCTGCCCACGTTGCGGGTCCCCGGTGCAACGCATCGTCTATGCGGAGAACGAAGCCAACTACTGCGCCCGCTGCCAGACCGATGGCCGGTTGTTGGCCGACCGCTCCCTGTCACGCCTGCTTAAGGACAACTGGCCTAAGCGGCTGGAGGATCTGGAGTAGTCCGGCGGCGGAGGTCGGTGGAGGAGAGGTCGGCGCGGAACTCGTCCTCGGAAACTTCCGTGCAAACGCCGCGCAGGGCCTCCGGCAGGATGGCGTGGCTCAAGTTCTGGAAGGTGCCGTCAATGAGGCGGCCGAAGACCAAAAACGACACGCCGGCATCGAGCATGGCGGCCACGGCTGCATCGCGCTGCGCTGCGCCGCCGTAGTAGCGCGCATCAGCGATGCGCAGCAAGGTGTCGATGCCCACTGCGAAGGTTGCGCCCGGAAACTCCGCCGCCTTGTCGCGGAAGGTGGGTAGGCGGGTCAGGCAAATCTTGCCTTGGAACTGTGCGAGCCGTTGATGAATCTCGATGTAGTCCAGCAGCGGCTTGTCCGGGTTTTCCACCGAGAGCTCGAAGACCCCCGCCTGTCCCAGCCGCACTTCGGCGACGGCCATCATGCGCCGGTGGCCATCATGCAGGGGATTGAAGGAGCCGGGCAGGATCAGCGCCGGCCTTTGCGGGGCTGGCGTCGAGCGGCGGCTTCCGGCGATCAGGGCTTGCCACTCATCCGTGGCGGCCACCTGCTCTAGATTGGCCTTTGATGGGTCGCTAAGGGCTAGGGCGCCCAGCAGGGTTTGCCATGCGAACTCCATCAAGGCCGACTCTTGGGCGGCGCGCTCGCCGCGCAGTGCAATTTGCGTCTGGGCGGTGTGGCCTAGGGTCTGCACCGCGAGATGGGCGCGGCAAGGGCCCCGCTTCGGCCGGTCGGTGGCGAGGCTGGCCGTAACGCCGAAGCCAAAGGCGGGCTGGGAACCATGATGCAAGGCGCGCTCGAAGGCGGCCATGGCCAGGGCGCGGGCGGTGGGTGCGCTGCAGGCTTGGTCCGGGCGGCCTCCGAGCAGGGCCTCCAAGCTGCCTTCGGCATAGGGAATCCGGGCCTCGATGAGGGTTCGGGAGGCGCCGGCTTCGCCGAGCAGCTCGCTGAGCATGCCGGCGCCGCCGCCGGTCAGGTGCAAAACCCCCTGCCACGGGCTGTCGTGCAGCAGCCGGGCCCGTTCACTCATTAGTCAGCCTGCCAGAAAGGCCCGGGTGATGCTGAGGAACTCATCAAGCTGGTCATGGTGGACCCAATGCCCGGCGTTGGCGACGCTGGCCACCTGGGCGTTTTGGAAGTTGTCGATCCGGCCGTCCTCCTCTGGGTTGGAAGCCCAGCTTTCCTGGCCATGGAACAGCAGCGTCGGGCAACTGATGCGCCGGTGCAGTTGCTGCTGCTCCTCGTAAGGCATCCCGACTGGCGGAAAGGCGCGCACGTAATTGTCGAACTTCCAACTGTAGGTGCCGTCCTCGTTCTGGTTGCTGCCGTGAATGGTGAGATGCCGGGCTTGGTCCTCGGTGAGGTGCGGGTTTTCGGTCTGCATCCGCTCGTAGGCGTCCTCCAGGGACTTGTAGCGGCGCGGGATGCGCCCGGCGATGCGCCGCAGATCTTCGATCCAGGAGGTGAGGCGGGCGGCGGGGGGCTGATTGATGCGCTCCTCCACGATGCTTGGCGGCGGCCCCATGCCTTCAATGGACACCAGGCGAGTGACCGTTTCCGGGTAGAGGCCAGCATAGAGCAGCGAAATGGAGCCGCCCAGGGAGTGGCTGATGATGGTCACCGGGGTGTGCTGGCGTTGGTGCAGCAGTTGGGCGATGTCGTAAACGTAGTCCACTTGGTCGTAGCTGCCGCCGAGCAGCCATTGGGAATCCCCGTGCCCGCGCAGGTCAGGAGCGATGATGTGGTAATCGTCGCGAAAGGCTTGGGCCACCCAATCCCAGTTTCGGCAATGGTCGCGGCCGCCATGCACCAGCAGCATGGGCGGTGCGCCTTCGTTGCCCCAATCGACGTAGTGCAGCCGCAGCCGTTGCGAAAAGTAGATGTGCGATGTGGGTCCTTCCATGGGTCGTTGCGATTGTCCTCGTTTTGGTTGGTCTTGCCTGTTCGGCGTTCTATGGCCGCGTCGCCCGCTGCATGCGCCGTTCGTAGCCGATCAGCTCGCGGCGAATCAGCGGGGCCATCAGGTACAGGCCCAACAGGTTGGGGATGGCCACCACGAATACCAAGGCGTCTGACAGATCGACCAAGGCACCGAGTTGAATGCTGCTGCCAAGCACCACGAAAGTCAAAAAGAACAGCTTGAAGCCCAAATCGGCGCCGCGGCGCTCGCCGACCAGGTAGGTGAACGCCTTCAGACCGTAGTAGGACCAGGCCAGCATGGTGGAGTAGGCAAACAGGATGGCGGCGATGGACAGCGGGATCGGCGACCAGGACAGGGTGCTGGCGAACGCCCGGGTGGTGAGCTCGATGCCGCTGACGCCACTGCCGGCCAGCGCGGGGTCGTACACGGTGGTGATGATCACCAGCGCCGTCAGGGTGCAGATCACCACGGTGTCGATGAACGGCTCCAGCAAGGCGACGAAGCCTTCGCTCACCGGCTCCTTGGTGCGGGCCGCGGCATGGGCGATGGCCGCCGAGCCCAAGCCCGCCTCGTTGGAGAACACCGCCCGGCGGAAGCCGAGGATCATCACCCCCAAGGCGCCGCCAGCGACCCCTTGGGGAGAGAAGGCGCCGTTCCAGATGGCGGCGATGGCGCCCGGCAGCGCCTCGGCGTTCAGCGCGATGATGGTGAGCGCGCTCAGGACGTAGAGGATGGCCATGGCGGGCACCAGCTTGGCGGTGGTGTTGGCAATGGTGCGAATGCCGCCGATGATCACCAACCCGACGCCGGCCGCCAGCAGCAGGCCCACCAGCCAGGCGCGGTCGGCGAAGACGCTGTTGGCGCCGCCGGTGACGTCGATGAGGATGGCGGTGGCTTGGTTGGACTGAAACATGTTGCCGATGCCAAGACAGCCGATGACCATGGCGGCGGCGTAGAACAGACCGAGGGCACGGCCCACTCTGCGGCCCATGCCGAGCCAATTGCGTGCCGCGAGGCCGCGCTCCAGGTAGTGCATGGGGCCGCCGGACACCTGGCCGTCCCGCTCGCGGCGGTACATGACCGCCAAGGTGCATTCCGCGAGCTTGGTGGACATGCCTAGGAAGCCGGCGACGATGAGCCACAGGGTGGCGCCGGGGCCACCTAAGGAAATGGCAACGGCGACGCCGGCGATGTTGCCGATCCCGACGGTGCCGGACACCGCGGTGGTGAGTGCTTGGAATTGGCTGATTTCGCCCGGGTCGCCTGGCACCTTGTGCTTGCCGCGCACCAGGTCGACGGCGTGCTTGAAGCCGCGGATGTTCACCAGCCGCAGGTAGAAGGTGAAGAACACGCCGGCGCAGATCAGCCAGACGACGATCAACGGCAGATCGGCGCCAGCCACCGGCACGGTGAAGAAGATGAACCCCGACACGGCATCGGCCAAGGGGCGCATGGCGGCGTCTATGGCTGCATCAATGCCGGTGGAAATGAGATACTCCTAGTTCAATCTTGCGGCGGTCTTGTGCCGCGATTACGAGGTGCAAATGCTGAAGACGATGCACGTCATATTAGCCTATGCCACGGTGGTCGGCTTCATCCTGCGCGCATTCTGGTCGCTGTCGGCCAACGAAGCCAGCCGGGCCTTGGTCAAGACGAAGGCGGCGCGCATCCTGCCCCACATCATCGACACGGCGCTGCTTGCCATCGGGGTTGCCCTAGCGGTGATGACTCAGCTATCGCTGGTTGAGGGCTGGCTGGCTGCCAAGCTGGCAGGCCTTGCCGCCTACATCGGCTTCGGCGTCCTGACGCTCCGGGGCCGTTCGACCGCCCTCAAGTCCGTTGGCCTCTTTGGCGCCCTGCTCAGCGTCGGCTACGTCTTTGCCGTGGCCTTCACCCGCCAAGTGGTGCCTTGGTGAAGCTTTGACTAGAGCGTTCGGCTGATCAGTTCCTTCATGATCTCGTTGGTGCCGCCGTAGATCTTCTGCACACGGGCGTCGGCGTACATTCGGGAGATTTCGTATTCGTCCATGTAGCCGGCACCGCCATGCAGTTGCACGCACTCGTCGATGACCTCGCATTGCCGGTCCGTGCACCAATACTTGGCCATCGATGCGGTGGCGGCGTCGAGTTCGCCTTGGAGATGCCGCACCAGGCACTGATCGACGAAGGTGCGGGCGACCAGCGATAGGGTCTTGCATTCGGCCAGCTTGAACTTGGAGTTCTGGAAGTCCAGCACGCGCTGGCCGAACGCTTGGCGTTCCTTGACGAAGTCCAGCGTGATTTCGATGGCCCGCTCCATGGCCACCACCCCGGCTTGGGCGATGTTCAGCCGTTCCTGGGGCAGTTGCTGCATCAGTTGGATGAATCCCTTGCCCTCTTCGTCGCCGAGCCGGTTGGTGGCCGGCACCCGGCAGTCGGCGAAGGCCATTTCGGAGGTGTCGGCCGCCTTGAGGCCCATCTTTTTCAAGTTTCGTCCGCGCTGGAACCCCGGGTTGTCGGTTTCCACGACGATCAGGGAGATGCCCTTCGCGCCTTGGCTGGGATCCGTCTTGGCGACCACGATCACCAGATCGGCATGCTGGCCATTGGTGATGTAGGTCTTGGCGCCGTTGATGATGTAGTCGTCGCCGTCGCGAACGGCCGTGGTGCGCACGTTCTGCAGATCCGACCCGGTGTGCGGCTCGGTCATGGCGATGGCTCCGACCATGTCCCCGGTGGCCATCTTGGGCAGCCACTGCTGGCGCTGCGCCTCGTTGCCGTAGTGCAGGATGTAGGGCGCGACGATGCTGCTGTGGACTTGGTAGCCGAAGCCGGTGAGCCCCAGCCGCAGGAACTCCTCCATGACCACGGTTTCGTGCCGGTAGTCGCCGCCGGCGCCGCCGTAGCGTTCCGGCATCTCCGCGCACAGCAGACCGGCCTCGCCCGCCTTGTTCCAAGCGTCCCGGTCGATCTCGCCTTGTGCCAGCCACCGCTCGTTGTGCGGCTTGAACTCCCGTTCAAAGAACCTGCGGGCGGCGTCCCGAAGCATGTCGAGCTCTTCGTCAAGCCAAGGCGAACGGTAATTCTCGTAGATGGGGATCATGGGTGCAGGCTAGGGATGTCCAGCCCCGGCGTAGGGTGCTTCCACGACCTCGATGCGTCCGGAGCGCTTCTTTCGGCAGGCGTCCGGATCGGAGGTGGAGCAGGTGAGGATGTGCAGGGTCGTGCCGCCCAGCATGCAGGCAAAGGCGCCCTGGTCGGTGGACACGCGATGGGTCACCTTGCCGCCCTCGATCAAGCGCAGGCATTCGTTGGTGGACGGGGAGGCCGCCCAAATGCCATCGGCTTCGTCCAAGCAGATGCCGTCGGGAACCCCACCGTCGGCGAGGGCCGCCCAGACCCGGCGGTTGGTCAGGCTGCCTTCGGCGTCGAGGTCGAAGGCGGTCAGCCGGGCGCCCCAGGATTCAGCGACGATCAACTGGTCGCCATCCGGGGTGATGACGGTGCCGTTGGGAAACAGCATGTCGTCCGCGACGACCCGAGCGCCGCCATCGGGTTCCACGAGGATGACTTCGGCTGGCTTGGGCTTCTTTTGGGCGTGCAGGTCGAAGCCGAAGTTGCCGACGTAGGCCCGGCCAGCGCCGTCCACCACCATGTCGTTGAGATGGAAACTGGCCAGCTTCGACAGGTTCGCGTGGGTTCGCACGGCCTCGCCGTTCCAAGCGAGCAGGCGCTGGTCGGTCATTGAAACAATGAGCAGGTCGCCGTTCGGCAGCCAGCCGAGACCGGACGGGTCGTTGGCGACTTCGAGGACGGACGAGACGGTGCCGTCGGCGTCCACGGTGACGACTTCGCCGGCATGCATGTCAGAGCACCAAAGCCTTCCGTCACGCCAGCGCGGGCCCTCGGGAAAGCACAGCCCTTGAGCAAGAATTTCGGTCTGCATGCCGTCAGTGTACCTGAGACCGGGCGTTCTAGCCCACAGCCTCAAAAAAGGCTTGCGTGACCCAATGCGAGGGCGTCCCGCCGTCGCATTGGGCCGATGGAGGGCGCTCTAGTATTGCCTCAGCACGTAGCCCTTGGCCATCATGCAGTCGCGGTAGCCCTCAAAGGACAGGGAGTCCAGCGCTACCGGCTGGCCGGGCTCCAACTCGTGGGCGTCGTAGCATTGCGCTTCGTCGAGCTTGTAGTCCCGCTCGGTCTTGGCTTCCTTGGCGTACCAAACATCGTAGTGCTTGGCTGGGTTGGTGGCGGTGCTGGCGCAGGCGGCTAGGCTGATGGCCAGCACCGGGATTGTCATGAAGTTGCGGATTGTGCGGATGTTCATCGTCAGGCCTCCCTGCATTGCCGGGCCGTTCGGCTTTTTGTTTTAGGTCTTTAGATCCTACGGATAAATCTACCTATGCGGTTTGGGTATTGCAACCCCTTGGTTTTTGGGCAGTAACTCGTAACAAATTTGTCATCAGGCCGTCACAAAATCTTCAAATCCAGTCACTAGCTTGCTTGATTGGATGTTGCGGGAATTGCCCCGCGAAGTTCGCAACATCCAGCCGCACAATCGTTCAGCTTAGAGGATGCATGATCGTGGGAGATCTTTGCCGGGTTACCGTGCTGTTCATTGCCGCGGCGCTGTTGGCCGCTTGCGGCGGCTCGTCGAAAAATGTCTCGCCGGGTTCCGTCGTGGTGGAGGTTGAGGTTCAGCCACCGCCTGCTCCGGAGCCGGAACCCGAGCCCGAGCCGGAACCCGAACCTGGGGGTGGCTCGACGGTCGCCACCGTGATTCCCGCTCACTTGGAATCCGCCATTACGGATTCGGGCACCGCCGCGGACTCAGGCTTTGGCGGCAAGCCCATCTACACGATTGACGTTTCGGCCTTGGCGGGCGGCGCCCTCGACCCGACGGGCTTAGTGCTGGGCAACGACGCCATCTTTGAGATTTCCGGGGGCGCGGCGCGCGTCACGCCACCGGATGGTGCTGCGCGAAGCAGCGGCGGCAGCCTGCCGGACTGCCAACTTGAAGTGGCCCCGGGTGGCGTCATTGTCGGCAGCAGTTCAACCGACTTCCTGGTCATCAACCGCGGATGTGCGCTGATGGCCGACGGCACCGCCGATCAACCGATCCTCTTCACGGCCAAGGAGGAAGTGCTCGGCACTGCGGAGGACAATGATCGGGGCCTTTGGGGCGGCTTGGTCATCAACGGCTACGCGCCGATCAACGATTGCCCGGAGGGCGCCGCGGGCGGCACCGATGACTGCATCAAGGAGGGCGAGGCCAACTCCGGACAGTTCGGCGGCTCCAACGGCAACGACAACTCCGGCGTGCTGCGCTACGTCAGCGTCCGCTTCGCCGGCGCCAACGTGGACCCCGAAAACCAACTGAACGGCATCGCCTTTCAAGGGGTGGGCGACGCCACCGCGGTGGACTACGTTCAGGTGCACAACAACCTCGACGACGGCATCGAGTTCTTTGGCGGCACGGTGGATGCCAAGCACTTGGTGCTGACCGGCAACGCTGATGATTCGCTGGACTGGACGGATGGCTGGACCGGGCGCATTCAATACCTCTACATCGAGCAGACCGATTCGGCGGACAACGCCATCGAAGCGGACAACCGCGAGGGTGACGAGGGCGCCACGCCCCGGTCCAACCCCACCATCGCCAATATGAGCGTGTACGGCAAGTTCGACGAGCGGGCCCTGCGCATCCGCCGGGGCACCGGCCTTGCGCTGCGCAACAGCTTCATCGACGGGTCCGAGCGCTGCCTGCGGGTGGATGGCGCCAGCCGTGCCCTGCTTGGCACCGATCTCACCTTCGAAGGCGTGAGCCTCGCCTGCGCCCAGGCCCATGACCGGGACGATGACGGCGCAGTGAGGTCCTATCTGGACAGCGCCCTCAATGTGTCCCAGAACGGCGAGAGGATCGATCCAGTCTCGCTAAGCGACACCTTCTTCGACATCACCGACTTCATCGGCGCATTCGGGGCCGAGAATTGGGCGGCGGGCTGGACCTATTCCGGGTCCGTGAGCCACGCCTCGCAGCCGGACTTCGGCTGCCCGGAGGGCACCACCACCTCCAGCCGCATGCTTAACGGCACCCGGGTGTGCCAGCTGTCCGGCACCATTACCGACGACCTGCTGCTGACCAGCAACAACTATTACGAACTAGTCGGCAAGGTGGTGGTCGGCGGCGACAACGAAGACTCGGCTGACCTGACCGTTCAGGCCGGCACCACCATCTTTGGCGGCACCGGCGTGGACTTCCTGGTCATCTCACGGGGCTCCAAGATCATCGCCAACGGCACCCGCACCGCGCCGGTCACCCTGACCAGCCAGTCCGATCTCACCGGCGACGCCGACCTAAGCTCCGACCGCGGCCTCTGGGGTGGCTTGGTCATCAACGGCAACGCGCCGATCAACGACTGCCCCGAAGGCGCCGCGGGCGGCACCGTCGGCTGCACCAAGGAGGGCGAAGCCAATTCCGGCCTTTTCGGCGGCGACGATCCCAATGACTCCAGCGGGATGCTGAACTACCTGGTGGTCAAGTTCGCCGGCGCCAACGTGGATCCAGAGAACCAGTTGAACGGCATCGCTTTCCAGGGCGTGGGTTCCGGTACCGTGGTCGACTACGTCCAAGTGCACAACAACCTTGACGACGGCGTCGAATTCTTCGGCGGCACCGTGAACGCCAAGCACTTGGTGCTGACCGGCAACGCCGACGACTCGCTGGACTGGACCGACGGCTGGCAGGGCAGCATTCAGTACCTGATCATCGATCAGCCCGAGTCCTTGAGCGCCGACAACGGCATCGAGGCGGATAACCGCGAGGGTGATGAGGCGGCCACGCCACGGTCGCTGCCGCGCATCGCCAACATGACCATCAATGGCCGCTCCGGCGAGCGCGCCATTCGCCTGCGCCGGGGCACGGGCCTTAAGCTCCACAACTCGGTGATTGCGGGCAGTGACAACTGCCTGCGCGTGCAGGGCGACTCATTGAACCAACTCGGCAGCGGCATCACCTTCGATGGCGTCAGCTTCGACTGCGGCACCGTGGTGGAGGGGGACGACGTAGCCGCCATTCAAAGCCTGCTTGACCGCAGCAACGTGTCCGCCAGCGGCCGAGCAGTAGTGGCGTCGGACTTGTCCGGCGACAGCTTCTTCGAGGCTGCCGACTTCGTCGGCGCCGTGGAGAACGACGACGAAGACTGGACTTCGGGCTGGACCGTCGGCATGCCGGACGCAGCCGTTGACTTCGGCTGCCCGGCCGGCGCAGCCGAGCAGGACCAGGCCATTGGCGGCAAGGGCGTGTGCCAACTCTCCGGCACCTACACCAGCGACTTGGCGCTGACCCGCAGCCGCCACTATGTCTTGGACGGCAAGGTGGTCATTGGTGGCGACAACCAGGATTCGGCGGTGCTGGACATCGAATCCGGCACCACCATCTTCGGCGACGATGCGGAGGACTTCCTGGTCATCTCCCGCGGCTCGCGGATACGCGCCCGAGGCACCAAGAACGCCCCGATCACGCTGACCGCCGAGTCGGATTTGATGGGCAGCGGCAACGCCAGCACCGATCGCGGCCTGTGGGGCGGCTTGGTCATCAACGGCAACGCGCCGATCAACGACTGCCCGGAGGGCGCCGACGGCGGCACGGCGGGGTGCACCAAGGAGGGCGAAGCCAACTCCGGCCTCTTTGGCGGCGACGATCCCAACGACTCCAGCGGCATGCTGAAGTACGTGGTGGTCAAGTTCGCCGGCTCCAACGTGGATCCGGAGAACCAGCTCAACGGCATCGCCTTCCAAGGCATCGGCGATGGCACAGTGGTCGATTACATACAGGTGTACAACAACCTCGACGACGGCATCGAGTTCTTCGGCGGCACGGTCAATGCCAGCCATGTGGTGCTGGTCGGCAATGCGGACGACAGCCTCGACTGGACCGACGGCTGGACCGGCAGCATCCAGTACCTGCACATCCTGCAGCCGGAGTCCTTGGGCGCTGACAACGGCATCGAGGCCGACAACCGGGAGGGCGATGAGACCGCCACGCCGGTCTCCGAGCCCTGGATCGCCAACATGACCATAGCCGGCCGCTCCGGCGAGCGTGCCATCCGGCTGCGGCGTGGGACCGGCCTACATCTCTACAACTCGATGGTGTCCGGCTCGGACAACTGCCTGCGCATCCAAGGCGAATCCCTGAATCTGCTCGGCACTCGGATCGAGTTCTCCGGGGTCGGCTTGAATTGCGCCACGGTCACCGAGGGCGATGACGAGGCGGCAGTGCAGACGTTCCTGGACGGCTCCGCCAACTTGGTCGAAGGCGCAGGCACGCCGACGCCCGTTTCCTTGCCTGCCCGCTTTGATGATGCGGGTTCCTCCAAGGTCGGCTCGGACATCGCCAACTGGGGCGCCGGTTGGACCGTGGGCGTCAATTGACGCCTGGGTACAGGGTTAGGCGTTGACGGACGGCGGATAGGCGGATGGAGCGATACCAGAAGGGTCTTTTCACGGCGGCGCTCGCATTGGGCGCCGCCTCCGGCGCGATAGCTCAAACGGAGGAGGAGGCCCCGCCCGTGGAGGTCTCCGCTGGTCCGGTCTCGGCCTCAACGGGCCCCGTTTCGGCCTCAACGGGTCTCGTTTCGGCCTCAACGGGCCCCGTTGAGGAAGTGGTGGTGCTCGGCAAGTTCATACCCGACGAGAAGCGCACCACCTCGGAAGTGTCCAACGTGCTCGACACCGAGGCGCTTTCGCTGCTAGCCGACACCAGCGTCGGCGATGCGCTCTCCCGGGTGACGGGCTTGAGCTTGGTGGGCGGCAAGTACGTCTATGTGCGGGGCTTGGGCGAGCGCTATTCGTCCACGGTGGTGGACGGGGCGCGCATCTCCTCGCCGGTGCCGTTCCAGAAGACGGTGCCCTTGGACATCGTGCCGAACAGCATTGTGCGCAGCCTCTTGGTGCAGAAGACCTTCTCGCCCGACTACCCCGGCGACTTCAGCGGCGGCGTGGTGATGATTCGCACCAAGGCGACGCCCGAGGAGAACTACCTCTCGATCAAGGCCCAGGTCGGCGGCAACTCCGAAACCACGGGCGGCGACGGCCTGTCCTACCACGGCGGCGGCGACGACAACTGGGGCTTCGATGACGGCACCCGCAACATCCCGGACAACATCAAGGCGCTCTCCAGCGAGCAGTTCGAGGACACGCCGTGGCCGGAGAGCGCCGCCTTGGGGGCGAGCTTCCACAACTTCTGGCACATCCGCGAGAAAGACAGGCTGAAGCCCAACTGGACCGGCGACGCCGAGGCAGGCTACCGCCACGACCTCGACAACGGCGCCTCCGTCGGCCTGCTTCTGGCCGGGAAATACACCAACGACTACAACAACCGGGACAAGGATTTCCGCCGCTACGAATTCACCGGCGTGGACGGCGGCAGCACCCAGACGGTCGATTACCAGCAGTTCACCACCCGCCAGACCATCAACTGGAGCGGCTTCGCCAACTTGGGCGTGGAATTCAACAACGACCACTCGGTGCAGCTCTCCCAGGTCATTCTGCGCCAAACGGACGATGAGACCCAGCAGTTTCAGGGCCTGTCCAGCGAGGACGATGTGAGCACCGGCACGGAGGTGGTGAGCTACCGCCTGCAATGGACGGAGAACTACATCCGCTCCACGCAACTGAAGGGCGAGCACTACTTCAACGTCGGCAGCGTGGATCAGCTCAGCATCAAGTGGCGGGCCGTGGACGGCGCGGCCACGCGGGATGCGCCGGACAACCGCACCTATACCTATGCCACCAACGCCCAAGGCCTTGAGGAAGTGGTCACGCCCAACCGCCAGGCGGCGGGCGACCTGCGCGAGGTCTTCCAGGCGCCGGACCGGCAGTTCGCCAAGCTCAGGGACGAGATCGAGGAGTATGGCGTCGATGTGGAGCTTCCTGTGTTCCTTGGCGGCGTGGACGTGACCGTCAAGGGCGGCTGGTCGGACTACCAACGGGTTCGGGCCAGCCGCGAACGCCTGTTCCGCTTCGACCTGACGTCCGCCGCGCCGAGCCACATCGCCCTGATGACCCCGCAGCAGTTGTTTGGCTTGGACAATTGGGGCAAGGGCTACTTGGACGCCCGCGACTTCTCCGCCGGTGCCGCCAACGCCAGCGGCATCTTCCCGTTCGCCGACTCCGGGGAGGACACCAGCGCTTGGTACCTGGGCTTGGATGCCCAACTCACCCAGCGCATCCGCGTGGCGGCTGGCCTGCGCCAGGAGGAGACCACGCTGTCCGCCGACGCCTACGGCGGCAACACGGAGGCAGGTGGCAGCAACGCGGTCAACCGCAAGTACAAGGACAGCCTGCCGGCGGCCTCACTGACCTTCGAGTTCATCAACGACATGCAGGTGCGCCTGGCGTACTCGGAAACGGTGAACCGGCCAAGCTTGCTGGAGATCACCGGCACCACCATCCGCAACCCGGAGGACTCCAACCTCTATCGGGGCAACGTGTTCCTGCAGCCCGCCACCCTAACCAACTGGGACGTCCGCTGGGAGTGGTACTTCGGCTTCGCCGACAGCCTGTCGGTGGGCGTCTTCCGCAAGGAATTCGACGACCCCATCGAGATTGGCAAGGTGCAGGCCCAGAACGACATCTTCACATGGTTCAACGGCGAGGAGGCGGAGCTCGAAGGCATCGAAGTGGAACTGCGCAAGGACCTGCCCTTCGACCAGTGGTTTGGCTGGGGCGAGGCTTGGAACCACTTCACGGTGAATGCCAACGTCTCCTTCATCAGTTCCGAAGTGACGCTGTTCGGCGAGGGTGAGACCGCCGCCGACGTGCCGGTGACCGGCTCCCGCCGCATCGCCCGCCTGTATGAGAACGAGCGCGACATCACCGGCCAGTCGGACGTCCTAGGCAACCTGATCCTCACCTACACCAACTTTGATCGCGGCATTGAGAGCTCCCTAGCCTACAATTACACCGGCGAGCGCATCATCCTGGTCGGCGCCGAAAACGCGCCCAACATCGTCGAGGCGTCCCGCAGCCAGCTCGACTTCCTGCTCCGCTACAGCTTCCAGCGCTTTGGCAGCGAGTTGGAAGTGGAACTGAAGGTCAAGAACCTGCTCGACGAGAAGGTGGACTGGACCCAGGGCGGCCTGCTCTACGAACGCTACGACCCGGGCGTCACCTACAGCTTGGGTGTTCGGATGACGATATAGGCAGCGAATCTACTTCTCGCCGTTGACGTAGCGGTCCACTTCCCGTTGGTAGTGGCGCAGCCGCTGCTCCTGCTCTCCCCACAGGCAGCCGCGAAAGCCCCGCGAGCGGGTTCCAACTTGGACGTCGTTGAGCAACTGCACGTCCTGGTCGAGCACTTCGCCGAGATTGGCTTCGCCGCCGAAAGGCACGTGCTCGGTATCAGGGCGGCTGGCGCCGGTCAGATCGGTGCCGTCCGGGACACCCATCCAATCCGGGGCCTTGTAGTTGGGATCGTCGGCCGGGCGGAACAGGGTCATGGCGTCGTAGAAGAAGCGCTGGGGATTGGTGGGGTGCGGCATGAACCGCATCAGGAAGCAGCCCTCCGGATGCATGCCGATCTGCACGTTCGGGAACACGCCCGTCGCCCAACTGTCGGTGAGCTGGCCGTCGGTGAAATGGTCGTAGTCGAATCCGAGGGTCTTGGCGCGGCGCCGCTTGTGCTGGGCGATGGCGGCCCGCACGTCTGCCGCCGTGCCTTGGAAGGCATCGGCGTCCATGCCCTCGCTGGCCATCATGTAACGCAGGGATTCATCCACCCCGTCCTGATCGGGCACCCGGGGGCTTTTGCGGCCGATGGGCACGATCATGCGTTGGCAGCCGTGGGGATAGAGGTCGTATTGAGTGCCGATGTCCGCCATCACGCCTTGGGTTTGGGGATGGATGGCATGCAGGTGGTAGGTCTCGTAAAAGGCATCGACGCCGTTCTTCCAATTGGCCCCCCACTCGGCCACCACATGGCGAACGACGTGCATCCGGTCCATGCGGTACTGCTCCAGGTAGCCGTCCGGCAGGCCGATGCGTTCGGCCAGCGGGGGTGCCTCATCGTCCATGTTGATGAACACTAGGCCGGCCTTGGTCTCGCAGCGCACCGGCGTCATGCGCGGACCATGGGCCACCACCTCGGGCTTGAAGGTGTCCTGATCCTGAATTCGGATAAGGCTGCCGTCCAAGTCGTACTGCCAGGAATGAAAGGCGCAGGTGAAGCGCTGCAGCGAGCCGCGCTCGCCGAACACCACCCGGTTGCCCCGATGGGGCAGACGTTGTACATGGCCTTGACGCTGCCGTCCGCTTGGCGAACGCAGATGATTTCCTCGTGGCGAATGCGGTACAGCAGATAGTCGCCCGGCTCGGGAATGTCGGACTCCACCCCGGCGATCAGCCACACCCGGGTCCACAGCCGCTCCCACTCCAAGGCCATGAACGCCTCGCTATGGTAGCGGGCCGGGTCGAGGCGGGCGTGGCCGTTGTCCACCGGCGGCTGCTTGCCCTCGAAGTCCGACTTGGACAGCTTTGGGTTAACGATCCAGGACTCCACGACATTGGGCGGTTTCATTGGCGGCGTCTCCAAACTCCGATCTTCTGAGTGGGCGAGCCAGTTTGGCTCCCCCGTCCCAATATGATAGCGGCTCCAGGGCGTCCTGCCCTCTCGCACGGCGCGCAGCGCCGTTCTGTGTTAACTTGCCCGCTCCCGGAGAGCCACCAAAAACCAACAGCGACCCGAGGGTCAACTATGAGGGATGCCATGCTTGGAGAAACCCGTTCAACCTCAGCAACCGGAATCAAGGGCGTTGCCTTGGCTGTCGCGGCCTTGGGCCTGCTGCCGCTGGCGCCAGTGCCCGCGCTGGGCCAGGCGCAGCTCGAAGAGGTTCTGGTCACGGCCACCCGCCGTGGTGAGACCGACATCCAGATCACGCCGATCTCGGTGACGGCGCTTGACGACGAAGACCTGGACAAGATGCTGATGCGGGACATCGGCGACATGACCGCCGCGGTGCCCAACCTGGTCACCGGCAACGCGCCGGCCTTCAACTCCTTCAACCCCAGCCTGCGGGGTGTGGGCAAGGACGGCATCATCCTCTACATCGAGTCGCCGGTGGGCGTTTCGGTGGATGACTTCGTGATGATGTCCACCCAGACGCAGATGCTGGAGCCCTTCGACATCGCCTCCATCGAGGTGCTGCGCGGTCCCCAAGGCACCCTGTTCGGCAAGAACACCACCGCCGGCGTCATCAACGTCAAGACCAAGAAGCCGGAACTGGACAGCCAAAGCCTGGAGGTCTCCACGTCCTACGCGGAGTTCGATAGCTGGGACACCAAGTTCGCGGTGAATTTCGGCGGCGAGACCCTGGCCCTGCGGGCGGCGGGCATCTACCAGAAGAGTGACGGCTATTACAAGAACGGCTCCTCGGCCACCAGCTTCGACCCTGCCGCCCTGTTTGGCACCGGCGAATTCGTGCCCCAGGTCTTTGAGGGCGATGGCCGCAGCCTCGGCGGCGACGATGTCTTCTCCGGGCGTCTCAAGCTGTTGTGGGCGCCCCAGGAAGGCGTCGAGGCGCGCCTGACCTACGAGATGATTCGCGACAACATGGACTCGCCGCCCATCGTCGCCGAAAACGCTCCGAACTCGGTGTTCACGGCCTTTCTAGGCTTTGGCGGCAGCTTCGACGGCGACCCCATCGACCACGCCGCCGTCTCGGAGCGCGACGATTTCTTCTCCATCGCCGACGGCCACCAAGTGGATGTGGACGGCGTTTACGGGCACTTGGATTGGGATCTCAACGAGCGGTTCACCCTGCACTCGGTGACCGGCTACCGGAAGCAGGAATCGCGGCTGCCGAGCACCTACGTCGGCCACACCCGCGCGTCGCTGTTCGACGCCACCCGCGACGACGACCGCAAGACCTTCCAACAGGAAATCCGCATCGACTCAAGCTTCGACGGTCCCGTCAACTTCGTGGCGGGCGGCTTCTACCAGAAGGACGACAACAAGTTCTGCGTCACCCAGATCCTGGGGCTGGTGGACTTCTTCGGCCCCACGGCAACGCCGCTGAACGATCAGCTCACCGGCCTCGGCTACCCGGCGCTGGCTTCGGGCACCTTCAACGACAACGCCTCGGTGCTCTGCAACAAGCAGAACGCCAAGGCGTTGGCCGGATTTGCGGACGCCACCTATCAGGTCACCGAGCGGCTGGAGTTGGGCGGTGGCGTGCGCATTAGCTACGAGAAGAAGAAGTGGACCGGACGGCCGCAGATTCTCTATCAGTACCTAGATGGCACGGGCACCGCCAACGAAGGCCTGTTCGCCTCACTAGACGAGCCCCTCGACGCGGCGGACTTCGACCGCTTCCCGGTCAACGTGGCCCGCGAGCGGGAGTCATGGACCGAGCCGAGCTTTCGGCTCACGGCGGGCTACCTGTTCCGCGACAACGTCTTCGCCTGGACCACTTATTCGCGCAGCGTCAAGTCGGGCGCCTTCAATGACCAGACCGGCACCTTCACGGCGGGCCTGCCGTTTCCGTTCGGCAACCCGCTGCAACTGCAGCCCATCGACCCGGAGTTCGCCAAGAGCATCGAGGTGGGCCTGAAAACCGATCTGCTCGACAACACCGTGCGCATGAACGTCGTCTATTTCGACGTCCGCTACGATGACGCCCAGCGCCAACTCAACGCCACCTTCGCATTGCCAGGCGGCGGCTCCTTCCAGGAAACCCTGTTCTTCAACGCCGCCAAGCTCGACGCCCGGGGCATCGAGTTCGAAGGCAGTTGGGTGGTCAACGAGTACCTCACCTTCAGCGGCAACTTCAGCTACCAGGATGCGGAATTCGCCGCCTACGAAGCCGACACCGACTTCGACGGCACCATCGACGTCGATTTCAGTGGCCGGCCCGTGAACCGCTCCCCGGATTGGACCGCCTACCTCATGGCCACGGTCGAGCACTCGGCGGGGGCCATGGGCGACCTCTCCCACGCCTTGAGCTGGTCGTTCGTCGATGATTCGGTGTTCACCTACTCCGACCTCGGCCCCGAGCACGACGCCATGTCCAACAGCCGCAACCTGCTGAACTGGAGTTCCACGTTCACCACCAAGGATGGCGCCTACTACTTCCGAGTCTTCGGCCGCAACCTGGCCGACGAGCGCTACCGTACCGGCAACCTAGCCGTCGCCGCCCTCTGGACGATGGCCTCCTACGGCCTGCCCCGGCAGTTCGGCGTGGAGGTGGGCGCTCGGTTCGGGGCGCTCTAAATGACGGAAGCGGCGGTCAATCGCCAATGGCTGATCAACGGCAATCCACGCGGACGGGCGTTGGCTTTGTCCGACTTCAAAGCCCACGAGGCAGAAATCGGTTCCTTGGCGGATGGCCAGGTGCGGATCCGAGTGCAGGTCTTGAGCTTCGACCCCTCGCAAAAGGGCCAGATGGAGAACATCTCGGGCTACACCAGCGGTGCCGAGGTGGGGCAGGTCATGTCAGCGCGGGGCATCGGCGAAGTGGTGGCGTCCCGGCATCCGGCCATCGCTGTTGGTGAGAAGGTCGCTGGCGCTGTCGGCTGGCAGGAGTACGCGGACCTTAGCGGCGCCTCGGTGGAGGCGTTACCCGATGACGACCTGCTCACGGCACATCTCGGCCCCTTGGGCGGCACCGGCCTAACCGCCTATTTCGGCTTGCTGCGCATAGGCCAGCCGGAGCCGGGCGACACCATCGTGGTGTCCGGCGCCGCCGGGGCGGTGGGCTCCGTGGCGGTGCAGATGGGCCAGATCCTCGGCGGGCGCGTCATCGGCATCGCCGGCGGCCCGGATAAATGCGCCTGGCTCACGGAGGAGCTCGGTTGCGACGGGGCCATCGACTACAAGAACGAGAACATCAAGCAGCGGCTTACCGAACTTTGCCCTGGCGGCATCAACGTCTTCTTCGACAACGTGGGCGGCATCGCGCTGAACGCGGCCTTGGCCCGCATCGCGCCCCACGCCCGGGTGGTCATCTGCGGCGGCATCTCCCGCTATGAGCAGGAGGCCCTGCCGCCGGGCCCCGCCAATTACTTCAACATCGTCTTCCGCCAAGCCCGCATCGAGGGCTTTCTGCTGAGCGGCTATGAGCGCGAGTACGCCGTGGCGCGCCGGCGCATCACTGAATGGATGCGAACCGGACGGATTTTGCACAAGGAAGATGTTCAGCACGGCTTCGACAACATTCCGGCAACCCTGCTGTGCCTCTTCTCCGGCAAGAACTTCGGCAAGCAACTTCTGAAGCTGCCTTGACTGACGGCGGGAGGGAGGTGAAATGAGCCAAGGATGCCCGTATCGCACCGCGGCGGAAATTGACCTCATGGACCCGGTGGTGCAGGAGAATTGGTTCGAGGCCTACGATGTCCTGCGCGCCGAGTCCCCCGTGTACTTCATGCCCCAGCTCGGGATGTACGTTCTCACTCGCTACGAGGACATCGAATACGTGCTGCGCCGCCCCAAGCTATTCTCCGGGGGGCCGGACATCCAGGACGTGGAGCCGCTGGTCAAGTTCCCGGAAGCCCGGGCGTTGTACGACCGGAAGGGCTGGACCCGTTACACGCCGTTGAGCGAAAACCTGCCCATGCACCGCCACTATCGCGGCTTGGTGGACCCCAAGCTCAGCGCCGCCGAGATTCGCCGGCGCGAGCCTTTCGTGCGCGGCGTCATCAATGAACTCATCGACACCTGGATCGATGAAGGCGAGATCGAATTCATGAAAGCCTTCGCCGAACCGCTGCCGATGATTGTCATCGCCGAACTGCTCGGCTTCCCGCGCATGGACCTGCCGCAGCTCAAGGTGTGGTCCGCGGCCTGGGTGCTGCCGTTTTCCCGGGGCTTAACGCTTGCACAGGAACTTGATGCGGTGCAAAAGCACATTGAACTGCAGCACTACATCTTTGAGGCCATGCAGCACAAGCGCAAGCAGCCAAGTGACGACATTTTGAGCCACCTGCTGCAAGTCGAAATGGAGGACGTCAAAACCGGCGAGCGCCGCAAGCTCACCGACACCGAGATCATCGGCATCACCGACCACCTGCTGATCGGCGGCAACGAAACCACCGCCTTCGCCATTGCTAACGGGCTGTGGCTGCTGTTCCGCCACCCGGAGATGGAAGCGGCCTTGCGCACCGACCCGGCTAGGATCAAGAATTTCGTCGAAGAGACCCTGCGCATCGAATCCCCCACCCAGGGTTTGTTCCGCTACGTCTCCGAAGACACCGAGCTGGCGGGCGTCCACTTGCCCAAGGGCGCGATGCTCAGCATCCGCTACGGTGCCGGCAACCACGACCCGGCCCGCTTCCCGGACCCGAACCAGCCAGACCTCGCCCGCAAGAATGCCGGCCGGCACCTAGCTTTCGGGCTCGGCGAGCGGGTCTGCCCCGGGGCCACCCTATCCCGCCTGGAGCAGAACTGGGCGTGGGAGATTCTGCTCCAGCGCATCGCCAAGTTTCACCCGGTGCCGCAAAAGGACACCTACGAACACATCAAGGGTATGTGGATGCGGGCCTTGGGCCAGATCCACCTGCGCTTCGAAGCTGCATAGGCCAGCCTCGGGTCAAACACGAGACTGGGAGTTGTTGGGGCCGGTGCCCAACCAATTCCGAGCTAGCTGACAGTCCAAGGAACCTTGGAGGGCAGGGTGTTTCGATCGTAAATCACAGGATGGGCGTCAACTGCTTTCAGTGATTTGGTTCTGAGCTTCTTCAACATATTGGATTGGTCGATTGGCGTCGGCCACAGCCTTCGTGGCGTGGCCGGTTGCTCCAGATGCAGCGCGACTCGCCATCGGCGGCTACTGGCCACAGCTTGATGGGCAAACTGCCGTTCCTCGGTGCTATTGGCGTTTTTCGCTGCCGATGCCAGCCCCGCCAAGGTATCTCGGACCTTTGTTGCTAGCTGTTGAGCAATGTCGATCGCCTTTGTGCGGTTATCTTGCCGATAGTCTTTGATCTCAAGGAGCCAGCAGGCATCGGCTGTAATGCAGACAATGTCGACGGCCTTGCAGCCCTTTGCGACCGATTGGAATTGATTTCGGTAGAAGGCCCAATCATCGTACTTGCTGGCTTGGCAGCCTTTTGGAAAGCGGAAAGTGAGCGCCCCTTCAACTATTGTGTTCACGCCCCCGGCCCCGTGCGTGGCATGAAAAGATCAACGAAACGGTCTGACTGAGCCAGTTCCTCATCCAGCAGACGCAGAGGATCGACGGACTCGATGTCGTCGTCCTGGGACACTTCCACGCCGTCATCGATTCGGCGAAGCGCAAAGTAACGCTGTTCGACGTCAGCGAACCCACATTCGAGGAGAATCTGGAACTCCCGCAGCAGAAAGAGGCTGTGCGTGGCCACGAAAACCTGGACGCCCGCCTGACAGATACCAAGAATCGCCTTTGCGATTTCGCGAATAAGCCCAGGGTTGAGATTGGCCTCAGGCTCGTCCCAGAACAGGCACCCTTTGTCGAGCAGGGAGCCAGTGGAAATCAACCGAACGAGCATGGAAAGTTTGCGCCAGCCTTCTGCGACCAGCGGCATCTCCATATTGCCAGCATTGAATGGTCTGAAGTAAAAGCGACCGTTACTGTCCAGCACGACTTTACCGCCGAGTTGCTCTTCCAGCGGCTCGATCAGGTGGGCGATGGTCGCTTCTCGTGGACCCTTCAGTGCGGGAGCGCCGAGCAATAGGCAGGTATCCCGCCAAGTTTCATCGAATTCTAGGTGGCGGGTTTCGTAGAGCGAGACAAATCCCGGATAGAGGGTCAGCAGTTCTCGCGTGGGCAGGAAAACCGGCGGCTTGTCTTGCCATCTTGAGGGAGCGCTATCGACAATGGTTTCGGATTTTGCCAGCGAGGAGAACTGGAAGGCGATGGACGTTCTCGGCTGTCTGAAACTCATTTTCACGGTGCACTTGTTGCGTCCCCTTTGACGGTGTACCAGACGGCCCAAGCGGTCTTCCGGGCGGAAGACGCCCGAGATTTTCTCGGCAATGCGAGTCTGCAAAAGGGTCTTGGTGGGCGGCTCCTTGCGCCGCTTGCCCTCTTCGGCACTCATGGCCATGACAGCGTAGGGGAGCTTTAGCAAATGCGTCTTACCCGTTCCGTTTTCGCCGACAATGACGTTGAGGCCCTTGGCGAATTCCAGATTGGCTGCTTTGAAGACTGTGAAGTTGCTGATCCTGAGAGACTTGAGCATTCGCCCATTCTCCATTGAACCGCTGTGGTCGCGCATTGTATGCCAGAAACCCATCCGCAGCGCATCCGCTCCACAACGCGGACTTGGCTGCGATACCATGACCTACCATGGGCATTGAGGCCATCCACGGCGGCTTGTTCGCGCCAGACTTCCTCCAATCCGCGCAGTCCCTCGCCGCATTGCCGGAATGGACAGACTTCGACGACGCGACGCTTGACGGCAGCGAAGCGCGGCTTCGACAAATCTTCGAGCGCTTTCCGATTGACGGCTCGCCCAACGAGGCGGAGACCGAAGACGACCTGATCTGGCCGGTTCTCTTTGAATTGGGCTGGACCGCGAATCTGCGTCAGCAAAACTTGAGTGCCAAGGGCCGCGAGGATGTCCCCGACGGTCTGTTGTTCGCCGACGATGCCGCCAAGGCTCGGGCGGCGGGCGTGGCAGAAGGGCGGGCACGTTATGCCATCGGCACGGCGCTGGTGGAGGCCAAGCGCTGGCTTCGGCCCCTTGACCGGGCTGGAGGCCGAGCCGAGGCACTGGCGCCCTCCACCCAAATGCTGCGCTATCTGCGCCGCGCCGACGACCTCACCGAGGGGCGACTCCGCTGGGGCATCCTCACCAATGGGAAGCAGTGGCGCCTGTACTACCAAGGCGCCCGTTCGGTCTCCGAAGGATTCCTTGAGATCGACTTGCCCGCGGTTCTCGGCTTGCCAGGCCACAACGAGGGATTGTTCGCACTTTCGGAAGACGAGCGCCGCCACTGCTTGAAGCTCTTTGTCCTGTTCTTTGGACAGGCGGCCTTCGCCACTGCCCGGGCCGATGGCCTGTCCCTGCACCAGCGGGCGTTGAAGGAGGGCCTGCACTACGAAGAGCGGGTCGCCGCCAACATCTCCGATCTGGTGTTTGAACAGGTCTTCCCAAACTTGGTGCGCAGCATCGCCGATGCCGCGCCGGATGCGCCGCTCCCCGAAGTGCGGGATGCCGCCTTGGTGGTGCTCTACCGCCTGCTGTTCATACTCTATGCTGAGGACCGCGCCCTTCTGCCGGTGCGCGACGACCGCTACACGAACATCGGCCTAAGGGTTCGGGTGCGCGACGACATCGGACGGCGTAAGGACGCCAACGAAGCCTTCTCCACCACCGCGACCAGCTACTGGAACGCGCTGGACGATCTCAGCAGGGTCATCGACCAAGGCGATGCGGCCTTTGGTCTGCCGCCCTACAACGGAGGGCTGTTCCTCGAATCCAAAACGCCGCTACTGTCCCGAATTCGCCTGACGAACTCGGTCATGGGGGATGCCATTGATGGGCTTTCCTTTGAGCAAACGGGTGCAGGGCGCCGCTACATCAACTATCGAAGCCTCTCGGTTCAGCAGCTCGGCTCCATCTACGAACGGCTGCTGGAGCACGAGACCGTCCGGGAAGCCGAAGGCATCGTCATCCGCCCCAACGTCTTCGCCCGCAAGGGCTCGGGCAGCTACTACACGCCTGAGCCGTTGGTTGCGCTCATTCTGAAGGAGGCCGTGGAGCCGCTCATTGACGCCAAGCTCGACGCCTTTCGTGCCGAAGCGCACGAGCAGACGAAAGCCGCACGGACCTCGCCATCGCAGGAAGAACCCTCGGAGGCGGATTCCGTAGAGAGGCTTCGCGCGCTCGATCCCGCCACCGCCATCCTCGACTTGAAGGTCTGCGACCCGGCCATGGGTTCCGGCCACTTCCTCGTCTCCTTGGTGGACCTCCTGAGCGACCGGGCCATCGCCGCCATAGCGGAGTGCGAAGACATGGCACCCGACTATGCCTCGCCGCTGGCGGAGCGCATCGCCGACATTCGGCGCACCGTTCTTGATAACGCCGAAGCCCAAGGTTGGGCAGTGGACCCGGCCCAACTCGACGACCGCCACATCGTGCGCCGCATGGTGCTCAAGCGCTGCGTTTACGGGGTGGACAAGAATCCTATGGCTGTGGAGTTGGCCAAGGTGGCCCTGTGGCTGCACACCTTCACGGTCGGCGCGCCATTGAGCTTTCTGGACCACCATCTTCGATGCGGCGACAGCCTGTTCGGCTGTTGGGTGGATCGGATCGATGAGAAGTTGCAGGCTGGGGGTAGCCGGCTATTCATGGAAGACCCGCTGAATCAGGCCCGCAAGGCCGCAGCCCCCATGCAAGCCATAGAGGCGGCGTCCGATGCGGACATCGGCGAAGCAGAGCGTTCCAATCGCCTGTTCAGCGATGTCGAGGCGGGCACCGCGCCCATGACCGCCTTTCTGTCCTTGCTGCTGGCCTGCGACTGGATCGAGAAAAGCGCCCTCGAAGCGAGTGCCATCGGCGGCTGGCTGACAGGCCGCTTCGGCGATCCCATCCGCATCGCACAGGGCGAGGTTGGCGTGGAGGGCAATGGCGAGGACGCCGAAGCGTTCCGCACATTGCTCCCCCGTGCCCGCCGCCTAGCGGATGAGGAACGCTTCCTGCATTGGCAGGTGGCCTTTCCAGGCGTCTGGCAGGACTGGCAAAGCGCTGAGCGTGAAGGCGGCTTTGATGCCGTGATCGGCAATCCGCCTTGGGATCGCATGAAGCTGCAGCAGGTCGAGTGGTTCGCTGCCCGCCGGCCGGAAATCGCCATGGCTCACCGGGCTGCGGAGCGCAAGCGGATGATCCGAGCCTTGGAGGAGGCGAACGACCCCTTGGCAGTTGCGTTCGCCGAAGCAAGTGCACGGGCACTGACTGCGGCGCGCATGGCTCGCGAGTGCGGCGACTACCCCCTGTTGGCGCGGGGCGACATCAACCTGTATTCGCTGTTTGTGGAGCGGGCCATGTCGCTGGTCAAGCCAGAAGGCACCGTGGGTTTGCTCACGCCCATCGGCATTACTACGGATAAGAACTCGGCACCGTTTTTTTCGCGACAGGCCCTCGCCCAGTCGATAAGGGTGTTTTACGCATTTGAAAACCGGCGCGGCTGGTTGTTCCCGGATGTTCATCACGAGGAACAACCTTCGGTCACTGTTTTTTCCCGGCAGAGCGGCGCCTTTGCCAACTTGGACTACGGCGTACGGCTATGTTCTTGGGACGAATTCAACGATCCGCAACGCCGATTTCAAGTCAGCACCCAAGCGTTGGCGGCGGTCAATCCTAATACCAGAACCGCAGCACTGTTCCGTTCGCGTCGCGATGCCGAACTCGTGACGAACATTTACGGACGGCTTCCGGTGCTATCGGATCGTTCCTTGGGTGAGGAGGCCAAGACTTGGCCCGTGAAGTACTTGCGGATGTTCGACATGACCATCGACTCTGACAAATTCCGCACCCGGCAGGAATTGGAGGATCAAGAAGGTGCTTGGCCGATCGGCGGTGGTCGTTACGACAGCCCGGTAGGGAACTGGTTGCCGCTGTGTGAAGGGAAAATGATTCAAATCTACAACCATCGCTATTCCAGCGTTCGAGTCAACCCCAACAACGTCAGTGGGCAAGGGACTTCGGAGAGACTAACTGTAGATGCGCTGCGCGACCCTGGTGTGCTGCCTGTTCCTAGGTTTTGGGTGAATGGGGGCGAGATATCTGAAGAGGAACAACGTGTGTGGTCAATCGGCTTCAATGACGTTTGCAACGTCAATAACGCCCGAACCTTGATCGCAGCTGCTGTGTCCGGCGGCGCTGCATACGGTAATACTCTTCCAGTGCTTCAGATTGAAGCTGGTCACTCCTCCGCACAATTGGTGCTATTGCTCGCAAACCTGTGTTCAGTCGTTTGCGACTTCGTGGCGCGCCAAAAAGTGCAGTCGCGACATCTCAACAAATACATCGCTGAGCAACTCCCGGTCGTACCACCCGAAACCTATGGTGACATCCACTTCGGCCCCAAGTCCGCCGCCGAAGTTGTCCGCGAAGCAGTGCTGGAGCTCACCTACACTGCCCACGACATGGCCCCTTTTGCAGTGGACCTTGGCCATGTGGACGATGCAGGTCATCCGAAGCCCCCATTTCCGTGGGACGAGGACCGTCGCCTGCACCTCAAGGCCAAGCTCGATGCAGTCTTCTTCCACCTCTACGGCATCCAGGACCGCGACGACATCCGCCACATCTACACCAGCTTCCCCATCGTCGAACGTCAGGAAACCGCTGCCTACGGCCACTATCGCACTCGGGACCTCTGCCTTGCTTGGATGAATGCCCTTGAAGCGGACAGGCCTGACGCGGAGATCAGGCTGCGATAAGGGAAATCGGTAGCGAGTTAAGTCGGCCAACCCTTTCGCCTAAGACTTATCGGCACCGAGTGTCAGAGGCTCGTTGTGCCACAAACCGTGCTGAAGCAAATACTCCTTGAGTCGTCTATAGCGCTGGTCCGTTGCGAGACTCGGCTCCGATGTGCCAATGTCTTGCAGACAGGTGTCGAGATCTCCCGTTGGCCACGTTGTCTGGTCGTCAATCACTAAGCTCAGAAGACCCAGTGCTTCTTCAGGAAACTCTTTGCAGACGCCAGCCTCATTGAGTTGATGCACCAAGTACATCGGGTGCTCCAGTGGTTGCAGCCAATCCTTGATCTGCGCAAACGCTTGCGGGAACGCTTTCTGCGCCGCCACGCACAGGTGACCGAAACTTTCGGCCACTAAGGGTGAAGCCCTGTCTCGGTTTTTGGGCCAGATGGTCCGAAGATACGGAGCGACCCGGTTATTCCAGTATTCGACACGTTGATCTCCCGCACCTTCGAGCGCTCGCACTAGGGCTTCCGCCGCATTGTGCAGTCCGTTCATTGGCAGTGAGTTGGTGGTCCTCGCCAGTTCGGCGACAGTGAAGACTTCGCCCCGATCAAGGGCTGCGAACGTCAGCAGCGTCGCGTATTGCTGGTCGCGCTCGCCTAGTTGCGCGTAGTGACTCGCGGTGTCGAGGAAGGCAGGCTTGAGCACCTCCATCAGTGGGGTGTACAACCGCGGTGACCAAAGGAAGCCTCCCCAGGCGCCGCGTGCGTCGGCGACGGAGCGTTGCCAGTCGAAATGCGGCAACAGGCTTTGAGTGGCCCAATCTTGGTCCACGCGGAACAACGGGATGGTTCGGCGAGCCAAGACCACGCGGCCATGCCAAAGGCAGTCATTCCGGGCATCACAAAGTTCAGTGAAGATGGCTTTGACCTCCTCCGGCATGCCTTGCCCGTCCTCCAGCGGAAGACGGTACGCCCAACCAAGCAATGCCTCCGTGACGATGCCAACGGGATGATTGATGGCGCGGGAGACTGGATCGTTAGCGCCGATGTCATCGGCATCATCGCCATGATCGAGTGCCAGAATCCGGCGAGCCAGCGTGAAGAAGTGCGCTTCGTGTCCTTCAAACGATCCGGCGATTTCCCGCAGCCACCAGGCCACACCGTGGGCAAGGGGTTGCAGCGCATCGTCGGGAGCGCCGGTCAACACTGGCGCCATGTAGCGCCAAGAGCGCTCAATGTGCTGCGCCTCTGACCAAGCATGAAGAGCCGCCCGCCAGCGATCCGGGGGCCAGACGCCCTCTTTCGCCAAGGCGTACAGGGCGTAAGCCGTGGTCGGGAAGCTGTCGCGACAGCGCTTTGGCCACTGGTCGTCCTCCTGCCAGGGATCCGTTGCGGGATGTTGCCTGAGCCACTCGATCAGCTCGCGACGGCGACGCGGCAAGGCGATGATCTTGCGCCAATCATCGCCATCGCCCATCCAGAAGGGAAACTCATCGCGTTGATCCCCAGCCAGTTCCCACTCGGGATGGTCGATCGAAAGCTGCGTTAGCCGTTCATCGCCCGTCGCACCCAATACTGCGCCAGCTTCGCGCATCTTCGCCAGCCTTAGCCAAGTCTCTCTGTCAGCAATCTGGGTCCAGCCGTCAGGGTCGATATCCTCCCTGAACATCTCACGGGGAGGACCGGCGAGGACGGCCTGTTCCAACTCCCGGAGCATCGCTCCATCAAGGTGCGGCGCCAGCGCAACCAGCAAGCGCATGGCTTCCCGTTCGGTCTCTACCGACCAGAGCCACCAGTGGGAGTCAGCTAGCAGCCAGTCCAGCGCACGGCGATGGGGCAACGCGTCGCCCTGTGCTGCTGCGAAAAAGGCGAGACGTCGGAAAAGCGGGTAGGGCGCGTTCGACCAGATCTCGGCCACAAGCGCCGCCTGCGCTGGAGACTTCGCTAGTGTGGCGAGCCAAGCGTCCCGGGTCAGGTCGATCAAAGCTGTCCAATCGTGGAAGTCCCTGTTCTGCGGGTGCTCGCCGATGGAGGGCTGTTCCACGTAGGACAGATCGCTTCTGTCTTCGGCGCCGCCTAGCGCCCGCATCAAGTCGAGCGCGTCGCGCAGCAATGCGCTGAAGTCGAGCAGCATTTCCCGCAGTGCGGAACTCCAGCCCTCTTCCTTGGGCGGCTGGCGCAGGAATGAGTGAACGTGGTCGGCCGACAGCACAATGTCCCATTCGACAATATCCTTGATGCGTTCGGGCTCGCGGATTTCGCCACCTTCGGCTGGCCAGCGGAACGGCGGGCGCAACGATATGCGTGGCGTCAGCATTTCGCGCAGTTCCAAACGCAAGGAAGTGGTGAGGCCGCTGCGTTTGAAGCGCCCGAGCCAACCATACGGTCTTAAGTCGCCCCTCGACTTGACGCGACCGGCCAGCAGCAGTTGCCAGAGGGTGCGCATCAGAGGACCGGGAACCGCCTTGGGAGCATTTAAGCGAATACGCGCCAACCTTGCCCCGTCGCCTTCGTGTTCCCACGTAGTCAGCTCATCCATGCGACGTTCGATCAACCCGACAAAATCGTCGTGCAGCTGAGCACCGCTGTTGACCACCCACAGGAGCAGTGCTGGATCGTCGAGATGCCGCACCAGCCAGTGCGCCAACTGCCGCATGATGTTGTCCCAGCTGCTGCACCCTCTCCCAAAGTCTACGATGCGCATCCAGGGCGCACGGGGATAAGGGGAAGGCCGATTGGTCAGACTGAAAGCTAGCTTGTTGTCCGCATTCCTTCGGGGCGGTACGCCAAAACGCTCCAAGTCGGCGTAGCCGTACCGATCCTCGCTAAAGTGCTTCAGCCATTCCAGCGAAGGCACCGGATCCAGATTGGCGAAGCTCTTCGCCGGCTCGCCACTGTCATCACTGATCGCCCACAGCATTCGGCCGACGAAGTCATCCTGCCGGGTGCTCGCGAGCGGGAGCGCGTTGCCGTACTTGACCGCGATTTGCCTCTTGCCGCTTACGCCGTCGCGGTAGGTTCCCGCCCAAGCGCGCAGGGTTCTGTGGAGATAGGTGTGCTTGTAGTGTTCGCGGTAGAGAATGGGCGTGACGTTCTTGGCTTGCCACTCGTTGGCGCACGCCCCTTCCTTGCCCTTGGAAAAGCTGCCGAACGCGAACATTTCCGGCGGCGACTCGCCAAGCAGACGGTCCGCGGCCAATGCGTCCATCATGGTAACTACTCGCCCCCCTGCCCCTGATTGGGCGGGGTTTGCGTTGCCGGGGA
>VYDB01000092.1 GCA_009843635.1 Gammaproteobacteria bacterium
AGCTTCCCCGAAACCCGCCTCCTTCAGGCTCATTTCCTTATTGGAAAACACTGGGCCACAACGTGGTCATCTTCGACGTGGCCGATGCCGATGCCCTAGACGGGAGACCCTATGAGGTGACGAAGATTGACTTGGAGGCGAAGGAGGCGGGCAACCCATGGGTGCGGGAAGGGTGAGTGGAGCGGCAGGAGGCGGGATGTGTTGTCATTCAAACTACGTCGCCAGCTTGGGCAGGTCCGAAAGCCAAGGAAGCCGTTCGCCGACGGTCCCGTCGCTATCCACCCATGTTCAGTACCGACTTCAAGGCGAAGGTGCTCCCGCTTTGGGGTAAGAGCCCTATGCGTTGGCGTGAACGTAGCCGAAGGAGATCGTCTTTAGACACCTCAAGCAGTTGTCGTAGCCCTACCTTCAAAGCGCCTTGCATGCGCTCATCAGGCGAGCGGCCTCCTTGCGGTTCGGGAGTCCTCAGGCCGACGGTGGTGTGGACTCTGAGATTGCCGCATCAAATACTTCCGGCAGGTGCTCCGCGAGGGTGATGGTCATGTCGTCGCGTACGCTTTGCGGCAGCTTGATGAGGTCAGATTCGTTGTCCTTGGGCAGCACCACGTGGCGCAGGCCGGCGCGGTGGGCGGCCAGTATCTTCTCCTTGACGCCGCCGACCGGCAGCACCAGGCCGGAGAGGGTGAGTTCGCCGGTCATGGCCAGGTTGTCGCGCACGCACTTGCCGCTGTAGGCGGAATAGAGGGCGGTGGCCATGGTCACGCCGGCGGAGGGGCCGTCCTTGGGGACGGCGCCGGCCGGCACGTGGATGTGTATGCCGCAGTCCTCAATGGTGGCGCGTTCCAGCCCCAAGCTGTCGGCGATGGACCAGATGTAGCTGCGGGCCGCCTTGGCGGACTCCTGCATCACTTGGCCCAGGTGGCCAGTAAGTGTGACCTTTTCGTCCTTCTGGGTCAGCGCCGCTTCAACATAGAGCACGTCGCCGCCGGTCTCGGTCCAGGCCAAGCCGGCCGCCACCCCGGGCGCAATCTGCTCGCGGCTCTTGTCAGACTTGAATTTTTCCGGGCCGAGCAGTTCACCCAGTTGCTCGAGACCGATTTGACCTTCGGCGTCCTTGGCCGTCACCACCTGGCGCGCCCGCTTGCGGGCCAGCCGCCCGATGACCCGCTCCAATTCCCGCACCCCGGCCTCGCGGGTGTAGCGGCGGGTCATGTAGTTGAGTGCCTCATCGCTGATGTCGAGCTGCGCATCGGTCAGGCCGGCGTCGGCCTGCTGGCGCGGAATCAGGTATTCGCGGGCGATGGCCCGCTTCTCCTCGTCGCTGTAGCCGGACAGCTCCAGCACCTCGATGCGGTCGAGCAGCGGCCGCGGGATGCCCTCCAGCGTGTTGGCGGTGGTCAGGAACAGCACCTTGGACAGGTCGTAGGGCAGGTTGAGGTAGTTGTCGCGGAATTCCTTGTTCTGCGCCGGATCGAGAATCTCCATCAATGCCGCCGCCGGGTCGCCGCGAAAATCCCGCCCGAGCTTGTCGATTTCGTCGAGCATGAGGATCGGGTTGGTGACCCCGGCGCGGCGCACGCCCTGCAGGATGCGCCCCGGCATGGCGCCGACATAGGTCCGGCGGTGGCCGCGCAGCTCGGATTCGTCGTGCAGGCCGCCGAGGCTCATGCGCTCGAACTTGCGGCCCATGGCCCGGGCGATGGATTGGCCGAGCGAGGTCTTGCCGACCCCCGGCGGACCGACGAAGCAGAGGATGGGGGCCTTGGCGTCGGGATTGAGCTGCATGACGGCGAGGGATTCGAGAATCCGCTCCTTGACGTCCTCCAGCCCGTAGTGGTCCTCGTCGAGCACCTTACGGGCGTGGTCGAGGTCGAGTTGGTCCTCGGTGCTCTCGCTCCATGGCAGTTCCGCCACCAGTTCCAGGTAGGAGCGGGCGATCTGGTAGTCGGCGGCGTGGTTGGACATGCGCCCGAGGCGCTTCAGCTCCCGGTCCACCTCGGTGCGCACGTTTTCCGGTAGCTGCGCTTCTTCGATCTGCTTGCGCAGTTCGGCGACGTCCTCGTCGTCCTCTTCGCCCAAGGCCTCTTCGATGGCGCGCTTCTGCTGGCGCAGCAGGTGGTCGCGCTGTTGCTTGTCGATGTCCTCCCGGGCCTGCTGGGCGATTTGCCGCCGCAGTTCGGTGACCTTGAGCTCGTGGCGCAGGATCTCGTGGACGTTCTCCATCAAGGCCCGCACGCTGTCGCATTCGAGCACGGCCTGTTCCTGCTCCAGCGGAATGCTGACTAGGTTGGCGATGCGGTACATCTGGGTGATCGGATCGTTGATGGAACCGATGAGCTGCTGGAACATCTGGTCGCCGTTGTCGCCGCCGTAGAGGTGGGCGATGCGCTTGGACAGTTCCAGGTTCTCGCTGAGCAGCGCATCCACGTGGGCGGCGTCCTCGCCCGCATCCTCCATCGTGAGCGCCGGGAGGCGCTCATACTCCGCCTCCAGGTAGTCGTCGTGCTGGGCGGTTGGGCGCAGGCGCACCCTTTCCGCGCCCTGCACGATGACTTGCGACCCCTTGTCCCGCTTCTCGATGTGGTTGATGGTGGAAATGGTGGCTATCTCGAAGAGGTTCTCCCAGGAGGGATCTTCGATGCCCGCCTCCTTCTGGGCGGCAGTGATGATGCGCCGCCCGGCCTCGATCCCGGCCTTGACCGCGGCAAGCGACCGCTTGCGGCCCACGGCCAAGGGAATGACGATCTGCGGAAAGACCACCGTGTTCTTCAACGGCAGCACGGAATAGGTTTCAGCCATGGGGCCTCATCGACGGTGTTCCAATGAACCTATATGGCGGCAAACCGCGCGGGATTCAAGTGGGTGCGCTCCGAGGGCACACACCCGAACCCCACGGCATCCCCGGAGCGAGGGCGTCCCGCCCTCGATTGAGAGCTGGGAATGCGCTTGCCATCAGCAATTTGCAAGTTACCATTGAGGGCATCCGTGGATCTAAGCCGCAAGTTGCTGCGCCCGAGCTGCCTCCTCCCGCACCAGTTCCGGCGCGCCGAGGGCCTGGCGGTTGAAGCCGATGCGCTTGAACCAGTAGTGCAGCCCCAACAGGTCGGTGAAGCCCATGCCGCCATGCACCTCGGTGGCCGTGCGGGCGACGAAGGTGCCCACTTCCGCCAAGTGGGCCTTGGCGTGGCAGGCGGTCAGATGGGCTTCCTCCGGCACTTCGCTCAAGGCGTGGCCGGCGTACCAGACCATCGCTCGGCACGGCTCCAGGTGGGCGGCCATTTCCGCGCACATGTGCTTGACGGCTTGGAAGGAGCCGATCGGGCGGTTGAACTGCTCGCGCTCCTTGGCGTAAGCGACGGCCTGGTCGAGCATGTTTTGCGCGGCACCCAAGGTATCCGCCGCCAGCATCACGCGGCCGGCGTCGAGCACCGCCTGTAAGTGGGCCGGATCGGCGCTCAAGGGGATGGCGGGGCTGTTGTCGAAGACCAGTTCGCCGGTTGGGCGGGTCTTTTCCACGGTCGAAAGGGGGCGGTGCTCCAGGTCACCGGCAGCCACCAAGTGGAGGCCCCGGCTGGAGTCCGCCACCAGATATTCGTCGGCGCCGTAGTCCAGCACGTAGAGCGCCTTGCCGTTGAGCTTGCCGTCGGCGGTGGAGACGCCCGCTTCGGCACGGGCGGCGATGGCTTCGCCCAAGGCGACCCCGATGCGCAGTTCACCCGCCGCTAGGCGCTCCAGGCGCTCGCCTTGGCCACCGGCCAGCAACAGGGCCGTTGGCCCCATCACCGCGGAGCCGAGGAAGGGGCTTGGCGTCGCGTGGTGGCCCAGGCATTCGGCGGCGACGGCCGCGTCGAGGGGCTTGAGGCCCACCCCGCCGTGCGCCTCCGGCACCAGCAGCGCGGAAACGCCGAGTTCGGCCAACTCCGCCCATACCGCGCCTGCGGATTCCTCCCCGCCAGCGATGCGCCGCACCCGCTCCAAGCCGACCTGGTCGGCCAGAAAGTTGTTGAGCGCGTCTTGAAACAGGGTTTGCTCTTCGGACAGTCCGAAATCCATGGTGGCGCTCCTTGGTTTCTTACCCGGTTGCCGCTGCTTTCGCTGCAACCTTGGGCTCGCGCGGCAGCCCCAGGCCCCGTTCGCTGATGATGTTCTTCTGAATTTGCGAGGTGCCGCCGCCGATGATCAGGCCCAAGTAGAACATGTAATGGGTCTGCCAGTTGCCGTGGTCGCGCAAATAGGGGTTCTTGCCGTAAGCAAGCCCTAACTCACCCATCGCGTCGATGCCCAGTTGCTCAAGCTCGTGGCGCAGTTCGGTGCCTTGCAGCTTGACCACCATGCGAGCGAGGCTGGCGTCTTTTTGGTTGATGCGGGCGGAGAGGATGCGCATGTCGTTGAAGCCGAGCGCCATCACCCGACCCTGGATCCGCATCAACCGGTCGCGGTAGGCGGGCAGGTCGATCACCCGGCGCCCGTCGATGGTCTCGCTTTGCATCAGCCGGATGAGCCCATTGAGCCTTGAGAGCATGACGTTGGGGTCGCCCAGGGAGTCCCGCTCGTGGCGGAGAATGGCGTTGGCCACCTGCCAGCCCTCGCCCCGGGCGCCGACGATCTGCTGCTTGGGCACCCGCACGTCGGTGAAGAAGACCTCGTTGAAGTTGGCCGTGCCGGTCATATCGACCAAGGGCCGGATTTCGATGCCGGGGGTGTCCATGCGGAACAGCAGGAAGGAGATGCCTTGGTGTTTGGGGGCGTCCGGCTCGGTGCGCACCAAGCAGAAGATCCAATCCGCCAGATGGGCGGTGCTGGTCCAGATCTTCTGTCCATTGACCACCCACTCGTCGCCGTCGAGCACCGCGGCGGTGCGCAGGCTGGCGAGGTCGCTGCCCGCGCCCGGCTCCGAATAGCCTTGGCACCAGACCATCTCGCCGTGGATGGTGGGCCGGATAAAGGTCTGCCGCTGCTCCTCTGTCCCCACTTCAAGCAGCGTCGGCACCAGCATGGAGATGCCCTGCCCGCCTAAGCCGCTGCTGACCTGGGCGTTGGCGAACTCCTCCGCGATGATGCGCGAGATCAGCACGTCCGGCTCGGCCCCGAAGCCGCCGTAGGCCTCGGGAATGGTGCGCGCCGCATAGCCGTGCTCGATCAGCAGCTTCTGCCACTTGAGCACCTTTTTGGAGCGCATGCCCTCCCCCTTGGGGGCTCGGTCGCGGTGCGCGCTGATGAAGTCGCGCACCTCGGCGCGAAAGGCCTCGTACTCGGCCCCGTAGGAGAGGTCCATGGGCATCCCTGGCTGGTAACTGGCGGAATGCGGATGCTATCAGATTCGGCAACATGGGCGAAAAATCGACTTCTGATTACGATTTTTGACCCCTATTTTCGTATTCGAGAGGTAATGGCCGCAGTCCAACGCCAACACCAGAATCGAAGTCACGCGATGGATCCCCCATGGGAAACGCTTGGTCCCTGCGCGGAGCATGTCGCCGTGGACTATGATGGCGCGCCCCACCCAAGGATCCAATGGCATGAAGGAAAGAGGACCGAACACGCTGGCGGTGCATGCGGGCGAGGTGCCTGATCCGGTGACGGGCGCATCGGCGCCGAACCTCGTCATGTCGTCCACCTTTGCCCTTGATGAGCCCGCCGGGTTTTCGATCAGCGCGTTCGAGGGTGAGCGGCCCTACATCTACACGCGCTGGGGCAACCCCACGGTCAAGATGCTGGAGGAGAAGCTGGCGGCGCTCGAAGGCGCGGAGGATTGCGTGGCCTTCGGTTCCGGCATGGCTGCGACGGCGGCGGTGCTGCTGGCCAGCCTCAAGGCGGGCGACCACTTGGTGATAAGCGACGTCAACTACGCCGGCACCGCGGAACTGGTGCGAAACACGTTGCCGGACTACGGGATCGAAACGACCCCGGTGGACACCAGCGACCTTGGTGCGGTGGAGGCGGCGATGCGGCCCGAGACCAGGATGCTCTGGATCGAGACGCCGGCCAACCCCATCCTGCGCTTGACCGACATCGCCGCAGTCGCCGCCATTGCCGCAGCGCATGGGGTGCCGCTGGCGGTGGACTCAACCTTCGCCACCCCCATCGCCACCCAGCCGCTGGCGTTGGGTGCGGACTTCGTGGTGCATTCGCTGACCAAGTACATCGGCGGCCACGGCGATGCACTCGGCGGTGCGGTGCTGGGCAGCCGGGAACGCCTCGAGTCGTTGCGGACCCACCCGCTCGAATACTTCGGTGGCGTGATCAGCCCGTTCAACGCTTGGCTGATCGCCCGGGGCGCGGCCACCCTGCCAATCCGCATGCGCGCCCACGAGCAGGGCGCCAAGCAGGTCGCGGCGTTCCTTGAAGATCACCCGGCGGTGGGGCGGGTCAACTACCCGGGGCTTGCCTCCCACCCGCAGCGGGCGCTGGCGGAGCGGCAGATGGCCAACAGCTCCGGCACGCTGTCGTTCCAGGTTCGCGGCGACGGGGAGGCATTGGCGCGGCGGATGGCGAAGGAACTGGAGATCATCCATTACGCGGTGTCCCTCGGCCATCACCGCAGCCTCATCTACTGGATCGAGACTGACGCCATGATGGAGTCAACCTTCCAACTCGAAGGTGAACCGCTGGCGGGCTACCGGGCGTTCGCCGGTGATGGCCTTTTCCGCCTGTCCGTGGGGCTGGAGGATGCGGACGACCTGTGCCAGGACCTGTATCGGGTACTATCTTGACCCATACCCCGCCGCGGCTCATTCGCCTATGAAGACTTCACATGCCGGCTGATCGATCCGCCATGCTCCGCACCATGGCCCGCATGCAGGAAGCCCACAATTTGCAGGTGCACCCGGATTGGCGCACCAAGCGCTACGAGTACTACCGCGCCATCTGGATCGAGTGCGCCGAGCTGCTCGACCATTTCGGCTGGAAGTGGTGGAAGAGGCAAGATCCGGACTTGGCCCAGGTCAAGCTGGAGTTGGTGGACATCTGGCACTTCGGCCTGAGCGAGCTGTTGCGTGCGGATGCCGTCGAGCCGGAGCTTGCCGTGACGCTGGATGTGCAGCCCTCGGAACACCCCGGCCCGGAGAGTGTGCGGCAAGCGGTTGAGGCCTTGGCGAGCGCCTGCCTGGCGTCCAAGGGGTTCTCCGTCGAACGGTTCGCCGGCGTGATGCGGGTGCTGCCGATGAGCTTCGATGAGCTTTTCCGCCTCTACGTGGGCAAGAACGTGCTGAACGGCTTCCGGCAGGACCACGGCTACAAGGACGGCACCTACCGCAAGGCTTGGGCAGGGCGCGAGGACAACGAGCATCTCATGGAACTGCTCGATGGCGTTGACGAGCCGGCCACGGCGGCGGAGGACCTCTACGCCAAGCTCGAAGCCCGCTACCGGGAAACGGCTGCCTCGTAAACTGCGGCGGTTGCCGCGTCGAAGCACGCGAATATCACCTTGCGCACGGGGCCAACCGGCGCTGCCCGCACTTCGGAGACCGCGATTTCCGTCGCCTGATGCAGCGGGTAGCCGTAAACCCCGGTGCTGATGGCGGGAAAGGCGAGGCTCGCCAGACCGTGCTCTGCAGCCAGTTCCAGGCTGTTGCGGTAGCAGGCCCGGAGCAGGTCCGCTTCGCCCTGCTCGCCGCCTTGCCAGATCGGCCCCACGGTGTGGATGACGTGACGGGCGGGCAGGCGGTAGCCATCGGTGATCACCGCTTGGCCGGTGGGGCAGCCACCGATGGCGCGGCAGGCCTCGAGTAGCTCCGGTCCGGCGGCGCGGTGAATGGCGCCATCCACCCCGCCGCCGCCCAGCAGGCGCTCGTTGGCGGCGTTGACGATGGCGTCCACCGCCAGTTGGGTGATGTCGCCGATGTGAATTTCGATGTCCACGCAGCCAACTTAAAGTCGCCAACCCCGGTTTGCAACGCGGCGGTTGAGCAAGGACACTGCGCAGCCCATGAGCAGGCGCCAAACGAAGGAGCGGGGGCGGGAGAGCGGCGGCGGTGCCGCGCTGTTGCAGGAACTCCACCAGCGGCTGGCGGGTTGGCGGCCGCAGTTCATCGGCACCCTGATGTTCATTCGCGACGGCCACCGGGTGCTGCTGATCCGCAAGAAGCGAGGCTTGGGCGCGGGCCGCATCAACGCGCCCGGCGGCAAGGTCGAAGCCGGCGAGTCGCCCTTGGCCTGCGCGGTGCGGGAAACCCGGGAAGAGATCGGCGTGACCGTGATTCATGCGGCCCTGATGGCCGAGTTGCGGTTCGTGGAGCGGGTGGATCAGCAGTGGTACGGCTATGCCTTCGTCGCGTCGGATTACGCTGGCACCCCAACGGAGACCGTCGAAGCGACGCCCCATTGGTTCGCCGCTGACGACATCCCCTACGACGAAATGTGGGAGGACGACCGCCTCTGGCTGCCCCATGTGCTGGCCGGGCGCTTCGTCAAGGCCAACTTCCTGTTCGAGTCCAGCGCCGCGCTGGCTCACGAACTGCGGTGGACGGCGGTACGGCAGGGTGGTGTGCGGCTGGGCTAAACTAGGCAACCGCACAGCAGTAGGAATTCCCATGACGGTAGAGCGGCCCAGTGGCCGGGCGTTTGACGAGATGCGCCCGGCGCGCATCAACCGGGGCTTCACCCGGCACGCCCAAGGCTCCGTGCTCGTCGAGTTCGGCGACACCCAGGTGATCTGCACGGCCTGCATCGAATCCCAGGTACCGCGCTTCCTGCGCGGCAAGGGCACCGGCTGGGTCACTGCCGAGTACGGCATGCTGCCCGGCGCCACCCACAGCCGGGGCGACCGGGAGGCGGTGCGCGGCGCCCAGGGCGGCCGCACGGTAGAGATTCAGCGCCTGATCGGGCGCGCCGTTCGCTCCTGCGTCAACATGAAGCGCTTGGGCGAGCGCACGGTGCGCCTCGACTGCGACGTAATCCAGGCCGACGGCGGCACCCGCACCGCCTCGATCACCGGCGCCGTGGTGGCCCTGCGCGATGCGCTGGACAAGGTCGGCGCCCAAGCCGCGTTCCGGGAGTTCGCCGCCTCGGTGTCGGTGGGCATCTGGCGGGGCGTTCCGGTCCTGGACCTCGACTACGCGGAGGACTCGTCGGCAGACACCGACATGAACGTCGTGATGCTGGCGTCCGGCGGCTTTGTGGAGATTCAGGGCACCGCGGAGAAGGCGCCGTTCGACGAAGCGGAGTTCTCCGAGATGCTCAGGCTGGCCCGGCAGGGAGCGGAGGACCTCATCGCGCTGCAAAGGACGGCTTGACGATGGGCACCGCGACGTCGAAGGCCGATTTCGTCGCCTCGATGATTCGCCAAGGCGTGCTGCGCTTTGGCGAGTTTGAACTGAAGTCCGGGTTGCGCAGCCCCTACTTCTTCAATCTCGGCAACGTCAGCGGCGGCGCGGAACTGGCCGAACTCGGCGGCTTCTACGCCGACGCCATCGAAGCCTCGGGCCTTGAATTCGACGTGCTGTTCGGCCCCGCCTACAAGGGCATTCCAATCGCCGTGGCCACCGCCATCGCCTTGGCGCAGCGGGGCCGCTCGGTGGGCGCGGCCTTCGACCGCAAGGAGGCCAAGGCCCACGGCGAAGGCGGCAAGCTCATCGGCGCGCCGCTCAAGGGCCGGGTGCTGATGCTGGACGACGTGGTCAGCGACGGCGCCACCAAGGCGGAGGCCGCCGCCGTCATCGAGGCCGCCGGCGCCCAACTCGCCGGCCTGGTGGTCGCCTTGGACCGGCAGGAGATCGTCGCGGACGGCCAAACCGCCGTCGAACGCCTCAAGGACCGCCTAGGTGCCCCAGTCCTCAGCATCGCCGCCTTGCCCGATGTGATCGCTTACTTTCGCGCCCAGGAAGCGGATGCGGCCAGCGAAAACCTAAACGCCTTGCTCCGCCATCGGGAGCTTCACTGCCGGTAGCTGTCTTCTGCGGCACGTGTGCTTGTGGAGGAGAATTAGCCACATTTATTCGTAATTGAATAATTATTTATGCATGACTAAGAGTAGAGATTGTCGCTTGGGTGCGCGAGCACGGCTATTCGGTGGTGTTTGCCTGATGTTCAACGCCAGAAATTCAACTGGCCCCGTGCAGCTGCAGCAAGTGCCGTGAAGATCGTCAACTGGAATGTCCAGTGGGCCACCCCAAAGTCTCCGCGCCAACCCGAGATCGTACGGCGCTTGGAGACGCATGAGCCCGAAGTTGTCTGCCTCACCGAAACCGATGTCGCCCTTTTGCCTTGGGAAGGCCATGTGGTTTGCTCTGCCCACTCCGGCTACCAGGGTCCCGAGAGTCGGCGCAAGGTTCTTTTGTGGTCGCGCGAACCGTGGCGCAACGTTGATCAGACGGGTGATCCCGACATGCCGCCAGGACGCTTCATCCGTGCAACGACGCGGACTTCGGCAGGCGACCTGACCATCATGGGGGTCTGCATACCTTGGTCCGGATCACGTACCGGGCCGGCGTTCACGCCGAGACGCCAAAAGTGGGAAGACCATTACACGTATCTTGAATGTCTGGACAGACTGCTCGGGAAAGCGTCCTTGCAGCGCCTTGTGGTCGTCGGCGACTTCAACCAACGGATCCGCCACGGGCCACGCCCTTCTCGCTTGGCGTCGGCATTGCACGACGCGGTCTCGTCGCGTCTGACCATCGCCACGTCTGCATTGGGCTGGGCCGGTCGCCGGACCATCACCATATCGCGCTGAGCGCCGACCTGCACTGCGACGCCCTAGGAGTGATCGATAACATCCACGACGGGCGGAGGTTGTCGGACCATTTTGGCGTGTTCGCTGACGTTCATGCTGCCAAACCGCGGGCTCGGAAAGTGAAAATTGAGACTGGTGGTTGAGAGCGCTTGTCTGGAGTAGGCGCATAGCATCAGCGATCGACGGCCTAAAGGATCGCTTGGACGCTTTTGCCCTCAGCATCGCCGCTTTGCTTGGAGTGATTGCTTACTTCCGCGTAGAGGACGTTGACGCGCAAAGTCAAAACCCGAACGCGCTACTTCGCCACTGGAAGCTTCACTTTCGACAACCCAAGGTTCGTGGATTCCCCTCCCCGTGCGTTTCACCGCACGGGATGATAACGGTAGGGGTCGGTCAAGCCACCGGACCCCCGGCGTTCGACCTGCTTTCTGCGGACAAGCTGCTTGCAATCCTCATTGACACGCTGCTGATATCCTTGAGGGCCGAATATGGCCTCGGCCAGTTCGCTCTCTGTCCTACGCGGACCATTCTCGATCAAAAACAGCAACACGTCTGCGATCGCAAGAGCCATAACTGCGGTATGTGTGTAAGGAGAATGTGGGAAATCGTGGCACGTTACCGGTCTCGGCGCAACACACACATGGGCACACTTCGATGTCCAAGTATGGTCCGGTGAATTGGGTTTTCGTCGCGCCAATGTCTACATTGGCGGCGACAGATCAATCGCCCACTGTCGCAGTTCTTCCAGACCGAGTTCAGATTGGTCCAGCAAGCTAAGCAGTTCTTCCTGCCTTGGTTGTCCAAAGACCACTCGGTAAGCGGCTAGCTGGCGTTTCAGCCGCGCAAAAGTCGACTCTTCTTTCGTGTAAGGCAGTAGCGGAACCCGTCTCTCGACGCGGAAGTTGCCTTGAGAGACCCAGCACGGAACGAGGTCATTCTCACCAGTGGAACGCGCTGCTGCATCCGCCGCCTCAAAGAGCTTCTGCCACAGATCGTCGCCGTTTCGCCAGTTCGCCACCAAGCCTTCGCGCCACCGCTCGGCGATGTTGCGACGGACTGCGTGACCCTTGTACCGGTGTACACGACCTTCACGCTGCTCTAAGTCAACGGGGTTGCCAGGGAGATCCCAATGAACGATCCGATGACACCATGGGTGGAAGTCGAGACCCTCCTGCCCGATGGATGTACTTGCGAGCACGAACGGGCGGAAGGGGCTGTTGAACGCTCCCCGAACGATGTCCTCGCTCACGCGCTTTTCGCCAGTCCCAGGCACCTCGTCAGTAGCGGTGGTCCCGTAGCGCAGCGCGAACACCGTGCGGAGCCGAATCTCTTCGACCTCTGTCGAGGTTCCATTCACTAGGCCGTCGAACAGGCGGACGTGAACGCGAGACGGTTTGGGCCTGACCGACTCGGCGAGCAGTTTGGCGCACGACTCGGCTACAGCTGGCCTGTCTACTTCCTCGGCCCAGGCATTCTGTTCCCAAAGGAGGTGCCACTGCTCGTCCAGGACTGCCTGCAAATTGCCCTGCTGGCAGTAGCGCAGTACTACGCGCCAATAGCTCCCGTCCCGCGACCGCGTGCTGTCCAAATTGGCAAGCAACGAGATCACAGCAGGTCGGTTGAAGAGATGCCAGAACGCCTCCGCAATGGTGACTGCTACCCGGCGGCGCACGTCACTACCGATATCGGCCATGCCCGTTGTACGCGTGGCGAGCACCCCCGGCGACCCTAAGGCGACATCTGTGAGCAGGTCGAGCAGTCCGGCCGGGCGACGCCCAAGTTCGTGAACGTCTAGGGCGAGCAAGTCATCGACGTACTCATCGAAGTGCTCGCGGTTAGGGTGAGGCAACTTGTGATCCGCTTGCCACTCTTCCAGGAAGCTTCGTAGCCCCGGATCGAGCAGAAGTGGTGCAATCCACTCCCACCGGTCATCCTCTTGTCCACCTTCTGGGTTCGGCAGTGCCTCCAATAGGCTGGCAATGCGTGCACGCACCCAGTCCCGTGGCTCCATGCCGTCACGAACAGCCTCCAGAGGGTGTATGTCCGCGAGTGGCAGACATGGCAACAGCATCAGAAACAGCCGGTGCCTCGAACGAGGTGCGCTGTTGAGTCGAAGAAGTCGGCCTTGTTGTCGCTCTGGACTGTGGTAACTGCGGACGCGGCTTCCGTCGACCATTCGACGCTCCGCTTCGTAGCTCAGAATCCCGCTCACGACGTCGGGAACCACGTTCCACGCGGAAAACAGGAGAGTCTTGGTGGTGTGTTCCATCCCTGCGAAAGGCCCTTCTAATCGCCAGTACGGGATGGTTGGTGGCAGCCACAGCAGGCGCCACAAGCCATTATCCAGGAGTTCGGACACCACCGCCCGTAGCTTGGCGTTGCCGGGATCAATCGCCTGCCAACTCTCCAGTTCTTCTCGCCCGAGCAAGGTTTGCCTGTGGCGACGGAGCACCTCGTCGATCTCCTCGGGTGTTTCTTCCAGAGCCGACGCTAACCTCTGGTTGAAAAGATATCCGTGCATGAATTGGGGGAGATACGAAGCGGACTTCCAGTAGGGCATGGGGTCGCGATCACCGACCGTCCGGAAGATCTCATCCGCCCAAAGGTACTGCCTCACGTCGGTAGGCGTTGGCGTGGCAGCTATCTCGACTTCCTTGACCATTGAGTCTCCGTGGACAGTTGCGCCCACACGTTCGGTGCGAGCCATCACCTTGCGGAGCCTTTCCTGGACCCGATCTCGGTTCGCGTCCAAACCACTACGCGTTCCACCCGAGGCGACAGTCTTCAGGGCAGTCCCGAATCGGGAGATGTCGTCCTGCAAGCGGGCCACGTGGCCTTCATTCTGCTCGAAGAGGAAGCGCGTCGTGGCGATGAAGTCTTCGTAGTGCTCCTCCCGTTCGATCTCCGCGTCAGCGGTGTAGAGCTTGTAGGGAGTCGCCGACAGCAACAGCATGCGAACCCGACGCCCCTCTGGTGTCTTGGCACCGAACAGCGACTGCGCCAGCTCCACCGCGGTGTCGGATCCCGAGGGCTCCAGCAGTGTCTTGAACCGCTGGAATTCGTCCAGTATGACCAGATCAGGCTCCAAGGCATCCACGCATGCCTTGGCCAAGAGCACCCGAAGTTCGCCCACGAGCGCGGTTCGACGCCAATGCACGTCTTCCGGCCACCTCTTTCGGTAACGCCAAAACCAGTCCTCGGCTAACTCGTTGACCTTAACGTCCAACCCTGACTTTGAGTACGCAGCTAGGAAGCTATCGCGGATAGTCTCGTCCAGTGGCGGCTCCCTGTGGGCGAGCCTCCGCCACCTGTCCTTGCCTACGGTCATTTGCAGCAGGTTCATCAGCCCAACTTTTCGGTCCACACAGCCCTTCAGCAGGTGGAACAACACCACGCGCTCGTCGACTCTTCCACCGCTGCTGCGTAGATTGAAGGATGTGCCTGGGGTAAAGCTGACAAAGTTGAGCTTGTTGGCTGCGAGACTGGTTCCGTTTCCACTCGCAAGCTCTGTCGCAAGCATGGTGAGCCGGGTCGCGAACGAGCGCTCTGCTCCCCCTCCCACTTGGAGTTTCTGGAGGTTCGAGCGAGCGATGTTCGAATTGCTGCAGATGTAAACAATGTCGAGCCTTCTGACCTCATCCCACAGGTGCTCGATGGTACGGGCGATTACGCCGCGGACCACCAGTGTCTTCCCCAGTCCCACCTCATCGGCCACGAGGAACCGGGCGGTGCTGTCCTTAGCGAGGAATAGCCGATGGAATGCGTGGTCCACGGTGCGGCGCTGGAAGGGCTTTAGCGGTTCCAGTACGCGGGACACGTCAGGTCTCTCCACGGCTAGCGCCCAACTCCAAGGGTGGCGTCCACGGATTCCCACACGGCATGAAGTCGGTCCGGTACGATGCGCCGTCCTTCCGGCGTGCTTCGCAGATCTGTGATCAGCTTCCGCACCGCGACCAGGCGGCTAGGATCCCGCGACGCCGCGCGCAGCATATCCTCGAGAAGCGTCTCCGCCCCGAAGTCCGCTTCCCAGGCCCATGCGCCTTTCCCCGCCTCTCCCACGTCGCCCGCATGGCCGAGCTCTTCGAGGCCACCCAGTAGTGCCCGAAGGAACGCGAGCAGGCGCTCTGGGCTGTCGATCAGAGACCTGAGCACTCGGGCAGTGCGTTCCTCGGGTACGCCACTGATTGGAAGCTTGAGGGCGAAGCGTCGTGGCTCCGTACGGGGGCAGTTTGACGAAACGACGAAGGCGGCGAACGCTGTCAGCCTGGTCATTGGCAGGTGAAACGTCACTGGCAGGTTCAGCTCGACAGCCTGTTCCTCGTCAACAGACACGGGCCACACTTGTACAGTGACTCCTTCGGAAAGCCCTACTCGGCCATCAAGTCGCCATTCCCAGACCTCATCTGCTGCCGTACAGGCGATGGCCAGTCCTGCCTCGGCTAGCGCCCGAACAGCATCCTCCACGTCTTGCTGGCCCTGCCGGTCTTCCTCGTCATCGACTTCGACTTCCTCGGAACGCGTGTACGTCTCACACAGTCTGTCGAAGCCTTCGAGAAACTTGTCTATCCCCACTCGGCGCTTGCGACCGGTGATCTGCGCCATGATCTCGACGTTGCGTCCTTGCAGGGCGGCGTTGGTCAGGTTCGCCGAGCCCACCCACCAAGTGACATCCCATCCGTGTTGGACAGCGATGATCTTGGCGTGGAGGCCGGACGGGCGTGATGATGTCTCGTCGTCAGGCTCGTCAATCGCTGTCTCTGCAAGCGCTCGCACGTTATCCCATTGAGCGAGACAAGCGTTGGAAAGGTGGTCAAGCACTTCACCGCGGCCGACTAGGGTTGCTGTGCCGCTGCCCAACGCTCGAATGCTGCCGAGTGCTTGGGCCTTGAGAAAGGGCGCCACGGCGAGCACGTCTCCCCCGTTGGGAACGCTGGGTAGCCATCTCCGCGAGCGCCCGAGACCCATCGCGTGGAATTCTATCGGTGCATCCGAAAAGTCGGCTGGTCCCGGAAACGCGGCCCGCGAGACTTGTGCAGCGAGGGTCTGGAGGCTATCTGCGAGCACGTGTGGAATTGGCATTGTGGACAGGTTCACCAACTCCCCTATGAGTCTGCCAAGAGGACCCGAAGCGGTAACGCGACGCCTGCCAGGCTTGACCTCGCTGGCCAGTGCCACGTCCCAGGATCGATCAAAAGTGAGATTCCGCGACAGGACTGCCACCCTCAGCAGCGCGTCACCATTGTCTTCGAGCGAGACGAAACGAGCCACCCAGACTTTCGGGTGAAAGACACCCCCAAAGGGAGTCCGAACCGGGTGGACGCTGTTTTCAAGCGTTGCGTACAGCTCTCGCTGGCGGCGCGGCACGGCGATACCGGTCTCGTCGACGAAAACGTGAATACGGTCCCCAGCCTCGCGAAGTCCCTGTAATATCAACAGGGGATCTTCAAGCAGTTGATCGACACCGGCGTCAGAGTGGGCCAACACTGCTAGCGGTACGGCCAACAGGGCTTCGAGGTCCAGCGTGTAGGTGGTTAAGACTGCGAGGTCGAGTTGCTGTCCCGGCGGCGGGCGAAGCAGATCCATTGCCACGGTGCGCACATCAGGTGACAACATCAACTGAGGCCTCCATATAGCTCATCGAGCAACGTGCGTACCCGGAACCAGTTGAAGTCCATGCGCCCCACGTCGGATGCGCCAGACCAGTCAAGCAGTCGATTGGGGTTCTCTAGCCGCGCCCGGTGTCGTCCCTTGAGACGCCGTTCGCGATCGGAAATCTTGGATTGAATGAGTTCATCCTCGGACATCTTTTCGGGGCCAATTCGATCTACTCGCGTTGTCCAGGTTTCGACGAAGACGCGCTGTTGGTTATTGGCTGGCGCACCCCGGGCGGCCACGAGTGCCCAGAGCGTCTCTGGATCGAACTGCTCGCTTTCATTCGACAGGCGGTGGGCCCAGTCGGCGCATGCGTCGCTGTAATTGGTAACCCAATCCTCGGCGTCCCCAAACAAGTCTCTCCGCTTTTGAGCGAGCATGTAGTTGTAGACGAGCCGCATGCCCTCCACCTGTAGGGAGAACTGTCTGGCGATTTCCACCATTTCAGCCACACCCCCACCCGCACCAACCGCATCGGGCTCTTCCCAGAAGTGCTCCGCGAGCTCCTGCTTCGGGCTGCTCACCAGTCGCGCCAGCAGAGTTCCCGCGCACGTTTCCTCAATGCGTCCCTGAAGGAACTTGGCTTCGGTCTCGCGTAACACGAAGTCCGCGCTGTCCGGAAATCCCTCAGGGGTATCCGGCAATCGCAGGTGCCAATTGGCTCGTCCATGCCAAGTCACTCCCGGGTCGTCAGCGCGGTCAACATGGACCGCCGCCTCCCGAAGCTGAGTAAACCGCGAGTGGTACCAACTTTGGCTCCCGCCCTCGTGTCGGAAAATGCCCCATCGGCGAAGACAGCTCCAATACACTGAGCTCGGCAACCTCCGCAGTTTATGGCGCGCGCTCGTTCCGATTACGCCCCACTCGTCCAACTCCGCAAGCGGTTCCATTAGCCTGACCTCCATCTGCCGAGCCTGCTCGGCAGCGCGGTCGGCAGGGATTCGACGGAACTCGAGCATCCGGTAAATCCACGGAATGAAGAACACGTAACGCAAACGGGTCTGAATCGAAGTCACTCCGGGAAACAGGGCGTCCGAAAGGGCATCCCGCAGGGTGCCAAGCCCCAGTTCGTCCACGGTACCGGACTCGCCAAAGAGGTCCAGCACTCGCTGCATTTTGTTTCGATCGCTCGCAGTTAGATCGAGCCAAGTAATGGTCGGCTCCACGTTCGCCTTGCGTTGGACCAAGCAGAGCGCGGATTTTCTTCAAATCGTCTGTCGCGTTCAACGGCCTGTTGCGTACAGTTTCGACGTTGGTCGTACCTAGCTGTTCGGGCATCTTCACCGCTGGTAGAACACCTCAAGGGCGGTTACACATCCAGTCTTAGGCCGCTGCCACGGCTTGTGGTCCACTTTGGTGAGCGCGTTGATTGCCCTCTCAGTAAAGGGCAACATATGGCCTTTACAAGAGTCTATTCGTCCTTTTGAGGCCACAAATGGCACATTACGTTGGCGCATTGGAGACCTCGCTCAAGCTACAGGCCGAACTCGGCAGGCGGCTGGCCAAGCTGCGTCTTGCCCGGAACGTTACTCAGCAGATGCTCGCTCGTGAGGCCGGCATCGGCCTGCGCACTGTGCGTCGGCTGGAAGCTGGCGAACCGACAAGCCTTGATACCTTTCTCCGTGTCGTCATCGCCCTCGATTTGGGCGAAGGCCTGCTGACCGCCGTGCCATCCTATGACATTCGCCCCATCCAACGCGTGGAGAACCGCGGGCGGGAGCGACGCCGCGCCCGCCCGAAAACCGCAAGCCAGCAGAGCGGTCCATGGACGTGGGGAGAAGAGACGCGTGACTGACGCTTTGGAGAAACGCGGCCTCTTTGATGCCTAAGTCGGTCAGGAGGCGCTACCGGCAAAACTCGATTGGGCTCCCCGTGGCGGCCGTCAGCCCAACTCAGTCCAGCCGTTCCAGCGGCGGTAGGTTCAGGGCTTCCCGGAAGGTGTTGTGGTAGTGATGCAGCGCGGGTTCGTTGCGGCCGAAGATCAAGTGGGTGAGGGTGCCGTTTTCGGCGACCTGCTGGGTTTTCTCGCCCATGGCGTAGTCTTCCTGCTCGATGGTGCTGTCGAAGATCTCGCGGCTGGCTTCAAGGCTGAAGACCGCCGCGCCGTCGCGGTTTTCCACGTCATAGACATCTTCTGCGCCAACGACGCGGGTGCCGTTGGCCTCGGCAGCTTCCATGGCGGCGGCTGCCGCCGGGCTGTAGTAGTAGCCGATGCGGGTGAGCGACCGGCCGGGATTGCCCTTCTTGGGGTAGATCTTGATGGCCAGGATCGTATCCCGGGAGATGTTGAACTGGATGTTCGGGAACAGGAAGTAGAGGACGTTGGCCGCGTTGTCGGTTGACCATTCCGACTCCGGTAGGTCGCGCAAGGCGCTGATGCCGCGGGAGGCGAACACGAAACGGTGATTGCGGCCAAAGGTCTCGTAGGCGAGGGCGTCGCCGTGGAAGATCTGACCCAAGGTGTCCTTGTGCAGCCGCTGGAAGTGGTAGGTCTCGCCGAATGTGTCGTTGGCGAGCTTCCAGTTGAGGTCCCCTTCGATCAGGGTTTCGCCCAAGTAGAGGTAGCTGCCGGCGTTCCAACTGGCGAGTTCGTCATCGAGGTCGCCCAGCAGCGCTGGCGCATCGAGTTCGCGATCCGGCTGCGGATGCACCCAGAGCATGCCGTTGTGCTCCGCGGCGGACAGCTCGACCAAGCCCATGCAGGACTTGTCCACGGGGCCGAAATCCCGCTCCCTGGGAACGCCCACCAAGGCGCCGTCGTTGGCGTAGGTCCAGTTGTGGAACGGGCACATGAACCGCCGGCTTTCGCCCCGGGGTTCGTTGGCGACCCGCACGCCGCGGTGCCGGCAGGCGTTCAGGAAGGCGCGAAAGCGGCCTTCATCGTCGCGGGTGGCGAGCACTGGGGTGCCGAAGTCGTCGGTGGTGAAGTAGTGGCCGGGTGCCGCGAGGTCCCCCGACAGGCCGATGAACTGCGGATGGCTCTGAAAGAAGCTCGACCACTCCCGCTCGGCGAGTTCCGGGTTGACGTAGGCATCCGTCGGCACCCGGTAGCGCCTGCCCGCATCCACGTTGCGGCCCTCGTCGAGTTGGCGGAGCAGCTCCTTCAGTACGACGACTTCGGTCTCTTGCTTCATCTTGCCTCCCTTGACCGGCTGGTGGTCCAGCTCGGACGCCGCCCGCACCATAACCGATTGAATGGCGTCCGCGGTAGCACGAGGGAGCGGCGCTGCCGGTTTTCGTGGACAATGACGGTGCCCTGATCCCAGACTTGGAGGATTTATGGACTATGTCGAGCCGGCCGCGGCGCAAAAGATGGACGGCCTGCGCCTGGCGCTGACCGCACATGCGCCGGGGCCGTACAGCCTGTCGGCCCGTGCGATACTCGATCATCACGGCGTGGCCTACGTCCCGGTGCTACAGGTCGGGGGTGGCGGCAACGAGGACCTCGTGGCTTGGACGGGGCACCGGAACGCGCCGGTGGCCGTGTACAACGACGAAGCGCCCCGCGTCGGCTGGCTGGAGATCCTGAATCTTGCCGAGCGGCTGGGTAGCGGACCTTCCCTGGTTCCGTCCGCTGTCGAAGACCGCATGTTGATGGTGGGCCTCTCGAACGAATTGATCGGCGAGAACGGCTTCATCTGGAACCTGCGGCTGGTGATGCTCGGGCTGGGCGGCCCGGAGCGGGTCGCCAAGGAGCGCGTCCGCAATCCGATGTACGACCAGTACGGCTACAGCGAGGCCGCCGCCGCGGGAGCGGTTGAACACGCCAAGGCGGTGATGGAGCGGCTGACTGCCCAGCTCATCGCCCAGCGCAAGGCCGGCAGCCGCTACATCGTGGGGCAGGCGCTCAGTGCCGTTGACATCTACTGGGTGTACTTCTCCCAAGCCGTGGGGACGTTCTCCGAAGCCCTTTGCCCGATGCCGGCGGGCATGCGCAAAGCCTATGAGATCGTGGGCAGCTTGCTTGGTGATTTGGATCCCATACTCGTTGAGCAACGCGATTGGGTGCTTGCCGAACACGGCCTGCCCTTGGATTTCTGACCGACCGAATGGGTCGTTGCCAATGAAGAAGCGCCGCATTCTCGGCATCACCCTCCTCAGCATCGGAGGCGTGATTCTCGTCGGCTTCGGCGCCGTCGCCTTCCTCTTCTACCGGGGCGTGAACTTCGACCCGCTGGAGTCTGCCTATGAAGAGAACTGCGGCGCCTGCCACGGCCAGAACATGGAGGGCACCGGCCAGGGCACGCCCCTGGTCGGGGTTGCGTTCCGTCACGGCGAGTCCGTCGAGGCGATCAGCGCCAGCATCGCCAACGGGTTCCCGGCACAGGGGATGCCAGGCTGGTCGGGCATCCTGCCCGAGACGGAGATTCGCAGGCTGGCCATTTTCATTTCGGAGCGACGCGCCGATCTGAGCTGGGACTTCAAGGTGAGGAAGCCGCTGGAGATTCCCGAAGGGATGGTCCGCAGTGACCTGCACGATTTCCGCATCGAGGCCTTTGCCGAGGGGCTCGACCCGCTGCCCTACTCCATCGCGCCGCTCCCCGACGGCGGCTTCCTGCTGACGGAGAAGATGCGGGGCTTAAGCATCGTTTCTGCGGACGGCGTGCAGTCGCCGCTCGTTGCAGGCACGCCGTCGGCCCACGCTGACTCCCTGCGTCTGCCCTTTGTGCAGTTGGAGTACGGCATCGGCTGGATCATGGAGGTCGCCACGCACCCGGACTACGCGGACAACGGCTGGATCTACCTGCATTTCGGCGACCGCTGCGAGGACTGCAACGATGGCGGCGGCGCGGTGTCGATGAACAAGGTCATCCGGGGCCGCATCGACGACGGCCGCTGGGTGGACGAGGAGACCATCTGGAGCGTGCCGGTGGAGGACTACTCGGACATGCCGGACATGGCCGCAGGGGGCCGCCTCTGCTTTGACGCGGAGCAGCGGCTGTACATCAGCGTCGGCATGAAGGGCCCGGCCAACTACTACGGCATCCAGGATCTCAGCAAGCCCTACGGCAAGATCCACCGAGTGCATGACGACGGCGGCGTCCCGGCCGACAATCCGTTCATCCAAGTCGCGGACGCGCAGCCCACGGCCTGGACCTACGGCCACCGCAGCCCCCAGGGGCTGGAGTGCAATCAACGAACGGGGCAGGTGTGGAGCACCGAGATGGGCCCCCGGGGCGGCGACGAGATCAACCTGCTGCTGCCGGGGCGCAACTACGGCTGGCCGCTGCACTCCAAGGGGGTCAACTACGACGGCACCCCCGTGGAGTACGGCAAGGAACTCGGCATCACCTTCGATCTTGCGGACATTGAGCAGCCGGTGATCGATCTCACCCCCTCCCCGGCGGTGTCGAGCTTCGCATTCTACGAAGGCAACGCCTTCCCAGCCTGGCGCAACCAGATGCTGGTCGGCACGCTCCGGGCGACGGAACTCTACCGGGTGGCGTTCGACGGCGACCGGCTCGTCATCCAGGAAACCCTGATCAAAGACCTAGCGCGGATTCGCGACGTCGAAGTGGGCGCAGACGGGCTGGTGTACCTGTTGCTGGAACACGCCTCCAGCGGCCGGATCGTGCGGTTGGTGCCGGTGGCGGAGACAGGCGCATGAGGGGGCAATTAAGGTAGCTGGGCTATTGCGGTGCTTCATAGAGGGGCGACCACTTGGAAACTTGGAATAGGTGGACCGCGTTGCGGAAGGGTCCATGCTATTGGCAGGTCCGGTTGATCTTCGGCAGAATGCCTGCGGGCTTGCCCGAGTGTTTGGCCCTCGTCAGTCAGTGGCGTGATCGATCAGTCGCGGCGGGAGGAGAGTACACTTGATGCGAGCCTCAAGAGGAAAGCAATCATGGATTGGCGTGACTACATCACGGTGGACCCGGAAGTCTGCCATGGCAAGGCGTGCATCGCGGGAACTCGAGTCTTGGTGACCACGGTTCTTGACAATCTGGCATCCGGCTTGGATTCGGAGGAAATTACCAGCAGTTACCCGTCGGTTTCGCACGACGCTGTGCGAGCGGCCATCGCCTACGCTGCAGCGTTGGCCAACGAACGGGTGGTTGCGCTGGGATCGTAGAGAAGGGCAGAGTGCGGTTCAAGCTAGACGAGAACCTGCCTGTCGATCTTGTGGAAGTGTTCTGCGACGCCGGGCATGATGCCGTTACAGTGCTGGACCAAGATCTTGCGGGAGCGCGAGATTCTGATCTTGCTTCAGTTTGCCTAAGTGAAAGCCGGGTAATCGTGACGTTCGACACGGACTTCGCAGACATTCGAACATACCCGCCTAGTACCTATCCGGGGCTTGTCGTATTCCGATTGAACAACCAAGCGCGTAGCCACGTCTTGGAAGCAGCGAGCCGCTTGCTCAAGGTTCTCGCCGGGTCTGCGCTTGATGGTCAGCTCTGGATAGTGGAAGAGCGGCGCATTCGAGTTCGGGACTGATGGAACCGGACGGCGCACGGGTGATTTCTGTGGCCGCATCCGGCACTCCAGCTTCGACCTCCAAGGTCGCCTTAACCTGTGCTTTGACGAAGCTCGGCGCTTAATCCCGTCGCTCCGCCGAGCTGCTCAGATGTCGAGTTGATGGATTAATCGTGCTGCATCGCTGCTGTCCGGTTGACTTGGTTTGTCAACCGCATAACTGTGCGAGTACATACTGCTATAGTCGCTTTAGCGATGGTAAGTGCAGACGAAAGGGCTTTGGACAATCATGGCGTGGTGCGTTCTCCAAGCAGGCGCACGGCGAAGGTGGCGGCCAATGAGAAGGGCCGGGACTTTGTGGTGGGCGAACTCCACGGCCACTTTGATGCCTTGCGTCATCTGTTGGGCGGCGTTGGCTTCTCGGTGGGCGTTGATCGCCTGTTCAGTGTTGGCGATCTCATTGATCGAGGTCCGCAGTCGGAGGAAGCCGTGGAGTGGATCGAGGCGGGCAGGATCGCATTGACCGTCATGGGCAACCACGAGGAGATGATGCTCATGGCTCTCACCGAACCCGCAGCCGATGATGCCGAAGCCTATGCCTGCATGTCCGTGGACGAGCGGGAAGCCCTTTGGTTCGGCAACGGCGGAAGGTGGTGGGAATCTCTGTTTTGGGATGCCGGGGGGACCATCCCGTTTCCGGGTCCGCAGAGGGAAATCTAACAGACAAGGGAAATCTAACAGACAAGGGCGTAACGAACCGACCCGCGCCGAAGGTGCGCGTTCGCGCCCTCGATTGGGCTAGTGGAAAAGGGTTGCCGTTAGCATGGGGTTTTCGGTGAATCGGCGGATGCTGTCGATCCGCACAGCCCGGGCCTTCATCTTGTTGGTGACCTCCCGCTCAACGAATGGGCCAAGGCCCTCGCGGAGCAAATCCAGCGCCTTACCGATGCGGCCGCGGTTGGTTATGGCTATGAGGGTGCATGGTCAGCACCGCTGCGAGTGGGACGTGTCGGGTTGGGGTGTGCCTTCCAAAGTCGAACGAGGAATCGATCGTCGGTCTCTTCAAGGTCCGGCTCGGTGCCATTGTGCAGGCGCATCGACTCGATGATCCGATTGCGAACGCCCATTCCCTGATGTTCGACATAGCGGTAGTCGCGAAGAATCTCCTTCAGCAACTCGTTTCGTGCGACTCTAACTACGCCCTCCCGCATCTTCTCCACAGTAACGCCGTTCGGCAGTCGGCCTGGTGATATGACTTCGAGCCTGTCCGCGTACAGCGAAACCTCCACGTCGGTCCCTTCGTGCGCGTAGTCGCGATGCACTAAAGCGTTGACCACGGCTTCGCGCACGGCATCGGGGGGGAAGGCTTCCTTGCGGTGGCGGCGACCGCCTTCAAGCCATGCGACGCTTCCCATGTTCCGTTTGACAAAGTCAACCGTACGGTCGATGACGCCCCTTTCAACCGTGTCGCCCCGTTCGGAGACAATTGGCGTCAGCGGCCCACGGATGCGTTCCTCATCGACGGTGTTGTAGTCCTTCTCCGTGCCGGGGAACGCTGCCGCCGTTACACCGGCTTGGGGTAGGCGACGGTTCGGGTTCTTGCCGAAGAGCAACAGGCCAGCCACCGAAGCGTAGTCGCGGTTCGTGGCGGCGACGAGCAGGTCGGTGTTGAGCAGCAGGCGCCGCCAATCCTCTTGGTCGGCCCGGCTGGGAGCGGGCCGCTTTAACACGTCTCGGAGGTAGCTCTCAATCCGCTCCATGTCCAAACTTTCTAGCCCCATGTCCGGCACGGCCTTGATCTCATAACGGACCAGCCCTGCAGCTTGGTACAGCCTCCCTTCCTCCTCTCGGGTTGCCTCTTGCGATTCGCTGCCGACGCGCGTGAACGTGACCCAAGCCTTGCCGCGCTTCGCCTTGTGTGGCTTGCCCGGGCTGTCCGGGGGCAGCTCCACGATGCCGACTGTGCTGCCATCCTCCATCAAGACGGAAGTCCAAACTGGCGTCGTCGGGGGTTGCAGGTTGTTGCGGGCAATGTTCATGACCCACTCTTCCGCTTCTTCGCGCGATCTAGTCAGCCCGGAGACTTGCCCGTCCTTTTCCACGCCAAGCAGAATGACGCCCCCCTCCAGATTCAGCAGTGCCGACATCTCTTTGGTTAGCTGGTCTGGATGGATGTCTTCGCGCTTGAACTCGACCCGCGAATTCTCCCGATTGGCGATCAGTTCCAGTACCTCGGCCCTGTTCATGTTTCTTCGCCAAACACCGCCACCCGCAAGGCTGGCCAGTGGTGCCTGAACTGCTCGGTGGGTTGTGCGGTGAAGTCGGAGCGGACGAATTGGGCGATGCGGCCTTCGGCGTAGGCGAGCAGTAGGTTGGCGGCGTTGGTGGGGGCGAGGCGTCCGGGGGATTCGGCATTGCGCAGAACTTGGCGGATTTCGGCTTCCAGGCGGTCGAAGAGTTCGCGCACCCGGCTGCGCAGGCGGGCGGTTTCGCCCTGCAGGACGTCGCCGCTGAGCAGGCGCATGAAGCCCGGGTTGCGCTCGGCGAAGGTCAGCACCAAGGTGAGGATTTGGCGGCACTGCTCGTCGGCGCCGGGCGTTTGCTCGGCGATGCGGTGGATGCGGGGGAACAGGCTCTCCTCGACGAATTCGATCAAGGCCTCGAGCATCTTCGCCTTGCTGGGGAAGTGCCGGTACAGGGCGGCCTCGGAGACGCCCACATGGCGGGCGATGGCGGCGGTGGTGATGCGCGAGCCGGGCGCCTCCTCCAGCATGGCGGCGAAGGCTTGCAGGATCTCCTGGCGGCGATTGGCGCTGGCCATGGCTTAACCCCCCTCGCTGCCGGTGATCTGGGTGCCGATGCCGGCGTCGGTGAAGATCTCCAGCAGCAGGGCGTGGGGAATGGTGCCGTCGATGATCTGCACGCTGGCGACGCCCTTCGCCACCGCCTCCAAGGCGCAGCGCACCTTGGGCAGCATGCCCTCGGTGATGCCGCCGTCCGCGACCAGGTCGTTGACTGCCTGCGGGGACAGGCTGGCCAGGGTTTCGCCCTCGCCGTCGAGTATGCCCGGCGTGTTGGTCAGCAGGATCAGCTTTTCCGCTTGGAGGGCTTCGGCCAAGCGTCCGGCCACGAGGTCGGCGTTGATGTTGTAGGACTCACCGTCTGGGCCGGCGCCGATGGGAGCGATCACCGGGATGAATCCGGCGTGGATCAAGGTGTCGAGCACCTTGGCGTCCACGGCCTCCACGTCGCCGACATGGCCGATGTCGATGATCTCCGGGGCGGCGAGCTCGGGTGCCGGCCGGCTGAGCTTGAGGCGGCGGGCGCGGATCAGGCCGCCGTCCTTGCCGGTCACGCCGACCGCGTGGCCGCCATGGTGGTTGAGCAGGGCGACGATCTCCTGGTTGACTTGGCCGCCGAGCACCATTTCCACCACGTCCATGGTGGCTGCGTCGGTGACGCGCATGCCATCGACGAAGCGGGTGGGGATGTTCAGCTTCTCCAGCAAGGTGCCAATCTGCGGGCCGCCGCCGTGCACCACCACCGGGTTCATGCCCACCAGCTTCATCAGCGCCAAATCCCGCGCGAAGGTGTTCTTCAGGGTGTCATCGACCATGGCCGCGCCGCCGTACTTGACCACGATGGTCCAGCCGTGGAAACGGCGGATGTAGGGCAGGGCCTCGGTGAGTATGCCCGCGACCTGGCTGGCTTGGATTTCGGGAAGGTTCATGGCGTCAGGAAACCGAGTTTGGGGTCGATGGCGGCCAATTGCGCTTGAAAAAGGTCTTGGATGCGGTTTAGCGCGGATGGTTCATCGGCCTCGAAGCGCAGGGTCAGCATGGGGCTGGTGTTGGAGGCGCGAATCAGGCCCCAGCCGTCTTCGTAGTCCACCCGCACCCCGTCGATGGTGGTGCGCTTGCCAAGGCCGAAATCGGCGTCTCGGGCCAGCGCCTCGATGATCTGGAACTTGGCGTCCTCCTGGGTCTCGATCTTGATTTCGGGCGTCGATAGGCCTTCCGGGCAGTTCCGGAACAGTGCGTCGGCATCGTTGCCGTTGGCGCTCAACAACTCGATGAAACGGGCGGCGGCGTAGAGCGCATCGTCGAAGCCGTACCAACGGTCGGCGAAGCAGATGTGGCCGCTGAACTCACCGCCCAGCGGCGCGCCGCTCTCCCGCAACCGCGCCTTGATGTGCGAGTGACCGGTTCGCCACATGCAGGGGCGGCCACCGAGGCGCTCGATCACCGCGCCCAGGTGGCGGCTGCACTTCACGTCAAAGATGATCTCGGCGCCGGGTTGGCGGGCGATGATGTCCTGGGCGAACAGCATCAGCAGCCGGTCCGGCCAGATGATCGAGCCGCTTTGCGTCACCACCCCCAGGCGGTCGCCGTCACCGTCGAAAGCCAGCCCGCAGGCGGCGCCGGTGGCGCGCACCCGGTCGATGAGGTCGGTGAGGTTGTGCGGCTCCATCGGGTCGGGATGGTGGTTGGGGAAATCGCCATCGACCTCGCAGTAGAGTTCATCCACCCGGCAGCCGAACCCGCGCAGCAGCGACGGCGCCACCGCGCCCGCCACGCCGTTGCCGCAATCGACCACCACTTGGGGGGCGTCCTGCACTTGGGCATCGGCCAGCACCGCTTGTTGGTAGGCTCCAGTAAAGACTTGCTGGGTGATGCGGCCGCTGCCTTGGGTCAGATCGCCGGCCTCGATGCGCGCGTGCAGGCCGCGGATCGCTTCCTCGGCCAGCGGCTTGCCGCCGAGCACCATCTTCAAGCCGTTGTAGTTGGCGGGATTGTGGCTGCCGGTGACCATGACGCCGGTCCCGGTTTCGGCGGCGTGGGTGGCGAAGTAGAGCACCGGCGTCGGTGCCATGCCGATGTCGACCACTTCCATGCCGCCTTCGGCCAGGCCCTCGTTCAGCGCTTGATGCAAGGCCGGCCCGGAATGCCGCCCATCCCGGCCGGTCACCACCCGATGCTGGCCCAGGGCCAGCGCCTCAGCGCAGAACGCGCGCCCGATCTGGCGCACCACCGAGGCATCGAGGTTTGCATCGACGATGCCGCGAATGTCGTAGGCGCGAAAGATGCCGGGGTCGAGCAAGGGTGGAGTCCTAGCTGCGTCCGCTTTGGGCCACGGATAGAGGCGTTGGCTTCGCTAGCGCTCCGGCACCCTCGCCGGACGATGGGAAAAACAGGTTGGCCAGGTGTTGAATCAGGCTCGCGGCCAGCGCCTCCTTGCCTTGGTAGGCCAGCTCGACTTCGCCATCCGCCCAGATCAGGGTGGCGGCGTTGTGGTCGCTGTTGAAGCCGATCTTGGGGTCGGAGACGTCGTTGACCACGATGGCGTCGAGGCCCTTGCGGCGGCGCTTGCGCCGGGCGTTGTCGAGGGCATTCTCGGTTTCCGCGGCAAAGCCGACCACCACCGGGGCGTTCGGCAGCGCTGCCACCGAGGCGATGATGTCCGGGTTCTCCACCAAGGCTACGGAAGCGTCATTTTGAGCCGCCCGTTCCTTCTTGATCTTCTGTGGTGCCTTTGCCGCAGGGCGATAGTCGGCCACTGCCGCCACGCCGATCACCAGCGCCTGTTCGGCGGCGCGGGCCTGCACGGCTTCATGCATGTCGAGGGCGCTGGTCACTTCGATGCACTCGACGTTGGCTGGGGCGGGCAGGCCGCAGGGGCCGGAGACCAGGGTGACTCGGGCGCCCGCATCGGCCGCCGCCTTGGCGATGGCGTAGCCTTGCTTGCCGGAACTGTGGTTGGACAGGAAGCGCACCGGGTCGAGCGCCTCCCGCGTGGGGCCGGCGGTCACGAGCACGTTCAAGTCCGCAAGGCGGGGGGATTGAAACGCCGCCCGCACCGCGTCCAGCAGGGCTTCCGGCTCCGCCATGCGTCCCGGGCCCACGTCGCCGCAGGCCTGCTCGCCGTCGTCGGGGCCGATCAGGCGCTTGCCGTCGGCGGCGAGGGTGGCGGCATTGCGTTGGGTGGCGGCGTCGCGCCACATCGCTTGATTCATGGCCGGTGCCAGCAGGACCGGTGCATCGCTGGCTAGGCACAGCGTGGTCAGCAAGTCGGGCGCCGCCCCTTGGGCCAGGTTGGCCATGAAGTGGGCGGTGGCCGGAGCGACCAGGATCAGGTCCGCCCAACGGGCCAGTTCGATGTGGCCCATGGCGGCTTCGGCCTCTTGGTCCCAGAGGTCGTCGCGCACCGGGCGCCCGGAGAGCGCCTGCAGGGTGACGGGCGTCACGAACTGCGCCGCGCCCTGGGTGAGCACCACCTGCACCTCGGCCCCTTCATTGCAGAGATGTCGCACAAGAATTGCAGCCTTATAGGCTGCAATTCCGCCCGTCACCCCAAGCAAAATGTGTTTTCCGGCAAGCGACATGCTTGCATCTTAGCAGCAATGGACCGCGAATGAATCGAACGCGACCCCGCGAATGGCGCCCCGCCGACCGGCCCCGGCAGCTTGCGGCCGGCCGGCAGCGGCTGCTGGCCGCCGAGCAGGACGCCCTCAGCGACGCCGACCTGCTGGCCGTGTTGCTGCGCGGCGGCGCGGCCAATGCCAGCGCCATCGACGTGGCCAACCGCCTGCTGGACAAGTTCGGCACCATGCATCGGGTGCTGGACGCGCCGGCGCGGGAACTGCTCAGCAACCCCGGCCTCGGTCCGACCCGGGTGGCCAGCCTCAAGGCGGTGCTGCCGATCACGGCCCGCTACGCGGCCAGCCGCATGAAGGAGGAGCCCACCTTCGGTGGCTCCAACGACGCCTCGATGTTCCTGATGGGGGCCTATGCGGGCGTCGAGCGGGAAGTCTTCGGCTGCCTGTTCCTCGATGCGCGCAACCGCATGCTCTGTTTTGAAAAGCTGTTCTTCGGCACCGTGGACCGGGCCGACGTGTCTCCCCGGGAGGTTGCCAAGGCAGCCCTCAAATGCAACGCCGCAGCGGTCATCCTCGCCCACAACCATCCCTCCGGGGTGCCGGAGCCATCGGTTTCCGACATCCACCTCACCGACCGCCTCGTCGCCATATTGAAGGAGCTCGACGTGGAAGTGCTCGACCACGTGGTCATCGGCGGCAACCAAACGGTGTCGATGGCGGAGCGGGGCATGATCGCCACGAGGCACTTGCGCTGTTCTGAGAGTCTTTAGGGGCGGGGTTTTGCGGGCGCTCC
>VYDB01000081.1 GCA_009843635.1 Gammaproteobacteria bacterium
GTCCCCGGCAACGCAAACCCCGCCCAATCAGGGGCAGGGGGGCGAGTAGTTACCACCCCAGTACCGCGGGTACAGGTAGGTGCCGGTCATGCGGTAGAAGTTGGTGTGGTTGCCGGTGCCGATGCCGCGCAGGTTGCCTTCGTCGAAGACGTTGTCCACGAACGCGCGCACCTGCAGCGACTCGCTCTGGTTCATCCAGGCGATGCTGAGATCCGTTCGCCAGCGGTCCGGCACCTTGTCCAGTGGCCGTTCGAGGGGTGAGGTGTAGTAGCTGCCGGTGTAGGCCACCGCGCCTGAGGCGACGAACTTGCCGATGTCGGTGACCCATCGGTAGTTGGCCCAGACCGTGCCTTTGTGCTTGGGGATGCGCTTGAGCTGATTGCCGTTTAGGTCAATCAGCCGCAGCCCGAACAACGGCGCGGGACGGGCGGGGTCGTCGTCCTCGGCAATGATGAATTCGCTCTTGTACTCGGTGTCGGTCAGCGAGTAGTTGCCGTTGATGGTGAGGTGGTCCGTCGCCAGCCAAGTCAGCTCCACTTCAAAGCCGGTGTTGCGGGCGTCGCCGGTGTTGGTGGGAATGTCCCGAAAGGCCTGCTGCAAGGGGTCGAACACGTCGATCTGGTCCTGGTAGTTCTCGTAGTCGTAGGTGTAGATCGAGGCGTTCAACTGCAGGGTGCCGTCGGCAAGGGTGCCCTTGTAGCCGAGCTCGTAGGCGATCACGTCCTCCTGGTCATAAGGCAGCGGCTTGATCTGGCCGGCCTCGTCAACCCGTGCATCGAGAATGCCCAGGCCGTAGCCGCCCGCTCGGTAGCCGGTGGTGGCGGAAAGATAGACCAAGGTGTCGTCGTTGGGCGTCCAGTCCAGGTTCACCCGCCAGGTCACGGCGTCCCAGGTGTTGCTGTCCTCGGCGCGCCCGGCCCAGCTCAAGGGGATGCCGGCCAGCCGCAGGGGCGTGGCGCAGTTCGGGTCACCGTAGGCGCAGGTGGGCAGGATCGGCTGCGCCGGGTTGCCGGTCGGAATGGCCGCGCCCATGAGAATGTTGGTCATGCTGAGGTTGGTCTGCCCCGCCAGCAGCACCGGCGACGGCAGCAGGAAAGGGTAGAGGGCGGCAAAGGCGCCCAGGAAGTCAACTTCGACGTAGCCGCCGCGGTTCTCGAACACCGCCTTGTCGTCCTCGGCCCAGCGCACCCCCAGGGTCAGGGCCCACTGGTCGTTGAACTGGTAGGTGGCCTGGCCGAAGAGTGCGTACTGATCCGTATCGCTCTTGTTCTTGTGCCGGTAGAGGTCGCCGGAGCCGTCGCCGCCGTCCCAGCGGCCGCTGAGCTGGGTGCCGATGGGCACTTCATCGAGGCCCACCGCCGGGCCGACGCCCGCCGCCTGCAGCATCGACAGGCCGCCGAGGAAGGGCAGCGGCAGATCCAGGAAGCCGTAGTTCGCCGGATCGGTCACCCGGCCCTGGGCGGCGGTGTTGGTGATGGTGAAGTCCTGCAGCCGGTTGCTGTAGAAGTTGTAGGCGCCGGCGGTCACGCTTAGGGCGTCGCTTAAGTCCCAGAGCAACTGCAGCTCGTGGGAGTAGGTGTACACGTCCTCCAGCACCGTCAGGGTGGCTTGGGAGAGGGTGCCATCGGAGAGGTCGTCGTCGAAGTCGAAGGTGTACTCGAAGTTGGAGTAGCCGAACAGGTAGCGGATCTGGATCTGGTCGTTGAGGTCGAAGGCCGCATCGAAGCTCACCGATTGGTGGTCGAACTCCTCCCGGTTGTAGCCGTTGGTCAAGGCCTCGGCCTTAACGTCGTCGAGGTCGCCCGCCCCGTTGAGGTAGGGGGTGCCGCCAAAGGCATGGACTGGCATGGATTGCGCAGCATCGATGCCCGGCCGGGGCGGCGCGCCCCAAGCCACGGCGCCGCTGTCCGGGTCGGTGAACCGGGACGCGCCGGGCGTTCCCTCTGGCACAGCGATGATGCCGTAGGCGAACTTGTCGGTGCTGCGCATGCCGCGGAAGTCGCCGAAGCCCTCGTTGATGATCACCGGGCGGTCGATGTTGCGCAGCGAGCGCCGGTCGTTGTAACGGGTCTTGATCTCCAAACGGTCGCTGGGCCGGAACAGGAACGCCATGGAGGCGTTCTGGTCGTTGAGGGAATCCACGTCCGGCGAGCCGAACTGCCCTTCCTTGGAGCCGTCGCGCTTGCGCTTGGAGCCATTGAAGCGGAACGCCAGCACGTCGTCGATGATGGGGCCGGAAATGATGGCGTAGTACTCCTGGGTGTCGAGGTCGCCAAACTGGCCGCGCAGCTCGCCCGTCCAATCGAAGGTCGGCTCCCGGGTGATGTAGTTCAGCGCGCCGCCGATGGAGTTGCGTCCGTACAGCGTGCCCTGCGGCCCGCGCAGCACCTCCACCCGCTCGATGTCGTAGAGCGCGTTCTCGGTGGCGGCAATGCCAAAGTCCTCGGAGTAGATGCCGTTGTAGTAGGTGGCGACGCCCGGGTCGCCGCCCAGGGCGCGGAAGTTGCGCCCGACGCCGCGAATGCGGATGTCGTAAGGGTCCCGGGTGGTGGCCGGGATGAAGTTGACCAGCTCGTCCGGCGACTGGATGCCGTACTCGGCAATCATCTGCTCGCCGAAGGCGGTAATGGATATGGACGTATCGGATACGGTGGATTCCCGCTTCTCCGCCGTCACCACGACTTCCTCGATGCGGCGGCCGCCGTCGCCGTCCTCCTGCGCGTTCGTTGCCGCCGCCAGCCCCCATAGGACCGCAGGCGCCAGCAACGCGGCCGTGCGTGCTGCAACCATCAGACTGCCCTCCTCGCTTCCCAGCTCCCGCCGGCGCCCGCTAGGAGGCGCACGGCCTCAGGGGTGGCCCACCTCCCACGTAGCCACCCGATGGGAACACAATCGCCCAAACGGCGCAGCCATGCAAGCCCTGGGCCTGCTGGCTTCAGCCGTCGTGCATCTGCGACTGGATGTAGTTTTCGATGCCGACCTTGCCGATCAGCTCCAGTTGGGTCTCCAGCCAGTCCACGTGGTCCTCCTCGGAATCGAGAATGTCCCGGAACAGTTGCCTGGATACGTAGTCGCCCACGCCTTCGCAGTAGGCAATGGCCTCGCGCAGCATGGGCATGGCGTCCATTTCCAGGGCGAGGTCGCACTCCAGCATTTCCTGGGTCGCTTGACCGATGCGCAGCTTGCCGAGGTCCTGCAGGTTGGGCAGGCCCTCCAGGAATAGAATCCGCTCCATCAGGGCATCGGCGTGCTTCATCTCGTCGATGGATTCCTCACGCTCCTTTTCCGCCAAGCGGTGGATGCCCCAATCCTCGTACATCTTGGCATGCAGGAAGTACTGGTTGATGGCGGTCAGCTCGTTCTTCAGCACCCGGTTAAGGTGAACGATGACGTCTTTTTCGATGGGTTGCATGGCACTTCCTAGGTTTGATTTTCGTCATGATGCGCCATCCGCCATCGGAATTCAAGCCTAACTTGTTGTTTTATAAATAAAAATTAGTTTCATCTGAAAACAGGAATTGCAACGCGATAACTGTTGCAATTGCAAATACCTATCACTTAGACTTACGCGCCATGTACGTTTGCATCTGCAAAGCCATCACCGATGCGGACATCCGCGAAGCCGCCGAAACCGGCGTGGCGGACGTCGAGCATCTCACCGAAACGCTGGGCGTCGGCGGTGGCTGCGGCACTTGCCTGGAGGTGGCCGAGTCCATCATCGACGCCTGCCGCGTCAACCAGCTCTCCTACGCCGCCTAAAGCTTGGTCAACCGCGCGGGTGGCGCGGCCTTGGACGCGACAGGGCCAACCCATATAGTATTCACGGACCTTAGCTCACTCCACCAACTTTGGTGAACGTCTCCCCCCCGGTGTTGCTGGCCATCTATTGCGGCACCATCTTCATCGTGTCCGTGGTTGGCGGCCGGCTGTCCGAGCACGGCGCCATGACGCACATGCGCACCCAGCTCGTGATGAGCCTCGTCGCCGGTTTCATTCTCGGGGTGGCACTGTTCCACCTCCTCCCCCACAGCCTGGAACGCATTCCCGAACCCGGCGCCGTCAATGCGGCGATGCTGGCGGTTGTCGCCGGCATGATCGCCATGGTCGTCCTGCTGCGCGTGTTCCAGTTCCATCAACATGACTTCAGCGAAGAGGCCGACGTCCAAGGACCTACCCGGTCGAATGGCCGTGGGCTAGCCGGGGTCGCCTTGGGGCTGAGCCTGCACGCGGTGACGGAGGGCATCGCGCTCGGCGCCAGCGTGCGCATCGGCCTCACGGAGGCAGGCATGCTGCCCGGGCTCGGCGTCTGCCTCGCCATCCTGCTGCACAAGCCGCTGGATGCGTTCTCGATCACCGGCATGATGAAGCATGCGGGCAAGGCGCGCGGCGCGCGGCTCGCGGCCAACGTTGCCTACGCGCTCATCTGCCCCTTGGCGGCGCTGGCGAGCTACTTCGGCGCGGGCTTGCTGGACGCCGTGGCCGAAGGCCCGGCGCTGGGCTACGGGCTGGCGTTTGCGGTGGGCGTGTTTCTGTGCATCTCGTTGAGCGACCTGCTGCCGGAGGTCCACTTCCACCGCCACGACCGCGGCAAGCTGCTGTTGGCGTTGCTGACGGGCGTCGCCCTCGCCTACGCGCTCTACTTTGTCGAGGCAATGGCCCCGGCCCACTGAAAGGCCGCACTGGCTGCCACGCGAGGGCGTCTCCCAAGCTCAGCAGAATCCTTAAGCTCAATCGTTTAACATGCGCGGCAACCGAATCCCGAAGCCGCCATGCTGATCTATCCCCTCGCATTCATCGTTACCTTGGGCGTGTTGGTGACCTTCCACGAGTTCGGCCACTACATCGTGGCCCGTTGGTCGGGCGTGCGCATTCTCAAGTTCTCGGTCGGCTTCGGCAGGGCGCTGTGGTCGCGCACCAACCGGCACGGCACGGAGTTCGCCATCGGCGCCCTGCCCTTGGGCGGCTACGTGCGCATGCTCGATGAGCGCGACCCCCAGCAAACCGAGCCCATCGACGCCGAAGAGGTGAGCTTCAACCGGCTCAGCGTTTGGTGGCGCCTCGCCATCGCCGTGGCCGGCCCGTTCGCCAACTTCCTGCTGGCCATCCTCATCTACGGCCTGCTGGCATTGGCCGGCACCGCCAGCCTGCTGCCCATGGTCGGACAAGTCGATGAACGCAGCCCGGCGGCCGCGGCGGGGCTCGAGGATTACCAGCAGATCGTGGCCATCGACGGCCGGGCGGTCAATAGCTGGCAGGAGGTCGTGATGGCGCTCGCGGAGCGCATCGGCGAGACGGGCGACATCGGCATCGTTACCCGCACCCCCGGCGCTTCGTCCGAGCAGCAGGTGGACGTGCCGGTGACCGACTGGCTGCATGACGAGGCCGACCCCAACCTGCTCGATGCCTTGGGCCTTGCGCCGTCCCGATTGGCGGTGGTCGGCGACGTGCAGGCCGGCGATGCCGCCGATCGTGCCGGGCTTGAGCCCTGGGATCGGGTGCTGTCCATCGACGGCGAAGCCATCGACACCTGGGCGCAAATGGTCGAAGCGGTGCAGGCTGCGCCGGATACGCCCATGCGCTGGACCTTCCTGCGCGATGGCGCGGAACGCCAAGCCATCGTCACCCCAGACCCGCGCCCCGGCGCCGATGGTGAAGCATTCGGCTTCGTCGGCATAAGGGCGCCGTTGGCCACCGTGCGCTACGGGCCGGTAGATGCCTTGTGGCGCGGCGTTGAGGAAACCGGCGCCATGTCGGCGCTGATGTTCGACCACCTGGGCAAGCTGCTGTTCGGCCAGATGTCGGCCCGCAATCTCGGCGGCCCGATCACCATCGCCAAGGTGGCCGGCGACTCGGCCACTGCTGGCTGGCAGGTTTACGTCGGCATGCTGGCGCTGCTGAGCGTCTCCCTGGGCATTCTGAACCTGTTGCCAATTCCCCTGCTGGACGGTGGCCATGTGGTCTACTGCTTGGCGGAAATCGTCGCCAGGCGCCCGGTTTCGGTGCGCGTCCAGGCCTTGGGCGGCCAACTCGGCGTGGTTCTGATCGGCGGCCTCATGGTGCTGGTCTTCGTCAACGACTTTCTGAGGTTCTTTTAGTGGTGATGCCCTTGCGGGGAATCATGCTACTGCGCAGCACGCTGGGCGCATTGGCGTTCGCTGTGGCGCTGGGCGCCGCCGCGCCAGCCCGCGCCGACGACGCCTTCACCATCGCTGACATCCGCCTGCAAGGGCTGCAGCGGGTCTCCGCCGGCACGGTGTTCAATGCCCTGCCGATCAACGTCGGCGACCGGGTCGATGAAGTGGCCATCCGCCAGTTGATCCGCCTGCTGTTCGCCTCCGGCTATTTCGACGACATCCGCATGGCGCGGGACGGCGGCGTGCTGGTGGTCACCGTGGTCGAGCGGCCCGCCATCGAGTCCATTGAGATCGAGGGCAACAAGGCCATCAAGACCGATGCGCTGCTGGAGGGGCTGACCCAGCAGGGCTTGAGCGAAGGCGAGATCTTCAAGCAGGCGACCTTGGAGCGGGTCGGCTTGGAGCTCGAGCGCCAGTACGTCGCCCAAGGCCGCTACGGCGCGGCCATCGACACCGAAGTGGAGGAGCTTGCCCGCAACCGGGTGGCCATCCGCATCGACATCGAGGAAGGCAAGACCTCGGGCATCCGCCACATCAACATCGTTGGCGCCAATGCCTTTTCCGAGGAGGAGCTGCTCGATGTGATGGAGCTCAGCCATCCAACCCTGTTCTCGTTCTTCCGCAACAATGACAAGTACAGCCGCGAGAAGCTCTCCGGCGACTTGGAAAAGCTGGAATCCCACTACAAGGACCGGGGCTTCGTCGAGTTCGACATCAATTCGACCCAGGTGAGCATCACCCCGGACAAGCGCCAAGTCTATATCTCCATGAACGTGGAGGAAGGCGGCAAGTACGTGGTCGATGAGGTCAATCTGCTCGGCCAGCTCAACGACGTGAAGCCCGAGGATCTCAAGCGGCTGTTCCTGGTCGCTCCCGGCCAAGTGTTCTCCCAACAGTTGCTGACCGCCACCGAAGACCGCTTGGAGGCGGCGCTCGGCAACGCCGGCTACACCTTCGCCTCCGCCTCGGGCGTGCCCCTGGTGGACGAGGACACGGGCAACGTCGATGTGGACTTCATGATCGATGCGGGCAAGCGCGCCTACGTGCGCCGCATCAGCTTCGCCGGCAACCGGGTCACCCAAGACGAAGTGATGCGCCGGGAAATGCGCCAGATGGAGGGCGGATGGGCCTCCACGGCGCAGATCGACCTCTCCAAGGTGCGGTTGGAGCGCTTGGGCTACTTCCGGGAAGTGAACGTGGAGACTCCGCCGGTGCCCGGCACCGACGACCAAGTGGACGTGGCCTTCGACGTGGAGGAGCAGCCTTCGGGCAGCATTTCCGCCACCCTCGGCTACAGCCAGGGCTGGGGGCTGGTGCTCGGCGGCAACTACCAGGAGAACAACGTGCTCGGCACCGGCAACAGCCTCGGCGTCGGCCTGTCGTTCTCCAGCTACCAAAAGTCGGCGAGCTTCAACTACTTCAATCCCTACTACACGCTCGACGGCATCAGCCGCGGCTACAACGCCTACTACCGGCGCCTAGATTTCGACGAGCGCAACATCGCCCGCTACAGCACCGACGCCATAGGCCTGGGCATCACCTTCGGCTTCCCCATCGGCGAAACCCAGCGGATCAACTTCGGCGGCACCATAGAGCAGACCAAACTGACCGAAGGCCGCTTCCCCGCCTTGGAGATCACCGAATTCCTGGAAAAGAACGGCGACGACTTCCTGAACCTGAAGCTCAACCTTGCGTGGCAGGGCACAACCCTCAACCGCGGCCTGTTCCCCACGCGGGGCCGGTCCCAGACGCTCGGCCTGCAGGCGTCGATCCCGGGCAGCGACCTGCAGTTCTGGAAGCTCACCTACCGGGGCGAGCAATACTTCCCCTTCATCGGCGACATGGCGCTGCGCTTCCGCACCGAGGTGGGGTACGGCGGCGGCTACGGGAGCACCAAGGGCCTGCCGTTCTACGAGCACTTCTTCGCCGGCGGCTTCGGTTCCATCCGCGGCTTCGAGCAATCAACCTTGGGCCCGAGAACCACCAATCCCATGACCGACAGAGACGGCAACCCGCTGCCGTCGGGCTTCTTCCGCGACCGCGGCGACCCCTTCGGCGGCAACCTGCTCGTGGAGGCCTCGGCGGAAATCATCTTCAACCTGCCGTTCGTGGAGGACAACCGGCAGTTCCGCTCGGTGATGTTTGTCGATGCGGGCAACGTCTTCAACACCAAGTGCCCGGACGCGAGCGTTAACTGCTTCGGCTTCAGCCTGGATGAATTCCGCTACTCGGTCGGCTTCGGCATCACTTGGTTGACTGGCATGGGGCCGATGACCTTCGGCATCGCCAAGCCCTTCAACACCAAGGACATCGACGAGGAAGAGCGCTTTCAGTTCGAGTTGGGCCGCACTTTTTAGGCTTCATGACCGAAGCTTTATGACCGACGAACCCACCGTACTCTCGGTCAGCGACCTCAACCAAAGCGCCCGGCGGCTGCTTGAGGAGCGCTTCAACCTCGTCTGGATTCGCGGCGAGATCTCCAACTTCGCCCGGCCCCGCTCCGGCCACTGGTACTTCACCCTAAAGGACGACGCCGCGCAGGTGCGCTGCGCGATGTTCGTCAACCGCAACCGCCTGTGCCGCATGCAGCCGAGCGACGGCGGCGAGGTGCTGCTGCGCGGGCGGGTGAGCCTGTACGAGAACCGGGGCGAGTTCCAAGTCATCGTTGAGCACATGGAGGCGGCCGGGGAAGGCGCCTTGCGCGCTGCCTACGAGGCGCTTAAAGCCCGTCTCGCCGCCGAGGGCCTGTTCGCCGAGGCGCGCAAGCGCCCTCTGCCGGCCTATCCACGCCATGTGGCGGTGGTCTCCTCGCCTTCCGGCGCCGCGCTTCGGGATGTGCTGAGCGTCATTCGCCGTCGCTTTCCGCTGCTCAAGGTCACCCTGCTGCCGGTTTCCGTCCAAGGCGCGGATGCCGAGCCGCAGATCCTCGAGGCCCTAAACCGGGTTCCGGCGTTGGCGCCCGACCTGGTGCTGCTGACCCGTGGCGGCGGCAGCCTCGAGGACCTGTTCACGTTCAACTCCGAAGCGGTGGCCCGCGCCATCGCCCGCTGCCCGGTGCCCACGGTATCGGCCGTCGGCCATGAAACCGACTTCACCATCGCCGACTTCGCAGCCGACCTGCGGGCGCCCACGCCGTCGGCAGCGGCGGAATTGATCACCCCGGACGGCACCGCTTTAAGCCAGGACCTCAGCCGCTGGCAGCAGCGCCTCACCGCCGCCTCGACCAACCGGCTGGAATTGCTGCGCCACCAGCATGCGGCCCTGCGGTCGCGGCTGGTCAATCCCCGCGACCGTTTGCTGCAATTGATGCAGCGGGCCGACGACCTCGAGACGCGCTTGCGCCTGGGCTTGGGGAACAGCCTGGAGCGCACCCGAGCCCGGTTCGCGAGCCTGCAGCGCGGGCTGCGGCGGCAGCGCCCGGAGCCGCGCATCGCCGCTCTGACCGCCGCGGTGACCGCGTTGCAGGGTCGCGCCCAACAACGCATGGCAGCCCAGCTTGCGCAAAACGCGGAGCGGCTCAGCGCCTTGGCCCGCACCCTGGAGGCGGTCAGCCCGCTGCAAGCCCTGGCCCGGGGCTTCGCCATCGTCACCGGCGCCGGCCCAGCCGGCGCGATCACCAACGCCGCCCGAGCGGCGCCCGGCGACGCCATCCAAGTCAACTTTCACGACGGCGCGCTCAGCGCCCGTGTCGAGGGGCGAGCGCCACTCCCCGAACAATGGCGCGCCTTGAACGACAGCTAACCAAGATTGGGAGTGCACCATGACCATTGAGGAAATTTGCGCCGACATGAGCGAGAAGGCCAGCCAGATCGACCCACTCGGCAAGAGCCTGATGTTCTACCTCGACGATGAGCGCATGCTGATCGACGGGTCCGGAGACAGCAACGAGGTGGCCATCGTCACCGGCCAGGACATCGAGGCGGAGTGCACCGTGCGGATGTCACTCGACACCTACGGCAAGCTGCAAAGGCGGGAGATCAAGCCCTTCATGGCCGTCGCTTCCGGCAAGATCAAGGTCAAGGGGGATTTTTCGATCGCCACCAAGCTCAAGAAGCTCATGTAACCACTGATGTACAACTCCCCAATCGCCATCGAGCATTCCAGGACGCTCAAGGCCGTCAACGCCGTGGGCGCCTTGATCGAAGGATGCGGCATCCCGCTGTTCGAGTTGGACCGGCGCCGGATACTGGCCAGGGCCGCCAAGGCGGCGGGCCATTCGTATGCCGACGACGGCTTGACCGAAGGGCTTGATCGGCTGATCGCCTCCATCAAGGCCGACGCCCGGCTGAACGCCTTCGGCAAGTTCGCCTTCAAGACCCTGCTGCAGAGAATGGCCGATGTCCGCTTCAAGGTGGAAAGGGCGATCGCCGAACGGCCGGAGATCCTCGACGATCCGATCACCGAACCCCTGTTCATCATCGGCATGCCGCGCTCCGGGACCACCATATTGCAGGCGCTGCTCAACCAAGACTCGGCGCACCGCTCGCCGCTGTGCTGGGAGTGCCTGCTGCCGCACCCCGCGCCGACGCCCGAAAGCTATCGGAACAACGACCGCATCGACACGATTCGCACCGAGTTCGACCAGCTTTTCAAGCTGGTTCCCGACTTCCGCAGAAAGCACTACATGGAGGCGGACTCGCCCCAGGAGTGCATCGGGGTGATGGCGCTGAACTTCACCAGCTTTCAGTTCATGGCCCAAGCTTATCTTGCCGGCTACAGCGAGTGGTTTTTAGAGGCGGCTGACCAAGCCGCTAACTTCCGCTGGCACCGGCGCTTTCTGCAATTCCTGCAATCCGGCGGTGTGCGCACCTCGCGGTGGCTGCTGAAGTCGCCGGTGCACCTCATGCGCCTGCAAGCCTTGTTCGAAGTCTATCCCGACGCGCGGATCATCATGACCCACCGGCACCCCGCCTACGTCGTCCCCTCCGCAGCCAGCCTGATCTCCTCGACGCGGTCCCTGTATTCCAATCACGAGAAGGTCGAACGATCCGGCCGCGAGCAGCTTCGGCTCTGGGCGCGCTACTTTGATCGATTCATCGAAGACCGCCAGCGGCTCAACCGGGAGGATCAGATCGTCGACGTGCTGTTCGATGACTTCGTGGATGACCAGATGGCCGTGGTGAGGCAGATCTACGACCGGTTCGGCTGGCGCCTCGATGCGGGCAGCGCCGGCCGCATGGAAGCCTTCCTGCGCCAGGAAGCCAAGGACAAGCACGGCAAGCACGACTACTCGCTGGAGATGATCGGCGTCCAGCCCGCCGAAGTCGAAACCCATTACGGCAGCTACCTCGAATTCCTGGGCGGCCTGGACCAGGCGCCCCAACGCAAGCTCGCCTGAAACACCACCAAAACCCGAGGCAGGAGAAGCACCCCATGTTGCAAAGCAAGGCAGCCCTAAACGAGTTCCTGGACATCATCCGGGATGCGGACCAGACCTTCCTGGACCCCGAGAAGGGGCTGGACCACCAAGGCCAAGTCGATGGCTACCAGCACATCTTCCACCTATTGCAGACCGCCGTGGACTTCTATCTGCACAACGACCCGCTGCGGCCCGAGCTCATGCTGCTCTCCGACGGCAACCGCAAGCTGTACGGCGACAACGTCGATTCCGTCTACTACTTCACCCAGGTGCGGGGCGACCAGGAGTACCTGATCAAGGGGCAGCGCTTCGACAGTTGCTACCTGAGCTTTTGCCTGTACGGCGGCGACCCGCACGGCGAGCTGGCCGACCGGGTGACGCTGAACGTCAACCAGCGCGACATCGCCTTCGCTGACGACGGCTCCTTCGAGATCAAGCTCACGCCCAACCCCAGCGGCCCCAACGAGTTCCGCATCGACCCGGACGCCGTGACGCTTTTCACCCGGGAGTACTTCTTCGACCGGCCCAATTCACGGGCAAGTCGCCTGAGCATCGAAAACGTGGCAGCCCAGCCCAAGGCGCTGCCGCTGACCGACGAGCAGTTGGCCCGGCGCATCCGCACCATGGCGATGTTCTTCCAATGCACCACCTGGATCGCGCCCCTGCCGGTCGAGTTCCCCATCAACGTCTTCCTGCCGCCCTTCGAGTTCGACGCGGACCAAGGCGGCTGGGGCACCGTTGACAACATCTACTGCTTCTGCCGCTACCGGCTCAAGGAAAACGAGTACCTCAAGGTCCGTTTCCGCTCGCCACAAGCCTGCTACTGGGGGCTGCAAACCTGGAACTTCGTGATGCAGTCCACCAATTTCAGGGACTATCCGGTCTGCATCAACAAGGAGACCGCCGTCCCTGAACCCGACGGCAGCTACGTAGTCAACGTCAGCCACCGGCCGGCCGAGCACAACTGGATCAGCACGGCAGGCTATGACGAAGCGATCATCTTCATCCGCTGGCTGCTAGCCGACGAGATGCCGGAAATGCCAACGGCTGAACTGCTCACCTGGTGAAGGGGAGTTAAGCGCTCACAACAACTTGGGAATCAGCGCCGCCCGGCCCCTGGGATAGTCGGCAAAGCTCTCCCGGTACTGGTTGCGGCGCCAGAACGCCCGGGGCGCCAAATTGGCGACCGTCCAGATGGCGAAGGCCAGGGCGGGAAACGACCAAGTCAGCAGCGCAAACCCAATCCATTCGAGGATTTCCCCCGCCAGATTGGGGCAGGCCAAGACTTCGAACGCCCCGCCCCGCGGCATCACGCGCTGTCCGCCGCTGGCCTCGCGCAGGCGCAGCAGCCGATAGTCCGCCCAGACGTTGAGCGCCGCTCCCCCGAGCATCAGCACGAGCCCGGCCAGGAATCGCGGATCGGTTAGCCAACCCGCCGCATAGTCGGCGTGGTAGCCCATGAACCAACCGATCAGGCCACCGGTGATCCCATTGAAGAACAGCGCCATCGCGACCATCGTGATCGACACCGTGGCGTCCTTCTTGGGCACGAACCAAGGCCAAACCAGGGTGCGGTGCCCGTAGTGGGCCAACCAGAGCACCACCGCGACGTTGCCGACCAGGTGCAGATTGCCGCTTAAGAAATAGACCAGCGGAAACGTCGCCAGCGCAGGCAGCTCCATGAGAATCCAAGCGAGCCGGCCTTCCACGCCAACGCCCAAGCCCCCGCCGCCGACGCGCCCGACCGGATCCCATCCCACCATCAACAAGATGAAGGCCGGCGGAGCGAACGCAATCCAGATCCAAGTGGCGAGGTTAAGTGACGGCAGTAGCTCGTGCATCAAGGGATTCTAGCTCATTGAGGAAGAGGAAGATCCCCGTCGAGTCCATTGCCATTCAGACCGCAAGTCGCCACCATTGCCAAAACAACAACAGGTTGAGACAAGAGCGCAATGGCATTTGATTACGCAACCAGCGGGTACGCCATCCGCGACGACATCCCCGAAGCGCACCGGACGGTCTGGCAGATGATCGGCGAACCGGGCTGCTGGTGGCCCGCCGAAGATCGGATCGCGTTCGTCGCCGAAGCGCGCAACGCCCGCTCCTGCGAGGCTTGCCGAAGACGGCGGGAATCCTTGTCCCCGAACGTGGATTGCGGCCCTCACCTGCGAACCACAAACCTGCCGGAGGCCGTCGTCGATACGGTCCACCGGGTGACCACAGACCCAGCGCGCCTATCGCGAAGCTGGCTCGATGGCGTCAACGCCGCCGGGGTGACCGACGAGCAGTACGTCGAACTGCTGGGCGTGGTGGTGGCGGCCATCAGCATCGATGCCTTCCATCGCGCGCTGGGCTTGCCGCTGGAGCCCCTGCCTGCCGCCAAGCCCGGTTCACCGAGCGGCTACCGACCGCCCGGCGCGGCCGACTCCGGCGCTTGGGTGCAGACCGTGCAGCCCGCGCACGCGGGCGAGGCGGAGGCCGACCTCTACCCGGGAGGCCGCTCAGCCAACGTGATTTCCGCCATGAGCCTGGTGCCCGAATCGGTGCGCATGCTGCTCCGTTTGAGCGACGCCCAATACCTGCCCATGAACAGCATCCGCACACCCAACGACAACGCGAACAGCGCCCTTTCCCGTTGCCAGATCGAGTTGCTGGCCGGACGGGTGTCCTCGTTGAGCGAGTGTTTCTACTGAACCAGCGCCCATGCCATGATGCTCCGTGCGAGCGCCCAGACCAGTGGAGAGGATGTGAACTTGGCCGTCGTCGTTGACGGCGGGTCGGTAACAACCAGCCTGCCCAGCGACCAAGCCCTGCTGGCCTTCGCCGAAGTCGCCTTGGGCGACGATGCCGAAGCCATCACCAAAGCACGGCAACAGGTGCGCAGCGAATTGGGCGAGCCAGCGATGATCGACGCCGCCGGCGTCATCGCCAACTTCCAGCGCATGGTGCGCATCGCCGACGGCACCGGCATCCCCTTGGACGCCCCGATGGACGCCCTGACCGCGGACCTGCGCGTCGAGCTGGGCATCAACAGGTACGGGGAGGAAGGTTCGGGGCGGCCATAGTCGAAAGTCGAGAAACGGAGAAGCCATGGACTTGGATGTCGAACGCCTCCTCAGCGCCGTGGAGCGCACCGTGGCGTCCCTGGAGCGCGACGGACAGGCCGCTCGTGCGGTCACGCTTGCTCGCAGCTACGCGACGACAGTGGAGGACCTCTGGGACGCCGTGACCAGCGCGGAACGAATCCCTCGCTGGTTCCTACCGGTCAGCGGCCGCCTCGAACTCGGCGGTCGCTACCAACTGGAGGGAAACGCAGGCGGCACGATCAAGCACTGCGAGCGTCCCTCGCATCTTGGGCTGACGTGGGAGTTCGGCGATGACCTGAGTTGGGTGGAAGCGCGTCTGCGTAGCGATGGCATCGGCCACTCGCGCCTCGCGATTACGCATACCGCGCTGCTGTCCGACCACTGGCACGAGTTTGGTCCCGGTGCCGTCGGCGTCGGTTGGGAGATGGGCTTGCTGGGGATGGAACTGCACATTACGCGTCCGAACGAACCCAAGTTGGACGCGGCAACGTTCCACACCACTCGTGACGGCAAGGCGCTCATCGTCGGAAGCTGCGCAGCCTGGGGCCGGGCGGCCGAGGCAGCGGGAACGGACCCCGACGTTGCCAGCGCAGCCGCGCAGCGTACGGCAGCCTTTTACACGGGCGACCCGGTGGTGCCGGATTGAACTGCGCTCCCGACGTGCTCCGCGATCCGGAGCGCTAGGGAAGGTGCGCGGATTCCCCCGCAACCGCCCGTTCGGCAGGCCGTTCGCCGCCGTCAGCCCCCGCCGGGCTTCGGCATGTGGTAGCCGACGCCGCGCTGGCTAAAGATCCAGGTCGGCTCTTGCGCGCTGTCGCCGAGCTTGCGCCGCACATTGCGCACGAAGATGCGGTTCAGGTTCGCGTCGGTGCCGTCGCGCCCGGGCCAGAGCCGCTGCAGGATCGTGTCGTGGTTTACGACCCGGCCGGCATTGACGGACAGCAGCCGCAGCAGCTCGAACTCCGTGGCGGTGAGGTCCACTGCCTCGCCGGCGACCGTCACCTCCCGGCTCTCGTAGCGGATTGCCAAATCGCCCAGTACGAACGGCTCGGGGTCGCTGTGGCGGCGCAGCGCCGCACGCACTCGCGCCACGAGCTCGGTCGGCGAGAACGGCTTGACGAGGTAGTCGTCGGCGCCGAGTTCGAACGCCTTCGCCACCGTCTCGTCGCGGCCGTAGCCGGAGATGAAGATCACGGGCAGGTCCGAGAGCTCGGGGATCTCCTGCAGCAGCTCCAGCCCGTTCCGGCCGGGCAGCAGCAGGTCGAGCAGCACCAGCGCCGGGCTCTCGGCGCGGATCAGGCTGCCGAGGTGGTCCGGCGCGCCGGTGACGAGCGGCGCGTAGCCCGCCTCGTCCAGCGCGTCGCGCACGAAGCGCAACGTGTTCGGGTCGTCATCGACCACGAGGATGCGCGGGCGCTCGCCTCGCATCGGAGAGGATGCCGTGGGACTGGCAGCTCGGGCGGCAGCCGGGTCGCCGAGTTCCGCCGCCGGGAGCGTGAAGGTGATCGTGGCGCCCCGACCCGGACCTTCGCTCGCCGCGCGGATGCGGCCGCCGTGAGCCTCCACGAGGCCCTTGCAGATCGCCAGCCCCAGACCGTGACTTGCCGTGCCGCTGCCACCGCCGGCCTGCTTGCGGAACAGGTGCGCGAGCGCCTCCGGCGCGATGCCCGCGCCGTCGTCGCTGACCGAGATTGCCACGTGCTGCCCGTCGTGCACCGCCGCCACGCGGATCACCGACGATGGCTCGGTGTGCCGGGCGGCGTTGGCCAGCAGGTTGTTCAGCACTTGGACGATGCGGCGCCGGTCCGCCATTACGGCAGGCAGGCCATCGGCTAGGTCCACCACAACGCTGCGGCCGCCATCCCCGGTCAGGAAGGTGCTCCGCGCCCGCTCCACCAAATCCGTCACGGCCGTCGGCTCGGGCGAGACGGAGAGCGTGCCGGAATCAATGCGCCCAGCATCCAGCAGGTCGGCGATCAGCCCACGCATGTGATTCGCCTGCTCAAGGATGATGCGGAAGAACTCGCGCATCTCCGCCGGATCGAGCACCTCCGGCCCGTCCAACAGCGTCACCGCCGATCCCATGATCGACGTCAGCGGCGCGCGCAGTTCGTGGCTCACCAACCCGAGGAACTCCCCGCGCTGCCGCTCGATCTCTTCGAGCGGCGCGAGGTCCTGCATGGTCACCACCACAGAGTCGGTCACCGACCCTTCGGCCCGGACCGGCGTCGCGTTGATCAGCGTGCGCACGCTCCGCCCGTCGGCAACTGTCACCACGATCTCCTCCGCACGCACTGGCCCAGCGCTCGCGAACTGCTCCACCAGCGGCAAGTCCGCCAGCGACAGCTCGCTGCCGTCAGCGCGGCGGCAGACCGTTGTCCTGAGTAGGTCCTCCAGCGGCCGTCCCGGCGTGCGCAGGCCCTCAACGATGCGCCGCGCCTCCCGGTTCCACGACAGCATCCGTCCGCTGCGGCCGTCGAACACGACGACGCCGACAGGCGACGTGTCGATGAGCGCTTCGAGATCCATCCGCGCCCGCTGTTCGCTGCGGTGCGCACGCGCGTTGCCGATCGCAACCGCCGCCTGCGCCGCGAACAGCATCAGCACCTCCTCGTCCGCCGCGGTGAACGCTGCACCGCCCGCCTTCTTGCCGAGGTAAAGGTACCCCACTGCAGCGCCCCGGTAGCGCACCGGCGCGCCTTGGAACGCCCCCGGGAAGCCCGGCGTCGGCTCAAGGCCCAGCGCGCGCGTGTAGCCCGGCAGGTCCGCCGTGCGCAGCGGCCCCAGCAGCTCGTTGAGGTGCTCGACCATCCGCAGCCCACCGGGCCATTCCTCGAGCTCGCGCTCCCACTCCGGCGAAAACCCCGAAAAGACGCGCTCGCCGGGAAAGCCCGACTCGTCAACCGTGGCAACGATGCCGAGCTGCGCCCCGGTCAGGCTGCAGGCACCCTCCACGATTTCGCGCAGCACGGTGCCGAGGTCCAGGCTCTCGCTAATCCGCAGGATCGCCGCCGCTAGCGCAGACGCGCGGTCGCCACCGTGGCTTAGCTCCGGCAGGCCATTACCGTCCTCGTTGCGTTCCGTCACGCGTCGCCTTCCCCGATCGGCCACCCTAAAGGCTCCGCGTTTACTTTAATCACACGCGGAGGCAGCATCCATACATGCGATCAGACAAACTTGGTTTCGGGTGGGTTCCCGAACCGAGTTATGCATCTTGCAGACGACCGAGTTCCCACACTCGCCTCGCGAGCTTCGGGGAACCTCCCTTCCTTCCCACCTCCTGGCCCAATTCCCGCATCAAGGCCTGCCGGTCGGCGAAGACTCTTATCGTCTCATTCCCGTGCTCATAGGCCGGCTTCGGACGCTTGCGCTGCTCGCTGGCGAAGACTAGGCAACCGGTGACCCGCACGCCCGGCGCCCACTTTCGCACGCTTCCGACGTTGACTGCGATGCGCCGCAAGGTCTCCGCGAATTCCGACCTTAGAATGCGCCCGTGCTTCGTTTCGACCACCCACAAGCCGTCAGGTGTGGCAACGAGGTGGTCGATGTCGCCGACCCGCGCGATTCCCCTGTCCTCCACATGGTGCGCCACCGCGCACGCGTCGCGGGTCAGCGCATACTCGATCGCCTGCCCGATAGCCTCCTCGGCGCGCGCGCCCTTCCCCATGTCCCTCACCCGCCAGCCGCGTTTCGCCAAGTACAACGCGATTGCCAGAAACACCACGCCCGGCAATGCCACGATTAGCAAGGACCACTGATCCAATGGCATCAAGCCGAACGCGACCACCAGCCCCAAAACCGCGCCGCAGAGCCACATCAAGCCTGCGGTTGCCCACAGCACGACGCCCAGATTTCGGTCCAGAATCCGGTGTCGAAGCCACTCGCCGGGATTTCTTTTCATAGTGGTGCGAGAGACGGATCAGGGACCCTTCCGTGACATCAACCTCTTGAGCCTGCCTTGCTTCAGCAGCCACCAGATGGTGTTTCTAGCCCTTCCCCGCACCATCAAAGGCGATATCGCCAAGGGTATGCGGTGGCCCAGCATCCTAGGAATCATTGCTCAGTTGAAGGTGTCCGGGCCGTGGTTGGCCAACTATAGGCGATTGACCGACACTTTGTATAAGTATTTCATATTGATTGCTGATTTCTTTATGTTGATCCCATTAATTTTGGTCCAAAACTGCCTGCGGCGGTGCGGAGACCTCCTACCGGGACACACGAAAAAAACCAAAATCACACCGTTGGCAAGCGCCTTCCATCAGGAGGTTGGGATTTGTTGCGTGGAAATTCCGACCCCACCGCGCCGAAGGGCGCGCTGGCTTAGGTTGCCGAATTCACCAATTTTGGGGACGCGAAATCCCGCGTCAGCCGCTAGATTGCGCCGCTTTGAGCCACGCGGGAGGGGTCTTCGGCGTGGCGCGCAGTTGGAAGTCGGCGGACCGATGGGCGTCCCGGCGGCAGTAGAACGGCAGGGATGGTCCGGCCATTCAGGAAGTAGAAGAAGAATTGGCGCTGCTCAAAGGAATGCCGTCACGCGTGAGTCGGTTCGTGGGATTTCAGCATTGCAGGCGTCATCTGGGCGCAACGCTATGGCTGGCGGCTGTTGCGACCTGCCCAGCGGACGTTGCGGCGCAGGGCCGGGAGGCCTCCCTCAACGACGATCGCGCCGCGGGCGAAACCTTCACGGACGCCTTGGCGTCCGGCGGCGCGGGCCCGTTGATGGTGGTGGTCCCGGCCGGGTCGTTCCGCATGGGCTGCTTGAACGATGACGGGGATTGCATATCGGACGAGTTCCCGGCGCACGCCGTGAACGTGCCGCGCTTCGCGCTTGCCAAGCACGAGGTGACCTTCGCCGAGTGGGACGCCTGCCTGGATGCGGGGGGCTGCAACGGCTACCGCCCGCACGATCGGGGCTGGGGCCGCAGCGACCGCCCGGCTGTGCGCGTCCCGTGGATCGACGCCCAGGCCTACGTGGCCTGGCTGTCGCAAGAGACGGGCGCGCAATACCGCTTGCCTAGCGAATCCGAGTGGGAGTACGCGGCGCGCGCGGGCACGCAAACCAAGTACCACTGGGGCGGCGGGGTCGGGGCCAACCGGGCGAACTGCGACGGCTGCGGCAGCCCGTGGGACGGCGAGAAAACGGCGCCCGTGGGCAGCTTCGCCCCCAATGCGTGGGGCTTGCACGACATCCACGGCAACGTCCTGGAGTGGACGGCGGACTGCCCCAATGAAAGCTACGTGGGAGCGCCGACGGACGGCAGCGCATGGCTTGCCGGCGACTGCGGCAGACGCGTCGTGCGCGGCGGCGCCTGGGACAGCGACCCTAGGTTCGTCCGCTCCGCGTACCGCGGCGCGGCCGCAACCGACTTCATCGTGGACGTCATCGGGTTCCGCGTGGCCCGAACGCTCGGCGGCGGTAGCCGCGGTGGCGGCAGCGGCGGAGGCGGCACCACGGACCGGCGGCCGGAGGTCGTGCGCGAGCTGGACGCCCGCCCGCTGGCGGTCGGCGCGGCGCTGGCGCTGGACCTGTCGGAGGCGTTCCGCAGCCGGGACGGGGGCGCCCTGGCCTACGCGGCGTCATCGTCCGACCCGGCGGTGGCCGACGTCGCGGTGGAGGGCGCGACGCTGATTGTTCGCGGCAAGGCGGCGGGCGCGGCGGAGGTCCGGGTCACCGCGACGGACGCTGCCGGCCGGTCGATCTCGCAACGGTTCGTGGTTACGGTCACCGCACCGGAGGCAGTCTGGTACCTGCCGCCGGCCTCGGACCCCTTGCTGCAGGGGTTCGTGCGGGTCATCAACCGCTCGGGCCGGGCGGGCGAGGTGGCGGTGACGGCGACCGACGACGCGGGCGTGGAACACGAGCCGCTCACCCTGTCGATGGCGGCCCACGCCGCCGCCCACTTCAACTCGCGCGACCTGGAGGACGGCAACCCGGCCAAGGGCCTCGCCGGGGCGACCGGCCCCGGCGCGGGCGCTTGGCGGCTTGAGTTCGAAAGCGACGGGCTGGACGTGGAGGCGCTGGGACACCTGCGCGCCCCGGACGGGTTCGTGACCGGCATGGGCGCCACGGCCCCCAAGGGCACGGACGGACGGCTGCGGCTGGCCACCTTCAACCCGGCGAGCAACACCAACCAGGTGAGCCGCCTGCGGCTGGTGAACCCGTCGGAGGAGGACGCCAAGGCGACGGTGACGGGCGTGGACGACGCTGGCCGCTCGCCCGGCTCGCCCGTCGTGCTGGCTCTGCCGGCGGGCACCGCCTGCGAGGTGGACGCGCCGGCGCTGGAGTCCGGGCGGGGCCTGGCCTGCGGCGAGCCCCAGGCGGGCCTCGGCGACGGCGAGGGCAAGTGGCGGCTGGCTGTCGAGTCCGATGCGCCGCTGGTGGCGATGGGCCTGCTGTCAAGCCCGGCCGGGCAGCTCTCGAACCTGTCGGGGGCGGGGGCGCCGGATGCGGACGGCACCTGGCACGTGCCGCTGTTCCCGCCCGCCTCGGACCCGGAGGGGCGGCAGGGCTTCGTGCGGGTGATCAGCCGCTCGGGCCGGGACGGCACGGTGACGATAGCGGCCTTCGACGACTCCGACTTCGACTACGAGCCGCCCAGGCTGCGCCTGGGCGCGGGGGAGGCGGTCCACGTCAACTCCGACGACCTGGAGCTCGGCAACGCGGCGAAGGGGCTGTCCGGCAGCACGGGGCCCGGCACCGGAGCCTGGCGGCTGGCGCTCGCCAGCGACGGCATCGACTTCGAGGCGCATGCCTACGTGCGCCACCGAGACGGCTTCCTGGCCGCCGTGCAGGCGGCGGCGCCGGAGCGGGACGGGACGCACCGGATCGCGACCTTCAACCCCGGCAGCAACTGGCGGCAGGCCAGCGTCCTGCGGCTGGTGAACCGGGGCTCGGAGGCGGCCACCGCGACGGTGACGGGCGCCGACGACCGCGGCGTGCGGCCCGGCGGCCCGGTCGAGGTCCGGGTGCCCGCCGGCGCGGCCGTCGAGCTGGCGGCGGCTGAGCTGGAGTCCGGAACGGCGGACGCCATCGCCTCCGGGGCGCTGGGCGACGGCGCCGGCAAGTGGCGGCTGCGCGTGGCGTCGGAGGGCGACCTCGCCGTCATGGGCCTGCTGCGCAGCCCCATGGGCCACCTGTCGAACCTGTCCCGCTCGGGCGGCGCGTTCGGCGCCCTGCCGTCGCTGCCGCCGCCGCCCGCGTGGGCGAGGGCGGAGCATGCCGGCGGCCGGCGGGTGCGGGCCGAGTGGGCCGAGGTGCCGGGCGCGCGCTACGGGGTGGCGCTGCTGCTCGGCGGGGCGCCCGTCGAGGGCCGCTCGCTGGCGGCCACGTCGCGCACCGACTTCCGCTGGTCGGGGCTTGGGCCGGGAGCCTACTCGGTCCGGGTCCGCTCGGTGGACGCCGACGGCGCGGCCGGCCCCTGGAGCGGCCCATCCAACGAAGTCGTGGTGGACTAAAGGGCGTGGGCCGTATGGTAGTGACGATGAAGTCTCCCAAGCTGGATCTTGCACATGTGCGACTGGCATGCCTGCTGTTCGGGCTGCTCCTTGCGCAAGTCTTCACTGCCCAGGGAGCCGCCGGCCATGCGGGAGGGGCCTATGTCCATGTCTTAGACAGCAGTCATACGCACCGCATGTGCGCCAGGGACGTCGACCGCCTGGGCCGGGTTATCGGCGACTGCGATGGCGAGGAGGGGTGTAGCGCCGAACTGATAGTCGGCCCTGGGGGCTCACTGTGTCCAAACGACGGGAAAACGCGGCATTACCGCTGCTTTAGCTCCTCCGGACCGGCGCAGACGAGATATGACACTTGCCCTCATGTGACCACGAAGTACTGTTGGTCGGATTGGGTGCCTTGCGCGGCATCGGGCGGTGGTGGCGGAAGCGGCGGCGGAGTAGGCGGCGGAAGCGGGAGCGGCGGCGGCACGGACCGGCGGCCGGAGGTGGTGCGCGCGCTGGACACCCGCACGCTGGCGGTCGGCGCGGCGCTGGCGCTGGAGCTGTCGGAGGCGTTCCGCAGCCGCGAGGGAGGCGCTCTGGTCTACGCGGCCGAGTCCTCGGACCCGGCGGTTGCGGCGGCATCGGTGGACGGCGGCACGCTGACCGTTCGCGGCTTGGCGGAAGGCGAGGCGGAGGTCCGGGTCACCGCGACCGACAGCACCGGCCGGTCGATCTCGCAGCGGTTCGCGGTCACGGTTACGGCGCCCGAGGCCGTATGGTACCTGCCTTCAGCCTCGGACCCGACGCTGCAGGGATTCGTCCGCGTGATTAACCGCTCGAGCCAGGCCGGCGAGGTCTCCGTCACGGCGACCGACGACGCGGGGGTCGCCTTCGAGCCCCTCTCCCTGTCGATGGCTGCCCACGTCGCCGCCCACTTCAACGCCGCCGACCTGGAGAACGGCAACCCGGCCAAGGGCCTCACCGGGGCGACCGGCCCCGGCACGGGCGCTTGGCGGCTTAAGTTCGAAAGCGACGGGCTGGACGTGGAGGCGCTGGGATACCTGCGCGCCCCGGACGGGTTCGTGACCGGCATGGGCGCGACGGCGGCCAAGGGCGCCGACGGACGGCTGCGGCTGGCCACGTTCAACCCGGCGAGCAACTGGCGGCAGGTCAGCCGCCTGCGGCTGGTAAACCCGTCGGAGGAGGACGCCGGGGCGACGGTGACGGGCGTGGACGACGAGGGCCGCTCGCCCGGCTCGCCCGTCGTGCTGACCTTGCCGGCGGGTTCTGCCTGCGAAGTGGACGCGCCGGCGCTGGAGTCCGGGCGGGGCCTGGCCTGCGGCGAACCCCAGGCGGGCCTCGGCAACGGCGAAGGCAAGTGGCGGCTGCTGATCGAGTCGGAAGGTCCATTGGTGGCGATGGGCCTGCTGTCGAGCCCGGCGGGCCAGCTCTCCAACCTGTCCGGGACGGCGGCGCCTGATGCGGAAGGCGTCTGGCATGTGCCGCTGTTCCCGCCCACCTCGGACCCGGACGGCCGGCAGGGCTTCGTGCGGGTCGCCAGCCGCTCGAACCGCAACGGCGCGGTGACGGTTCGGGCCTTCGACGACTCCGATGTCCCTTACCGGCCCCTGACGCTCAGCCTGGCGGCAAACACTGCGGCGCAGTTCAACTCCGACGACCTGGAACTCGGCAACCCGGGCAAGGGGCTAAAGGGGAGCACGGGGCCAGGCACGGGCGCTTGGCGGCTGGCGCTCTCCAGCGACGGCATAGACTTCGAGGCCAACGCCTACGTGCGCCACCGCGACGGCTTCCTGACCGCCGTGCAGCCGGCGGCGCCGGAGCGGGACGGGACGCACCGGATCGCGGCGTTCAACCCGGGCAGCAACTGGCGGCAGGTGAGCGTGCTGCGGCTGGTGAACCGGGGATCCGGGGACGCAACGGCGACAGTGACGGGCGCGGACGACCGCGGCGTGCGGCCCGGCGGCCCGGTCGAGGTCCGGGTGCCCGCCGGCGCGGCCGTCGAGCTGGCGGCGGCTGAGCTGGAGTCCGGAACGGCGGACGCCATCGCCTCCGGGGCGCTGGGCGACGGCGCCGGCAAGTGGCGGCTGCGCGTGGCGTCGGAGGGCGACCTCGCCGTCATGGGCCTGCTGCGCAGCCCCATGGGCCACCTGTCGAACCTGTCCCGCTCGGGCGGCGCGTTCGGCGCCCTGCCGTCGCTGCCGCCGCCGCCCGCGTGGGCGAGGGCGGAGCATGCCGGCGGCCGGCGGGTGCGGGCCGAGTGGGCCGAGGTGCCGGGCGCGCGCTACGGGGTGGCGCTGCTGCTCGGCGGGGCGCCCGTCGAGGGCCGCTCGCTGGCGGCCACGTCGCGCACCGACTTCCGCTGGTCGGGGCTTGGGCCGGGAGCCTACTCGGTCCGGGTCCGCTCGGTGGACGCCGACGGCGCGGCCGGCCCTTGGGGAAACCCGTCCAACGAGGTCGCCGTCGACTGAGTTTTTGACCCTGTTATCGGTGACGGTCGCGATCGACCAAGGCTTTGATTCTAAAGACAAATCGTCGAATTTCTGAATGTTGAAAAAGGGTGTTTACTCATACTCACCGCGATGGATATTGTCGTAATTTGCATAAAATAAACATTGACTAGACAATGTATTAGTTTTTACTATAGACCGCATATTGCGACAAAGTATAGTCATGACTTTTGCCTTGCCAGAACAGAGTTTTTTTAATCGTACCGACGATAGCGGTGTCCCTGTCTGTTGGGATTCACGCAAACTGACAGAAGAAACGGGAGGTGTATCGCTTCGTACCATTGAGCGAGCGCTTCTGGATGGGGATTTTCTTCCGGGATCGAAGAAAACTCACGAAGTCTGCGATGAGAACGGAAATGGCTTGAAGCCGGTGGTACGTGATGACCTGGAAGCTGAGTACAAGAAAAAGCGTCTTCCATCTCTCGTTGTTCAACAGTATCGAAACAAGCATGGCTGGTTGTTTCTGGCCAATGATGGGAGAGGGGGTCGGAAGTGGATGTGGGCTGACAAACAGCCCGATTCACAAGATTTACTGACTTTTCTTCATTCGCTGTACCGCGAGTATCAAAAGCCACTCCTGATCTGGCCGCATGGAGCTATCACCAAACTAGCTAAAGATCTGCTTAACTCCATTGGTAAGCACCAGATTGAATTGAGTTCCGGTGGCGCAGCCCGGCTCGCGCTTACTGCCTATGCACATCACAACATACGTATTGAACCCGTACAGAAAAATTCGAAGAAGGATCGAAGTATGGACATGACACATCTTGATCGCCTTGAGGCGGAAAGCATACACATCATACGAGAAGTCCTTGCCGAGGCAGAGAATCCGGTGATGCTTTACTCAATCGGCAAGGACTCATCGGTCATGTTGCGCCTCGCGGAAAAAGCTTTCTATCCAAGCCCCCCACCATTCCCCCTCATGCACGTCGATACACGCTGGAAGTTTCAGGCGATGTATGAAGTCAGAGATAAAATCGCCGAAGAAACCGGCATGGATCTGATTGTGCATGTGAATCCCGAAGGTGTTGAAAAGAACATCAATCCGTTTGACCACGGAAGTGCACTGCACACGGACATCATGAAGACACAGGGGCTAAAACAGGCGTTGGATAAGTATGGATTCGATTGCGCTTTTGGAGGCGCAAGGCGCGACGAAGAAAAAAGTCGTGCTAAGGAACGAGTGTTTTCCTTTCGTAACAGTTCTCATCGGTGGGACCCAAAAAACCAGCGACCTGAGTTATGGAACTTGTATAACGGGCGTAAATCACCCGGAGAGAGCGTTCGCGTATTCCCTTTGTCCAATTGGACGGAGCTGGATGTTTGGCAATACATCTATCGAGAGGAGATCCCTATCGTACCTCTCTACTATGCAGCAGAGCGTCCGGTTGTCGAGCGCGACGGCATGTTGATGATGGTTGATGACGATCGACTCAAGTTGCTGCCAGGTGAGAAAGTCGAAACGAAGCGTGTTCGATTTCGAACACTGGGCTGTTATCCATTGACAGGCGCTATCGAATCAGACGCTGACAATATGCAGAAAATCCTTCTGGAGTTGCTCGAGGCGCGCACTAGCGAGCGCCAGGGTCGTGCTATAGACAGCGATAGCGATGGGTCCATGGAGAAGAAGAAGCAAGAAGGGTATTTCTAGCCGGTCTAATGAAGGCCTGGAGCAAAATTTATGAACGATGTAACAACAAACATAGACAAATACCTTGAAGAGCAGTCCAATCTTGATCTACTCCGATTCATCACATGCGGCAGTGTCGATGATGGTAAATCGACATTAATCGGTCGTCTGCTGTACGAAGCGCAATTGATTTTTGAAGACCAGGTCGCAGCACTTACGAACGAGTCCAAGCGCCACGGCTCCCAAGGTGGTGACATCGATTTTGCGCTACTGGTAGATGGTCTGGCGGCGGAACGTGAGCAGGGCATCACAATTGATGTGGCCTATCGGTTCTTTGCGACTGACCACCGTAAGTTCATTGTTGCTGACACACCAGGTCATGAACAATACACGCGTAACATGGCAACGGGTGCTTCGACTGCCGATGCGGCAGTTATTCTGGTTGACGCAACTGCTGGAGCCCTAACGCAAACTCGCCGTCACTCATTCATTTGTTCGCAACTGGGGATTCGTCATGTCGCCCTTGCCGTCAACAAGATGGATCTTGTGGATTTTGACAAGGCTACTTACGACAAGATCGTCAGCGACTATTTGGAGTTCGCGAAACCACTGAACTTTGATGAGATCTCTCCTATCCCCATGTCTGCCCTTAAGGGTGACAATGTTGTTGAACGCTCGGAGAAAACCCCCTGGTACACTGGTCCTACGCTCATTAGTTATCTTGAAACGGTTGATGCTAATCAATCTCTCATAGATGAGACATTCCGAATGCCTATCCAATGGGTTAATCGACCAGACCGTACCTTTCGCGGATTTGCCGGTACGGTGGTTTCAGGCAAGATTGCCAGGGGAGATGAGGTCCGGGTGCTGCCATCCGGTGAGGTTGCTAGCATTCAGGACATTATCCTGTACAAAGATTCGCTCGAAGAGGCTGTCAGTGATCAGGCGGTGACAATCACACTGGATCGCGAAGTGGACTGTTCGCGTGGCGATGTTTTGGTGGCCTCAATGGATCCTAGCGAAGTAGCCGACCAATTCGAAGTGAATATTGTCTGGATGGACCAAGAGCCAGGCCACCACGGACGTTCCTATTGGTTGAAAACCAGCACAACAAGAGTCAATGCGATACTGACTGATCTCAAATATAAATACAACGTTAACACAATGGAGCACCTTGCCGCGCCGGATCTAGCGCTCAACGATATTGGTGTTGCGACGCTTAGTGTAGATAAGCCTATTGCATTTGAGCCATACGATAGCAATCGATCGATGGGCTCATTTGTTCTTATTGATCGCTATTCCAATGCTACAGTCGCGGCGGGCATGATTAACTTTGCACTGCGTCGAGCGAAGAACGTTCACCAACAGAAACTCGTGGTAGACAAAGCGGCTCGATCCGTTTTGAACAACCACAAATCACAGGTTTTGTGGTTCACAGGGTTGTCGGGTGCAGGAAAATCCGCCATCGCCGATGCTCTGGAGCAAAAGCTGCATGCACGAGGGATTCGAACCTACATTCTAGATGGTGACAATGTTCGACACGGACTGAATCAAGATCTTGGATTCTCCGATAACGACAGAATCGAGAATATCCGTCGGATCGCAGAAGTAGCGAAGCTGATGATTGACGCGGGTTTGGTTGTATTGACGTCATTCATCTCGCCCTTTCGTGCAGAGCGCGACATGGCCAGGCAGTTGGTTGGTGAAGGTGAATTTGTTGAAATCTTTGTCGACACTCCTCTGGAGGAGGCTGAACGAAGAGATGTTAAAGGACTGTATGCGAAAGCCAGAAAAGGTGAGTTGCCTAACTTCACGGGGATTGATAGCCCTTACGAAGCGCCGCTGAACCCTGAAGTTCATTTGCATTCTGGTGAAGACAGCATAGATGTCTGTGTTCAACAGATTATCGATACCCTGGACCTTGGTAACTGACATGACTGCGCGGGCTCCTTTGCCCACCAGTCTTCGAGCATCAACGCGCCTCGAACAGCGGCAGCCGTGATCGGGCGCGGGACGCCCCGGCGTCGAGCAAGAGCCAGCGCAGCGAAGCCGGCCGGCCGAGCGGTAAGGGATCCGCCATGGGATCACCCGGCACGGCCAGCCACACCAGCTTAGGCAGTCCGCCGAGCGCCGGTACGTCCCGCAAGGGGTTGCCCCCGAGGTCCAGCCGCCGCAGCGACGGCATCTCCCGGAGCAGGGCGGCATCCGCCACCCGGTTGTTGCCGAGGTCGAGGTGGGCGAGTTCGGACAGGCCCCACAACGGCGTGAGGTCGGCGACCCGGTTGCCGTCGAGCAGCAGCACCTTAAGGCGACGCAACTCCGACAGCGGCCGCAGGTCGGCCACGCGGTTGCCGGACAGGTCCAGGCGGCGGAGTGCCGCCAGGCTGGCCAAGGGCGAGAGGTCCGCGACGGCGTTGCCGGACAGGTCGAGGACGCGCAGGTGGGTGAAGCTGGCCAGCGGGCTGAGGTCGGCCATGTTGTTGTCGCGCAGGTCCAGCGCCTCCAGGCCCCCCAACCCGGCCAGCGGGGACAGGTCGGCGACGCGATTGCCGCCGAGGCCGAGAACCTCCAGGTCCTCAAGGCCCAACAGGGGGGAGAGGTCAACAAGGCCGCGCTTGGAGAGGTCCAGCACCTCGACCTTGGCCGCGCCACCCGGTTCAAGGGCGTCCCGACCTCGAACGGTTTCCGAGGCTCCAATCGAGGGCGGGACGCCCTTATCTGTTAGTTTTTCCCCTGCGGGTCCCGGA
>VYDB01000015.1:0-6972 GCA_009843635.1 Gammaproteobacteria bacterium
AAAACCAACCGGAAACCTCAGCCAACCGCCGTCAGGACTTTTGAATAGCCCTGCTTTTACCGCGAATTTTCATGTATTCACCATCAAACTGTGGTACAACACCGCGCTTCGCAAGGCTGGGAGGAACAGAGCCATGGGACAACGAATTGAGTTGCGCGCCGCCGACGGGTTTGAGTTGGGCGCTTGGGAATCGACGCCGGCTGGCACGCCGAAAGGCGGCGTGGTGGTCATCCAGGAGATCTTTGGCGTCAACGGCCACATCCGCGAGGTGGTTGACGGCTATGCCGAGGCCGGCTACGCCGCCGTTGCGCCGCAGATCTTCGACCGCGCGGCGCCGAACGTGGAGCTCGGCTACGAGGAGGCTGACATGGGGCGGGGCATCGAACTCGCGTTCCAGAAGCTGCAGATGCCCAATACCCTGGCTGACATCCAAGCCGCCATCGACCACGCCTCGGCCCATGGCCCGGTGGGGGTGGTGGGCTACTGCTTCGGCGGCCTGCTGACCTGGCTGTCGGCTTGCGAGCTGAACGGAGTGGCAGCCGCATCCTCCTATTACGGGGGCGGGGTGGCTGGCGAGGCGGAACGCTCGCCGAAGTGTCCGGTCATCATGCACTTCGGGGAACTCGACGCCCACATTCCGCTGTCCGACGTGGATAAGGTCAAGGCCGCCCAGCCCGATGTTCCGGTTTACGTCTATGCGGCGGACCACGGCTTCAACTGCGACCACCGGGCCAGCTATGACGCGCCGAGCGCCGACTTGGCCCGCCAGCGAACCTTGGCGTTCTTTGAGGAACATCTGGGCTAATCTGAAAACTGCCTTGACAAGGCAAAACCGTTTGTTGATGCTTTGCCGACATTGGAAGGGGGCGGACGCATCTGGCATGCACATCAGGCCGGGGCTCTTAAGGCAAGAGCGCGTCAACTGCCGGTTTAATTCACTTTCCTAGGAAGACGTATGAGAAACAGACGCTACGCTTGGCTTTCCTCGTTGATGTTCTTGATGGCCGCGGGCTTGTCCGGCCCCGCCGCCGGGGCCACCTTGGCGGACATCTATCAGGTCGCGGAGCGCATCAACCAGCAAGCCAAGACCTCCCAGGCCAGGATCGACGCGCTCACCGAGGAGACCCACAAGCTCCTCAACGAGTACAAGACCGTGCTCAAGGAGATTGAGGGGCTGCGCGTTTACAACCGGCAATTTGAAAAGCAAATCGCCAACCAGGAGCGGGAGATGTCCCAGCTCACCGAGTCGATCGACCGGGTGACGATCATCGAACGCCAGATCACGCCGCTCATGCTGCGCATGATCGATGGCCTCGAGCAGTTCGTGAACCTCGATCTGCCCTTCCTGCTCGATGAACGCCATGACCGGGTGGAGCGGCTGCGGGAGATGATGGATCGGGCCGACGTCGCGGTCTCGGAAAAGTTCTCGCAAGTGCTGCGGGCCTTCCAGATCGAGAACGAGTACGGCCGCACCATGGAGGCCTACGGCGACACCATCAACGTCGATGGCGTGGACCGCAAGGCCGATATCCTCAAGGTGGGCCGCGTTGCCTTGGTCTTCCAGACCCCGGACGGCGGGGAAACCGGCATGTGGAACAAGGCCGACAATCGGTGGGAGGTGATCGGCGATGAATTCACCACCCCGGTTCGAAACGGCATCCGCATGGCGCGCAAGCAATTGTCCGTGGACATGCTCACTCTCCCCATCACCGGACCGGAGGCCTAACCGATGAAATCAGCCAATCGAATTATCTTGGCTTGCTCCGCAGCGGCGGGGATGCTGCTGTTCGCCGCCTTCGGCGCCCAGGCCGCGGAGGAGTCCGGCTCGGCCAGCACCTTGCGGGTGAATCAGGCAGACACCCTTGACGAACTGCTGCGCAACGTCGAGCAGCGCCGGGTGGTGGAGTCCGCCGAGCACCGCCAGCGTGAGCAGCGCTTCCAGAATGATCGGACGCGCCAAGCGCAAATGCTGGACGACGCCAAGGCGGAACGGCGGCGTGAGGAACGGCGCTCGGACCGGCTTGAGACCCAGTTCAACGAGAACGAAATCCGCATCGGCGACCTGCAGGAGCAGCTCGACCGGCGTCTCGGCTCCCTGCGCGAGCTGTTTGGCGTGCTGCAGCAGGTGGCCGGCGACACCCGCGGGCTGTTCGAAGGCTCGCTGATTTCCGCCGAGTTCCCCAACCGCGGCGAGTGGCTGGGCGAGCTGGCGGCGAAGATGGGCACCGCTAGCCAACTGGCCACCATCGAAGAGATGGAGGACCTGTGGTTCGAGCTGCAGCGCGAGATGACCGAATCCGGGCGCATCGCCCGCTTCCCGGCCACCGTCACGCTGTTGAGCGGGGAGCAGAAGGAGACGGACGTGGTGCGGATCGGCGCCTTCTCGCTGATCGGCGACGGCGAGTACCTGAACTACGACCCGGACGACGGCGCCATCGTCGAACTGGCCCGCCAGCCGGCGGCCCGCTTCACCAACACGGTCGAGGATGTTGAGGAGGCTGGCACCAGCGAGGTGGTCGCCTTCGCCGTGGATCCGACTCGCGGCTCGCTGCTGTCCCTGCTCATCCAGGCGGCCACCGTGGGCGAGCGGGTCGGCTCGCTGTTCGGCGGCATCGCCAAGGGCGAGTGCTACCTGCCGTTCTGCGACGGCCAGGGCGGCTACGTGGGGTCGGTCATCATTCTCGGCGGCATCATTGGCGTGCTGCTGGCCATTGAACGCCTGATCACGCTGTCGATCACCGGCGCCCGGGTCAACGCCCAGAAGCGTTCCGATGAGCCCAGCGACGACAACCCCCTCGGCCGAGTGCTCAACGTTTACCACGAAAACACCAACGTGGACGTGGAGACGTTGGAGTTGAAGCTCGGCGAGGCGATCTTGGGTGAAACACCCAAGATAACAAGGAACATCACGCTCATTCAGGTGATTTCCGTGGTCGCGCCGCTGCTCGGCCTGCTCGGCACGGTCATCGGCATGATCCTGACCTTCCAGGCCATCACCCTGTTTGGCACGGGCGATCCGAAGACCATGGCCGGCGGCATTTCCACGGCGTTGATGACCACGGTGCTCGGCTTGTGCGTGGCCATTCCCACCACCTTGCTGCACGCCATCGTTGCCCAGCGCAGCCGCTCGGTCATTCACGTGCTCGAGGAGCAGACCCAAGGCTTCATCGCCGAGCACGCCGAACGATCGGGCCAAGCGCTGGAGTAGGGCGTCACGATGCTAGGCGACGCCTATCTAGCCATCGTCCAGTTCATGGAACAGGGCGGCAATGTGCTCTATCTCATTGCCGCCCTGACCTTCCTGATGTGGACGTTGATCTTCGAGCGCATGTGGTACTTCTTCTCCCAGCACAAGTTGTTGGTGCAGGATGCCACTGACCTGTGGGAAAGCCGGCCGGAGCGGCGCTCATGGAGCGCCCACCAGGTTCGGGACCGCATCATCTCCGAAGCTTCGGGGCGCATCACCGGGAGCCTGCCGCTCATTCAAACCTGCGTGACCCTCTGCCCGCTGCTGGGGCTGCTCGGCACCGTCACCGGCATGATCTCGGTGTTCGACGCCATGGCCACGCAAGGCGGCAACGCCCGTTCCATGGCCGCTGGCGTCTCGATGGCCACCATTCCCACCATGTCCGGCATGATCGCCTCGTTGTCCGGCCTGCTGGGCAGCACCTTCGTGAAACGGAAGGTGGATTTCGAGGTCGAACTGTTTGAGGACCACTTGACCATGGATCACTGAGCGTTCCGCTGCGCGGTACGCCACAAGTCAACAGGAGCAAAACGATATGGCGCGTCAGGCAAACCGATTTTCCCGATCCGATGAGGACTCGGACATCAACTTGACCCCCATGCTCGACGTGGTGTTCATCATGTTGATCTTCTTCATCGTCACCGCCACCTTCATCAAGCAGGCTGGCATTGACGTCTTGCGGCCCGACGCCGACACCGCGGAGCAGAAGCCCACGGTCAGCGTGCTGGTCGCCATCGGCTCCAACGGCGATATCTGGATCGATAAGAAAAAGGTGGACTCAGCGGCAGTCCGCGCCCACATCGAGCGCCTGCATTCGGAGAACCCGAAGGGCGGCTTGGTGATCCAGTCCGACCGGGAGGCCAAGTACGGACAATTGAAGGCGGTTCTGTCGGCAGCCCGCGCCGCGGGCCTGACCGAGGTCGCCATTTCCACGGAGGCGTAGCATGTTGATGCGATTTGGTTTTGCGGTTGCCTTGGGCGCCGTCGCCACCTTTGCCCTGTTCCTGCTCATGCAGGCGCTCATCAAGAGCGACAAGAGTCCCTTTGACGACAGCATTTCGGGGAAAATCGTTGACTTCGTCCGCGTTGAGGACGACGTCTCCATCGAGACCAAGCAGCGCAAGCCGAAGCCGCCGCCGCCGCCGGACGAGCCGCCGCCGGACATGCCCCGCCCGGATTTCGATGCCTCTGACGTCTCCCAAGGCGTTGATATCGGCGCGGTGGAGATCCAGGTGGATGTCAATGTCGGCGGCACCGGAGGGTTCAGTTCCGATGGCGAGTACCTGCCCATCGTCAAGGTGGCCCCGGTGTATCCGCGCCGGGCGCAAACCCGTGGCATTGAGGGCTACGTCTTGCTGGAGTTCGTCGTCACCCGCACCGGCGCGGTGCGCGACCCGAGGGTGATCGAATCCAAGCCGCCGGGCATCTTTGACCGCGCTGCCGTCAACGCCGCGCTCAAGTTCAAGTACAAGCCCAAGGTGGTGAACGGCGAGCCGATCGACGTGGCCGGGGTGCGCAACCGAATCACCTTTGAGCTGCAGGACGGCTAGGAGCGAGCCATGACGAGCACAGCGTTCAGAGTTCTGATTAAGCGGTTCTGCGGCCTTGGGGTCGCCTTGGCTGCGGCGTTGGTCATGGTGTTTGGCATCGAGGTCGCTCCGGGCTTCACCGTCGGCGGGGCCGAGGCGGCATTCGGCCAAGAGGACGAACAGCCCCGGCAGAAGACGCGCCGGGTGCCGTCCATGAGCGAGGCCACCTTCAAGAAGCTGGCCGAGGCGCAGGAGTTCATCGACGCCAAGGATCTCAACGGTGCGCAGGCGGTGCTGCAGGGCATGCTCGACCGCTGCCGGGGCGGGCGCAATTGCCGCTACAACGGCAACGAGATCGGCCAGATTCACAACATGCTGGGCTTTGTCCAGTTTTCCAAGGAGGATTACGGCGCGGCCATTCGCCACTACCAGGAAGTCATCAAGCAAGGGGAGGACATCCCGGAAGGCTTGGAGACCACCACGCTCTACACCTTGGCGCAGCTTTGCTTCGTGGATGAACGCTACAACGATTCCTTGCACTACATGGAGATATGGATTTCCAAGGCCAACAACCCAGGGCCGGAACCGCACATCTTCATGGGCCAGGTTTACTACCAGATGCAGGACTATCGCAGCGCCGTGGGCCAGATCGAACGCGGCATCGCCGTCGCCAACGAGCGCAGCACCCCCATCAAGGAAAACTGGTGGGCGTTGCTTAACTTCCTCTATTTTGAGTTGGAGAATTGGCCCAAGGTCTTGGAAATCCTCGAAATTCTGGTGCGGGATTTCCCCAAACGAGACTACTGGATACGCCTTGCCGGCATCCAGGGCCAGGAAGGCATGGAAAAGCAGCAGGTGTACACCATGATGGCTGCCTACGAGGCTGGGTTTCTGACCCGCGAGTCGGACCTGACCACCTTGGCCGGCCTGTTGATGCAGGAGGAGGTGCCCATTCGCGCTGCGGGGGTCATGGAGCACGGGTTTGATGAAGAGCTCATCAAGCGCACCGACAAGAATTTGCGGTCCTTCGGGCAGGCTTACCAGCTTTCCCAGGAAGTGGACAAGGCCATCCCGGTCTTCGAAGAGGCCGCCAAGCTGGCCGATGACGGCAAGATTTACGAAAGCCTGGCGCAGCTCTACTTGGAGGACGACAAGTTCAGCCAGTGCGTATCGGCCGCCTCCAACGCCTTGGACAAGGGCGGCTTGCGCAAGCCGCAGAGCGTCCAGATTGTGCGTGGCATGTGTGAGTACAACCGCGACCGCTTAACGCCGGCCCGCTCCTCCTTTGTCGCCTGCCGCAACGAAGCTCGGCGCGAGCGCGACCAGTCCAATCAGCGCATCTGCCAGCAGTGGATCACCTTCATCGACCGGGAAGTCAGACGCCGCCAACAGCTCGCTTCGGCCCTATAGGCCGCTTGCCTTCCAGGCGCTGGACGCTTCCGCCCAGCTAGCGCAATCGTGTACACGGGAATTGTCCAAGAGCTTTGCGAAGTCGCCTCAGTGGCGGACCAGCCGGGCCGCCGCCGCCTGCGCGTCCGGATTGGCGATCTAACCGAGGGCTTGGCCTTGGGCGCCTCCGTGGCTATCAACGGCGTATGCCTGACCGCCACCGAGGTGGAGGCGGGGAGCGCCTGCTTCGATGTCATTCGGGAAACCCTTGACCACACCAATCTCGGCACTTTGCAGCAGGGCAGCAGGGTCAACGTGGAGCGCTCCTTTCGGGTTGGCGATGAGATCGGCGGGCACATCCTCTCCGGCCACATCGTCGGCACCACGACGGTTGACGCTATCGAGGAAGGGGAGAACGAGCGCAACCTGTGGTTCCGCGTGGAGGCCGATTGGCTGCGCTTTCTGCATCACAAGGGCTTTGCGGCACTCGATGGCGCGAGCCTCACGATCGCCCAAGTGGACGCGCCATCCCAGCGCATCAAGGTGAGCCTCATTCCCGAGACCATCGCCCGCACCACCTTGGGATCAGTGGTCCAAGGGGACCGGGTGAACCTGGAAATCGACCCCCAAACCCGCGCCATCGTTGAAACCGTCGAGCGAGTGCTCGAGGAGCGGGGAATCGTCTGACCGGACTGTATCGGCTGGGGAGTGGGGGGGGGGGGGGGGGGGCGGCGGCCCGGGGGGGGGGGGGGGTGGGAAAAACAAAACAAAGCCAACAACCAAAGACGAGAGGCGGAGGAGCCCAAC
>VYDB01000015.1:6982-112917 GCA_009843635.1 Gammaproteobacteria bacterium
GGGGGGGGCGGGGGGGGCCCCCCCCCCCCGCCCCCCCCCCCCCCCAAACCCCCCCCCCCCCCCCCCCCCCCCGGGGGGGGCGGCCCCCCCCCCCCCCCCCCCCCCCCACTTGGCTCCCCGCGTTCGAGCCGGTTCCCTCGGTCCGAGCGCGTCCCGCGCTATCCTTGACCACAGCGCCCAACTATAATTGGCGGTGTGAGCGTCGCCTCCACATTCCATGATCGCCTCCAGGAGGCTTGGTCGCACAGCGGTTCGCTCATCTGCGTGGGCTTGGACCCGGTTCGCAGCCGCCTGCCAGCCGCCTTCCGTGAATCTCCCTCCGGTCTGCGTGACTTTTGCTGCGCCATTGCCGAAGCCACCGCCGATCTAGTTTGTGCCTTCAAGCCCCAAGTGGCCCACTTCGCCGCCGAGGGGGCGGAGGATCAACTGGCCAGCGTCATCGCCTTCATTCAGCAGCGCTGGCCGGAAGTGCCGGTCATTCTCGACGCCAAGCGCAGCGACATCGGCACCACGGCCGAGTTGTACGCCAAGGAGGTTTTCGAGCGCTACAACGCGGATGCGGTGACGATCAACCCCTATCTTGGCGAGGAGAGCATTCGCCCGTTCCTGGGCTACCCGGGGCGCGGCGTGGCCCTGCTGTGCCGCACCAGCAACGCGGGCAGCGGCTGGCTGCAGACGCATCCCCCGGAGGCGCCGCTGTACCTGCGCGTCGCGGCGGCGGCCAAGGCGTGGAATCGCGAAGGCAACCTGATGCTGGTGGCCGGCGCCACCTATCCCGAAGAGCTGGCCCGGATTCGTGAAGCGGTCGGCCCCATGCCGCTGCTGGTTCCGGGGGTCGGTGCCCAAGGAGGCGATCTGGCGCAGGCGCTCGAGGCCGGCCTCGATGCCGACCGCCAAGGGCTCATCATCAACGCCTCGCGCTCGGTGCTCTACGCAGGCACTGACGACGACGGCGCGCCGTTTGCGGACGCATCCCGCAACGCGGCGCTGGCACTCTGGCAAGCGGTTAACGCCATCCGCGATAATTTGGGTTCTCCGGCAATAGCCCGGAGCCTGTGATTGAATCGACAGGGCGGTGCCGTTCTTCTCCATGGCGCCGCCGCTTTTTTTCCATGATTGAGTGAATCGAATGGCCAAATTCAAGTTGCGCGTCAACGGCAGCGAGCAGGAAGTGGATGTCCGACCGGACATGCCGCTTTTGTGGGTTCTGCGTGACAAACTGAAACTCACCGGAACCAAGTACGGCTGCGGCATCGCCCAGTGCGGCGCCTGCACCGTGCACGTTGACGGCACGCCGATGCGGTCCTGCGTGATGCCGGTGCAGGCGGTCACGGGCGCGGTGACGACCATCGAAGGGCTGGCTGCGGAGGGCGATCTGCATCCCCTGCAGGCGGCTTGGATCGAACATGACGTGCCGCAGTGCGGGTACTGCCAATCGGGGCAGATCATGAGCGCCGCGGCCTTGCTCGAAAGCAAACCTCGGCCAAGCGATGCGGACATCGACCAGGCGCTTGCCGGCAACTATTGCCGCTGCGGCACCTACCTTCGCATTCGCAAGGCGGTGCACAGTGCCGCCGCGACCTACAAAACAACCGGGGGAGCTTGAGGATGTCGGCCAAATCCGGGCTCACCCGGCGCGAATTGTTGAAGGTCTCCGCGGCCGCGGGCGGTGGCGTGCTGCTGCAGATGACCCTGCCGATGGCCGCCGCATCGCCACCCGACGACGCGCTGGTCGGCTCGAAGGAACTCAACGTTTACGTGCAGATAGACCGTGACGGTCAGATCACGATCTATTCAAGCATTCCGGAGATGGGGCAGGGGATCAAGACAACCCTGCCGATGATCATCGCCGAGGAGATGGGTGCGCGTTGGGAGGACGTGACGGTCATGGACGCGCCCCTTGATCGGGGCAAGTTCGGCGTTCAAGGCGCGGGGGGCTCCAGATCGGTGCCCGCGAACATTGGCACGATGCGGCGCATGGGCGCATCGGCGCGCGAGATGCTCATCGGCGCCGCGGCGCTGTTGATGGAGGTGGACCGGGAGGACCTGGAAGCACAGGACAGCCAGGTCGTGCATACCTCCGGCCGGCACCGTTCCTTCGGCCAGCTCGCCAGTTTGGCGGCGGAGCAACCCGTGCCGGATCCGGACACGCTGACCTACAAGGATCCGAGCGACTACCGGATCATCGGCACGTCGGTCAGTGGCGTGGATAACTTTGTCATTGCCACGGGCCTGTCCGAATTCGCCATAGACGTCGATGTGCCGGGCATGAAGTACGCTACCTATGTGCGTTGTCCGCGCGTCGGGGGCACCGCGGTCCGTTTCAACCAAAGTGAAATCAAGGACCTGCCCGGCGTCACGGATGCCTTCATCCTGGCGCCCAATGAAGCGGCGGGCGCGTCCGAGATGTGGTTCCTGGACGGCAGGGCCGCCTTGCGTGGTGGCGTGGCGATCGTTGGCGACGACACCTGGTCGGTGTTCGACGCCCGCCGCAAGCTCAATGTGGAGTGGGACGAATCATCGGCATCCACTGACGATTGGCCCGAGATGATTGCTTGGGCGGAGCGCACGGCCGAAGCAGGTGGCGGCAATGTCATTGCCGATAGCGGGGGTGTCGATGCGGCGTTTGCCGATGCGGGCAACCAGACGATCGAGGCCTTCTACCAGTTTCCTTATGCGGCCCACGTGTGCATGGAGCCGATGAACTGCACCGCCGACTACCGCAAGGGCCGCAACGGCGAGCCGGATGCCCTGGAAGTCTGGCTCGGCAGTCAGTTTCCCGGCCAAGTCATCGAAATCGCCGGCCGCCTGTTCGGCATGAAACCTGAACAGGTGCAGGTGCATCCGTTGCGCATGGGCGGGGGCTTCGGCCGGCGGGCAATCCATGACTTCGCGACGGAAGCCATGGCCATCTCGCACCGGGCGGGCGTTCCCGTGAAGCTGACCTGGACGCGCACGGATGACATCCACAACGACCACTTCCGCGCCGGTGGATTCGAGAACATGAAGGGCGCGGTGGGTCCGGACGGCAAGCTCGCGGCTTGGGAGCAGCACTACATCGGGTTCGGCCAGAACGGCCGTCCGGTGATGGGGTCCGGCCTGCGCGGCAACGAGTTGCCGGGTGTGGCCTTCCCCAATGCCCGCATCAAGCTCAGCTTGAAGGAGATCGCCACCCCCTGCGGTGCCTGGCGGGCACCCGGGTCGAACACCAACGCCTTCGTGGAGCAGAGCTTCATTCATGAGCTCGCGGTGCTGGCAGGCAGGGATCACCTGGAGTTCCTGCTGGAGCTCATGGGCGAGCCGCGCTGGATCAAGGAAGGCGACATCAGGGCATTGAACACCGGCCGCGCCATCGACGTGATCAAGCTGGCAGCGAAGAAGGCGCAGTGGGGCAGGCCCATGCCGGATGGCAGCGGGCTGGGCTTGTCCTTCTACTTCTGCCACGCCGCGCACGTGGCGGAGGTCGCCGAGGTGCGCGTCACGGCAGACCGGAAGATCAGCGTCGAAAAGGTATGGGTGGCGGTCGATGTGGGCCCCATCATCAACCTGAGCGGCGCGTTGAGCCAAGTGCAGGGTTCAGTGGTTGATGGCCTGAGCACCATGGCGCTGCAGCAGATCACCATGCGGCAGGGCGTCATACAACAGGACAACTTTGATGAGTATCAAGTGATGCGCATCGCCCCCACGCCCGAGATTGACGTGCACTTCATCGAAAGCGACAACCCATCAACCGGGCTCGGCGAACCGGCCCTGCCGCCGCTGGCGCCGGCCGTTGCCAATGCCATTTTTGCGGCGACCGGCGAGCGTGTGCGGTCCATGCCCTTGAGCGAGTTGGGTTACACGCTGGTCTAGCGTGCCGGGTTGCGAAGCAACCCGAACGCTTGGCCTTCAGGCGCAGATGAGGCGCCTGAAGGCCAAGCGCCTCAGCGAATGGCGCCGGCCAACCTTTCCTCGGCTGAAAGGCGCCGTCTAAACCACAGGGGCACGGTGGTGCGTGCGTGCTCCAAGTCCTTGCGGTCGTCGATCTCGCACCAATCATGGCTGCCGGTGGTGACCACGCCGACATAGCCTTGGGCGGCCAGGGCGTCGATGGCGGACAGATACCAGCGGCCCAGGGTGGACTCGACGGCCATCATGGACTCCAGCCGCTCCCGGAAAAGCCGGGGGCCGTCGCCTTGGAAGCGGATCATGCCGATGGACTCGCCGTGCACTTCACTGGCGGGCAGCTTCTTGTCCACCTGCTTGAGTTCATTGCCGGAGACGATGACCTTCATGTCGTCATCGTCGTAGCTGTCCTTGACGTTGGTGACCAAGGTGATGGGATGTTCGTCCGGGCTGTTGATGAGCCGCGCAAAGATCTCCGGTTCGAACAGGGTGTCGCCATTGACGATGACGAAGGGGTCGGTCATCTCATGGCGCACCACCCAGCAGGTGCCGAGATTGTCGCAATGGGCGTAGAAGGGATTGTGCGCCGTGCGCACGTCGAGCTTGGCGTAGCCGTCGATGAGCTGGCCGATGAGCCCGGCGCGAAAGCCCGTGGCCACCACCACTTCGGTGGCGCCGGCGGCGGCAAAGGCTTCCAACTGCCAGCCAAGCACGGTCCGTTCGCCGAGCATCAGGGCACACTTGGGCCGGTCCTCGGTTAACGGCAGCAGCCGCTTGCCTTGACCGGCCGATAGAACGATCACTTTCATCACGCTATTTTACTTGATGATGGTCCGCAGTGCGCTGCGAAAGCAGGTGTGCCTTCAAGCGGTGCGCCAGGGCCAGGATGGTCAGGGTTGGGTTGGCCCAGCCGGCGGTGGGAAACACGGAACTGCCGAGGATGTAGAGGTCGGGATAGCCGTGCACTGCGCAATTGCGGTCCACCACCCCATTGGTCGGGCTGGCGCTCATGCGGGTGGTGCCTGCGTGGTGATAGCCGCCGATGGGATGGTTGCCCACGGTGCCGTCAACCGGCCAATCGAGGCCGGGTTCATCTAGCCAAGGCGACGGCTCCAACGCGCCTAGGTCGAGGCGGAGCAGTTCGTCGTTCAGGGCTCCGGCCAATTCGCGCAGCGTGTGCTTGTCCTGTTCACCAAGCCGCCAATCGAGGTTCGCCTTGGGGCAGCCGAGTTCATCCTTCGCCGTGGACAGCACCACGCGGCTGGCCGGGTTGGGTGCCTGCTCGGCGCGGATCATGACGCTGAGTTGGAAGTCCTGCAGCTGCATCAGGCCTCGGGTGAGAAGGGGCCGCAGGGAACGGGCATAGGCGAACCGCAGCCCCCGGTAGGCGTGCCAAAGCTGACGGTTGCCGCGTCCGGGCGCGAGCTGGTGCTTCAGCGCTTGGTAGACCTGCCGGGCGCGGGGCACGCCCGCCGCTGGGTTGCGTTGCCACTTGAAGGTCAGGGCGGTGTTGAGAATGTCCCGTTCCCGCTGCAGGGCGGGTGTCGGCAACAGGACGGGTGCCACGGGAACGCTGCCCTGCGGGAAGCGCATGCGGAATGCGTTCCAGAGGCGATAGGGTTTGCGGGTTCGGATGCGGCCCAGGCGTCCGTGGGGGTGTTCCATGAAGAAACGCCCCACTTGGTCGTGGCCGTTGCCGATGCCCAGCGGTTCAACATCGTTCGAAGCCAGCAGCAGGCGGGCGTTTTCGATGCCGCCGCAGGCCAACACATAGGTGTTGGCCTTGATCTTGGCGGCCTGTCCGCCGGCATGGCCCACCAGCACATGGTCGAGGCCCGACCGATCGGGATGGGCTTGGATGCCCACCGCCGTGGCGTTGATGAGCGTCTCGATGTCCGGCGCCTTGAGGACGTCCTGGGTTCGCTTGGCATGAAAGCGCTCCCGCTGGGTGTCAAAGCGCCAGCAGCGGCTCATGAAACGATCAGCGTCCATGGACAGCGCGGCGGCGCCCCATTGGCCTTCCTCCTTGGCACCGCTGTCCGGTGCGTCGACCCCCAAGTCCCGATGGGCCGCGCTATAGCCTTCGGCCAGTTCGCCCCCGTCGATGGGCCAGCCGCTGTGCGCCACCCAGCCCCGCGCTTGAAAGTCGATGTCGTCCAAGGGGGCGCAGCGGCCGCCCCAGATGTTGGTGGTGCCGCCGAAAAACCGCAGGCGGCTGTCCTCGAGCGGATAGTAGGCAGCGCCGATGTTCTCGCCGACGCCGAGGGCGGCGCTTTCGGGCCCGTAGTCCAAGCCGCCGCTTTCCAGCAGCAGGATGCGCAGGCCTTGGCCGCTCAGGCCCCTAGCGAGCGTGATTCCGGCGGCGCCGGCACCGATGATGCAGACATCGGCTTGCGCGGTGCGCGGTGCCCTGGCTTGGGCAAAGTCAGTCAGCACCTTCCCGCAATCCTTGGTTCCAGCGCTTGATGTTGGCCAGCGGGCGCTTGACGTAGGCGGTGGCTCGAAACAGGCCCAGCACTAGGTTGCGGCAGTACTCCCCGGCGCGATCCAGGGGGCGTTCCAGGTCCAGGAACAGCACCACCCGGGATTCGGCGGTGTCGTTGCGCACTTCGTGCTCAAAGGTGTCGTCGAACAGCAGGCAGCGGCCGTCCTCCCAGTGACGGACTTGGTCGCCCACCCGAATCCAGCAGTCCGCCGCCTTGGCGGGAATCCGCAAGCCGAGGTGGCAGCGCACCAAGGCCTTGGTCGGTCCTCGATGGGGAGGAATGTGGTAGCCGGGGGCCAAGATCGAGAACCAGGCGTTCTGCACGCCTGGCAGGGCGTCGATGAGCGCGGCGGTGTTCGGGCAAGCGGCGCAGTTGTCGTCGATTTGGTGGCCGAACACGCGCATCACGAACGTTTTCCAATTGTCCCCCTTGGAGATGCGGACTTGGTCGGGCGACATCTCATGGAAGGTGGGTATGTCTTGGGGTTGGCGCATGATGGCGTCGAGTTCGGCGCGGATGGCGGCGGCTTCGGCCTCCAGTGTGGGCACCCAGGCAAAGGCGCTGCGGTCGATGAAGGGCGTGGTGGCGATGCGCGAATGGCGGGCGAGAAAGGCGTCCAAGGTGCGCATGACCACCTTGCCCAAGCGGATGGCGAACCGTGGCTTGGGCGTGCCGTCTTTCATGCCGGCGCCTCGGTCGGTCACAGCGCCAGCCATCGCAAGGGTTCGCTCAGGGAAAGGCGCAAGGGGCCGCGGTTGTCGAACAGCTCGCCGTCGATGGTGTACGGGCCGTCGAGTTCGAATTCGAGGTTGGTGCGGTTGCCGCTGGAGTAGCCCGGCAGTCGCTCCAAGGACGCATCGCCCCTAAGCAGTCGCAAGCTGCGCCGCACCCGGCCTCGGGCCTCGGCAAACACCCAGGTGTTGTGCATTCCCTCGCCGTCCCCCCAGTAGGGACGGCAGCCGAAGAGCAGCCGGTCGAGTGACGTGGCGAGCATGGCGAACACCTGCCGGGTTTCACCGTTCCAGCGAACTTCTTGAGGCTCGCTCGGGGCTAGGAGCCCTTTCGCCGAGTACCAAGCGGTGCGTATGGTCGTGCCCAACTGGCTGCCGGAGCGGGTACCGCTCCAGCGGGCGATCCCGGCGCTCACTGCGCCCAGCCCGAAGAACCAGCCGTATTTGTGGCCGTCCACCTGGTCCACTCGAATGAGCGGCCGAGCCGTGGCCGGAGGCAGGGTGCCGTCAACCATCGCTTCAAGCGCCTTGGCGCATTGCGTGAAGCGCCGATGGTGATTGAGGTCCGCTGCCGACATGTTGGTGCGCCCGGCGGGCAGCACAGCGATGGGCGGCAGGGTGCTGGCCGGCGATTGCTCAAGGGCCTCGGTCAGGGTGCGCTGCAGGGTGCCGTCGCCACCGGCAAGGACCAGCAGGCTGAAGCGGGACAGGTCTGGCAGCGGCCCCGAACCGAGCACGAACCGCTCCCCGCGAAAGGCGAGCTGGCGTTTGCCGAGGCCCGCCCGCGGGTTGGTTAAGAGGAGCGGGACTGGCACTGCAGTGTCCGTTCTGCAACGGCGAGGTCGGCAGGGGAATCCACGTCGATGGCCGCCAAGGGGTCTTTAACCTCAACCCAGCCCAGGGTGCAGTCCATCAGCCGGGACAGCGCCGCCAAGGCGCGGTCGATGCTCAAGCGGCCGCAGGCGTAGGTGGCCAAGGTGCGCCAGCCCAAGTGCCGCACGATTCGCCAAGGCCGCTTGCGGTTGGCCTGCACGCTGGCCCAGAAGGCGATGGCGTGAGCCGCCTTGGGGCCGTGGAGGTAGAAGAGATTGGTGCCGCAGTAGGCGCCACCAGCGAAGCGCAGCCGGGTGCGATTGAGGCCCGGAAAGCGTTCGGCGACCAAGCTATGGGGCGCAAGGCCCACCGTCAAATCGGCGCCTTGGGCGGCCGCCGCAGCGCAGAAGTCGTCAATGGTTGGTGCCGTCAGCAAGGCGTGGTCGCCGGTGGTCAACACAATGGGCCAGGTGTCGAGTTGCTGAACGGCCTTAAGCGCGCTTTCGGCTGGCCCCGCCGCTGGCGCGGTCCACTCAAAGTCTCCGGCGGCAAGCAGCTCGGCGACGATGCCGTCGTGTTGGCCGTGCCGCTGTTCCGGGCCAGCCAGCAAGCCGCCGTCGATGGCCTCGGTGCTGCGGAGCGCACCCAATACCCGAACGAGCGCGGGAATCCCCGCCACCGGCGTCATGGGCGTGGGGCCCATTTCACCGTCTCGTTCACCGGACGGTTCCGTGGTGCGGGTTCCTGACAGTACGATTGCCTTCATCGCTGCCCCAGGGATTTTTCGTAAACGGTGTAGCGCTTGCTGACCGCGCCGCCGATGCGCTCCATGATTGCCCGCATGCCGCTGTTGTCCTCCAGAATCCAGGAGGTTTCGCTGGTAAGAATGCCATGCCGAAGCCCCGCCTTGCCGGTTTTGTGGATGAGGCTCATCGCGACACCAGCGCCCAAGGGGCCCTCGTGCAGATGGCGGCGTACGCCCATCAACGGCACTCGCCCACTCGCGGGCAGCTTGACCTTCAGGCGCCACAGCAGCTTCAGCCAGCCCCAAGGCAGCAGACGACCGTTGAGGTCGGCAGTGGCTTCGTTGATGTTGGGCAGCATGACGATGAAGCCCACCGCTTCACTGTCGATTTCCGCCAGCCAGATTAGGTCGTTGGGCACCACCATCAGCAGCAGCCTGCCCAAGGCTTTGAATTCCCGTTCAGTGAACGGCACGAATCCCCAATTGCCCGACCAGGCGTCGTTGAATATGCTGCGCAGCCGCTCCAAATCCGCGGACTTTTGGGAGCGGTCAAAAGGGCGCAACCTGATGCGCCGTGCCAGTCGCTTGCGTTGCAGGGCTATTGCCCGCGGTTCGGGGTAGTCCGTGGCCGCCTCGTAGGCGAGCATGCGCTGGCAGGGCTGGTAGCCGAGGGCTTCGATGCGTTGGCAGTAATAGGGGCGGGCGTGGCCCATCATGATGTAGGGCGGGGTGTCGTAGCCTTCGGTGAGCAGCCCGATTTCCTGGTTGATGTTCAGGTTGATCGGGCCAATGATCCGCTGCATCCCCCGGTGGCGCAGCCAATCCTCGGCGGTCTCGAACAGGGCATCGAAGAGGTCTTGGTCATCCTCGCCCTCGATCAGCCCAAAAAAGCCGGTCCCCTCGCCGTGTTGCGCCTGGTGCAAGGCATCGACCTGGGCGGTGATCCGGCCGACGGGCCGGCCGTTGCGCCGGGCGATCCAAGCCTGCCAATCCAGGTGGTCGAACACCGGCGATTTTGGGGAGAAGGCCATCAGGCGCTCCACCACCAAGGGCGGCCGCCAAGCGCCATCGTCCTTGTAGATGGGCCAAGGCACCTTGATGAACGCCTTGAGCAGGCGCTTGTTGGTCACCGGGACGATTTCTAGGGTCAAGGTTCTTCCGTAACATCGCAGGCGCAGCGCATTCTACTCGGCTTGTGGGGCCTGCTCCCACTATCTGGGTTAAGCTAGGGGCTTCCTGGAAAGGGTTTGGGAGCGTGCCGGATGACCCAGGCAGGGCATGCAAACATGGAGGTCACTCGGCTGGCCGGTGCCCTCGGCGCACAAGTGCGCGGCGTTGATCTCGCCATGGCGGGCCCGGAACAGGCGGAGGCGATTCGCTCCCTGCTGCTTGAACACCTCGTGCTCTTCCTGCCTGGCCAGCGCATCACCGTCGATGAGCACATCGCCTTCGGCCGTCACTTCGGCACCCTGGAGTCGCATCCCAACCTGAAGAACCCGTTCACGGATCGGGACGAACTCTTTGAACTCGCCGCCAGCCACGGCGGCATCGCCGACGAGTGGCATACCGACCTGACCTTCCAGGAAAGGCCCGCGGTGATGTCGATACTGCACATGGTGAAGTGCCCGGAGACCGGCGGCGACACCCTATGGACCAGCCTTTACGCGGCTTTCGAGGAGCTGTCGCCTCCGATGCAGGATCTGTGCCTCGGCTTGACCGCCCTGCATGACGCAGCGCCCCACAACCGACCGGACAGCATGATGGTGCATCCGGTGGTGCGGGAACACCCCGAAACCGGGCGCAAGGCGCTCTACGTCAACGAACACTTCACCCGGCGCATCGTCGAGATGAGTGCCGGCGAAAGCGATGCGCTGCTGCGCTATCTCACCAATTGGGTGAAAAACCCGCGCTTCACCGTGCGCTACCGCTGGTCGGAGGGCACCGTCGCGATCTGGGACAACCGCTGCACCCAGCACTTCGTGCTCAACGACTTCGACAGCGAGCGCATCATCCAACGGGTGACGGTGATAGGCGACCAGCCCCAAGGCGAGCCGCCGCGCTGGCCGCCTTGGCCGCGCCCGGAGCGGCTCTCCGCCGCCAGCCGCCACGACCGGCAGTTGTTCAGCTACCTGCGCCGGAAGGAGTCTGCGTAAGGCTGGATGCCGTTTGCCGGCGATAGACGTAGAGGGATGACATCAGGAAATTGACTCCGCCGCCGAGGAAGAAGCCGCAGGTCAGCGCCAACAAGCGGTAGCGGTCGAAAAAGTCGGTCCAGCCGGTCAGGGCGAGGTAGGTGCCTAGGTTCACGCTGAGACCGGCTAGGCTGACGGCGACGAATTCGGCCCACTGCCGGGTCGGTGGGCGGTGCGGGTGTTCCCTGAAGGTGATGCGGCGATGCAGCGCCCAATTCCAGCTAGCGGCGGGCCAGAAGGATAGCGCCCGGGCCACTTGGTGATTGACGCCGGCCCACTGCAGGCCCAAGTAGAAAAGCACATCAACGAAGAAGCCACTGGCGCCGACGGCCGCAAACCAGAGCGCCCGCGCCCAGCCGCCGAAACGGTGCCGGTACAGGCGGTGCAGGTGCCGAGCGGTGTTGATCCACTGCCGGGCGTTCATCTTGCTGGTGCCCGTGGCGCGTTCCGAGAAGCCAATCGGCACTTCCTTGACCTGCAAGTCGCCACGCACCACGAGTTCCAAGGCGATCTTGTAGCCGATGGGCCGCAGTTGCTCTAAGTCGGGCAGGCGTCGGCGATCGGTGGCGAAGAAGCCGCTCATGGGGTCGGCGCAATGCGTGAGCGGCTGGGCCAGCAGGGTTGCCAAGCGGGAGGTCAGGAAGCGCCAAGGGCTCCAGGCGCGGTCCAGGGTGCCACCGGTGGCGTAGCGGCTGCCAAGCGCTAGATCGCAACCGTCTTCTTCCAACGCACGCAGCAGGTCGATGATGCGTTCTGGAGGATGGGAGAGGTCGGCATCCATCACCACCAGGTGGTCGAACCGAGCGAGCCCGATGCCTTGCAGCACCGACAGTGAGAGGTCCCGGCTGGCCTCCCGGCGCACGGCCATGCGCACCGGCAGCCGCTTGGCCAGTTGCTGGGCGATGGCCTCGCTGCCGTCGTTGGAGTCGTCATCGACCAGCAGCAACTCCCAATTGATGCCGCTCTCCCCAAGCGCCTCGTTCAGGCGTTCAGCCAAGGCCGGAAGGTTCGCCGCCTCGCGAAACGTCGGCACCACGACGGACAGGGTGCGATGGGGGTGGGGGGTGCCCACCTATCCTGCTGGCGCCAGGATCACCTCATCGGATTCGCCGCGGACGAACAGGGGTGCCATGCCGTGCTCCGCCACGTCCTGGTCCATCGCCTCCGCCGTGGGCGGTTCGATCGGCTCGCTGGCGGCCTCGAGAATCGGGCGCAACAGGGTGGCGTCGCTGGAACTGTTGAGAAACAGCCCCGGCTCGGCGAGTACGAAATGCACGGCGCGGCGCAGGGCGGCAGGCTCCCTGAGCGGCATGTACCAAGAGAAATGGGGGTCCGAGTCGGCGTCCTGCCAACGCCGCCGCGCCACCGACTTGATGGTCTGCATGGCCACGTTGCGGCCCCGGCAAAGCGCCTGCAGGCGCCTGAAGTCCGCAGCATAGACGGGTTGGCTCATCATGGTGTGGTTATAGGGCAGCAGCACCGAGTCAAAGGGAAAGCGCCCAAGGCTCTGCAAGTGCCGCTCCGCCACCCAGGTGCCGTGGCCGGTGACGCCGATGAAGCGCACTAGGCCTTCCGCCTTCGCCTGCGTTAGGGCTTCGAGCGCGCCGCCCGGGCCGAGGGCGGTCTGCCATTCCTCCTGATCCACTAGGTTGTGCATCTGCACCAGGTCGATTTGCGCAACGCCCAGCCGCTCCAGGGATTGGTGCAGTTGCGTCCGCGCGTCAGCGGCGCTGCGTTGATGGGTCTTGGTGGCGAGAAAGAATTCGGAACGATGCTGGCGCAGAAAGGGGGCAAGCCGCAGTTCGGAATCGCCGTAGCTGGCCGCGGTGTCGATGTGGTTGACGCCGAATTCAAGCAGGATGTCCAAGGTCTTGTCGGCCCGCTCCTGGCGCATCGCGCCGAGCGCCGCCGCGCCGAAGATGATGCGGCTGCTCGCATGGCCGGTGCCGCCGAAGGGTATGCGTTCAATCATGAGTGTGTTTTGCCTACTTGATGTTGATCGCCTTGATGATGCCTTCGTTCATTGATCCGGAGCGGAAGGCGCCGAGGTCCAAGGCAACGAAGCGGTAACCGCAAGCCTGGACCTCGGCTTGCAGCGTATCGCGCAGTTCCAGCGCGCGCCCAAGCTCGTCGGCGCCAATCTCCAGGCGGGCCACGTCCTCGTGGTGGCGAACCCTGAATTCAACGAAGCCGAGCCGGGCCAGGCACTCCTCGGCCCGCTCCACTTGGGCAAGCCGTTCGGCGTTGATCGACGCGCCGTAGGGGAAGCGGCTCGACAGGCAGGCGGACTGGGGTTTCGCGGCATTGTCGAGGCCAAGATGGGCGGCCAGGGCACGAACCCCGGCCTTGTCCACGCGGGCCTCCACCAAGGGCGAGCGGACGGCGAAGTCCTCGGCGGCGATGAGGCCCGGCCGATGGTCGCCAAGGTCGTCGGTGTTGGTGCCGTTGAGAATTTCGGCGAAGCCCTCTTGCCGGGCGATGTCCGCCAGCGCCGTGTACAGGGAGGTCTTGCAGTGGAAGCAGCGATTGACCGGGTTGGCGCGGTAATCGGGTTTGCTGAGCTCGTCGGTGACGATCACCCGATGGCGCATGCCCCATTCCTCGGCCAGCCGTTTGGCTAGGCTCAAGTCGGAGCGCTTGAGGCTGGCGCTGCCGGACGTGACCGCCAAGGCCTTGGCGCCAAGCACCTCGGCGGCAAGAAAAGCGACCAAGGAACTGTCCACGCCGCCGGAGTAGGCGACCAAGGCGCTGTCCATCGCCCCCAGGCTGGCCCTAAGGGCATCGAGCTTGGCGGTGAGTTCGCCGGAAAGCGGTTGCGGTGCCACGATCAAAGCCGATTGATCTTGTGGGCCAGGTAGCCGGCGCCGAAGCCGTTGTCGATGTTGACCACGGCGAGGCCCGCCGCGCAGCTCGACAGCATGCCCAGCAGGGCGGTGACGCCGCCGAAGGCAGCCCCGTAGCCCACGCTGGTGGGTACGCTGATGACCGGTGCCTCCACCAAGCCGCCGACCACGCTGGGCAAGGCGCCCTCCATGCCGGCCACGACGATCACCACCCGCGCTTGGCGAATCTCGTCGAGCCGGGCCAGCAATCGGTGCAGGCCGGAGACTCCCACGTCGCGAATGCGCAGCACCGGGTTGCCGTAGAAGGCGGCGGTGACCGCCGCTTCCTCCGCCACCGGCGCATCCGATGTGCCGGCGGTGATGACCGCGATCAAGGTATCGGCACCGGCAGGCTCCTGAACGGTGGCGGTGATGGCCGATGCCGCTTCGTGATAGCGGGCGCATGCCGTGCGTTCAAGCACCTGCTCATAAGCCTCCGGGGTGGTTCGGGTGACCAGGGCGTTTTGTCCTGCCCCCACCAAGGCTTCGACCAAATCGGCGACCTCCGCCGCGCTCTTGCCCGCCCCGTAGATCACCTCCGAGGCGCCGGTGCGCGCCAAGCGGTCGCTATCGAGGGTCGAATGGCCGCCACTCGGTTGGCCAACATTCTGGTAGAAGGACGCACGAATCCGGTGGCTCGCCTCGTCAGCCTCGATCGCGCCGTCCTTGAAAGCGGCCAGAATGTCGTCCAGCGCCATGCCTTCAGGCCAGCATCCGATGCGTGGGCGCGCAGAGTTCGGCGATGGGCAGCCCGTGGCTGCAGGCGTCTTGGCAGGGCGCCCCGCTGCAGCCGAGGCAAGGGCTGGCGTTGACCTCGAGTTGGGCGTACTCGCGGCGGGCGAAGTCCAAGTCCTGGTAGTCCGTGGCGTACATGCGGGTGCGCAGCACGTCGGAGATGGGCACGTCGAACGGGCAAGCGCCGGCACAGTCGTTGCAGCCCTGCTGGCAGTAGCTCGCGCCGTTCAGGGCGGCGTAGCGGCGCAACAGCGCCGTATCGCCGGCAGCCAAGGTCTGCCAGGCCGACGCGCCGAGGAATTCGTCGATCTTGGCCGTTGAGGTCATGGAGATGACCAAGGCGTCAACATTGGGCTGGGAGAGCGTCCAGCGGAATGCCGCCTGGGCGAATGAGGCGCCGTCCCGCTCGTAGGGCCGCATGTCGTTCAGGCGTGCGCCCATCAGGCACTTCATGGCGATGACGCCGACGTCGAGTTGCTTGGCGCGGCGCAAGGCCCGCGGCAGTTGCGGGTGCCGGGCGACGAGATCGAAGCCCCGCGTGAAGCGCTCGTGGAACTCGGGATCCTGGCCAAAGTTGAGGGAGACCAGCACCACGTCCACCATGTCTTTGTCGAAGGCGTGGTCGAGGCATTCCACCAAGCGCCCCGCATGCCCGGACATTCCGGTGAAGCGGATCTTGCCCTGCTGCTTGGCTCGCTCGCAAAACTCGAACCACTCGGGATTGTCGAGCCGGGCGGGGTCGTTGACGGCGTGGTTGAAGTAGATGTCCACATGGTCGGTTTGCAGGCGCCTTAGGCTGCCCTCCAGTTCGCCCATGATCCGTTCCTTGGACGCGCCTGCCGAGGCGACGGTCTTGGAGGCGATGATGGCGCGCTCCCGCTGGCCCTTGAGCACGTTGCCAATCACCCGTTCCGATTCGCCGCCGGTGTAGCCTTCGGCGGTGTCGAAGTAGTTGACGCCCTTGTCAAGGGCATGGCGGACCAAGTCTTCCCCGCCTAGGCGCAACCGGCTGGAGCCGAAGGAAACATCGGAGATTTTGAGCCCAGTGCGGCCCAGCGTCACGTAGCGCCGCACTCGGTTGGCGGCATCCGCCTCCCGAACCGCCGCCTGGGGCAGCACCGGCGTCATGGCCGCGGCGCCGGTGCCGACGACGCCCGCCTTCAGGAATTGCCTGCGCGACTTCACGTTGCATCCTCCCGCCAATGGCCTATTGGTCCATCATACCCTCTAACGCGCCTAGTCGGCATTGCGCTGTGAAATCTGCAAAAATGCCGGTTTTTGCGGAGGAGCCGAGTTGTGGGCATCAAGTCCATTTTTGCCACTGTTGGGGAGATCAAGCAAGGCATTGAAAACCTCTCCATCGAGGCGTTGAAGCAGGAGCTGGCGGAGCGGGACGATCTGCTGCTGGTTGACGTGCGGGAGATCCAGGAATACGTGGACCTAGGCGCGATTCCCGGCGCCCGCCACGCGCCCCGGGGGATGCTGGAATTCTGGGCCGACCCGGAAAGCCCCTACTTTCGGGACTACTTCACCCCGGAGGCCCGCATCGTCGTCTATTGCGCCGCCGGCGGGCGCTCCGCCTTGGCGGCCAAGGCGCTGCTCGACATGGGCTATCCGGACGTCGCCCACTTGGAGCCCGGCTTCAACGGCTGGGCCAAGGCTGGCGAAGCAGTGCAGGAAACCGCCTCAGCCAGCCGCTGGATGCGCAAGCCCAAGGCGGAGTAGTCAGCTCCTCAAGCGGGTTACAATCTTTTTTTTGCCGCCGAACAGGAAGATTGCGCATGTCCGACGACTTGGAAAACTACGAACTGGTCTCCATCTATCGCCTCAATCCCAACGACCAGGAACGGCTGCTGCTCACCCAGCGGGAGTGCGTGTTCAACTGGTGCACCAAGGACGAATGGCCGGTGGGGGTCATCATGTCCTACATCTGGCGCAAGGGGCGCGTCTGGCTCACGGCCGGCGCCCACCGACACCGCATTTCGGCGGTGCGGCGCAACCCCAAGGTATCCGTGGTCATCACCAGCACGGGCACCGAACTTGGCCCCTCGAAGACCATTACCATCAAGGGGCGTTGCGTGGTGCACGAGGATCGCGAGACCAAGGATTGGTTCTACCCCGACTTCGCCCGCGCCCTGCGGCCGGAGGAGGACGCCGCCAAGGCCTTTGAGCAGATGCTCGATTCGCCGCTGCGCATCGTGCTGGAAGTGATTCCCGAAAAGTACATCACCTACGACGGGGTGAAGATGTGGGCGCACACCGAAGGCAGCCTGGACCCGTCGGAGCTCGCTGAACCCCTGGAGTCCGACACGGTGCGCCTGCGGCGGGAGATCCAACGGCGCAACCTGTGATCCCCGTCATTGCCTCCCAAGTTGGCCTGCTGCTGGGCCTGTTGGCCCTCGGCCTCGTGGCGCTCTCCTTGGCCCGCCAGATCGGTGTGCTCCATGAGCGCACCGCGCCGGTGGGTGGGTTGCTTCAGAAGGCACGGCAAGAAGCCGCCAAGGTGGATCGAATCGATCTTGATGCGGTGCGGGTGGCCACGGCGGCGGGCTTCGCCGGCCCCTTGCGGCAGCTTTGCAAGGGCCGAGCCATCGCCCTGTTGTTTGTCAGCGAGGAATGCGCGGTCTGCAAGTCCCTGCTGCTAAGCTACGAGGCGGCACTGGGTCGCTACGAAGCCTTGCCGCTGGTCTTGGTGGGCGGTGCTGCCAGTAGCGACCTGGGCAGCTTCGCAGAGCTTCATGGCTTGCGCCCCGATAGGGTTTTGGCCAGTTCCGAGCTCGCCGTCGCCCTGCAGGTGATGCAAACGCCGACCCTAGTGCTGCTTGATCCGGACGGGCGTCTGCTCGAACGGGTGCGCCTACGGGGGCCCACTCATCTGACCAGAGCCGCGACGCGCTTGGCGGAGGCGGCATGACGATCTTTCGCGGGCTCAAGGTGCTCGATGTGGGCACTTGGATCGCCGCTCCGGTGGCCGCCACCATGCTGGCCGACTACGGCGCTGACGTCATCAAGGTGGAAAGACCGGGGCGCGGCGACGATTACCGGCGCTTCGCCTCCTTCGCCATCAGCCCGAACGCGGAGGCCAACTACACGTGGCTGCTGGACGCGCACAACAAGCGCTCGCTCAGCTTGAACCTGAAGTCGGAGGAGGGGCGGCGCATCCTCCTGGAGCTGGCGGCGCAGGCCGATGTTTACATCACCAACCAGCCGCCGGCCCTGCGCCGCGAACTGAACCTGACCTACGACGACTTGAAGGCGCTCAATCCGCGGCTGATCTACGCCTCGCTCACCGGCTACGGCGAATCCGGGCCGGAACGGGACCGCGAGGCCTTCGACCTGGTCGCCTATTGGGCGCGCAGCGGCCTGATGGACCTAGTGCGCGCGCCCGGCGCGGACCCGGCCCAGTGCTTGCCGGGCATGGGCGACCACCCCACCGCCATGGCGCTCTACGCCGGCATCGTCACCGCGCTGCTGGATCGGGAGCGAACGGGGGAGGGCCGCATGGTGCACACCTCGCTGATGGCCAACGGCGTTTGGGCCGCTTCCTGCATCGCCCAGGCGCGCTTTTGCGGCGCTGCGACCGCGGGTTACCAAGACGTCCATCGGCATTTCTGGAACCGCCCCCTGTACCGGGCGGCGGACGGCCGTTGGCTGCAGTTCACCATGGTGCGCACCGACGCTGAGTTCAAGCGGGTTTTGCGAGGGCTGGAAGTCGGGGATTGGAGCGACGATGCGCGCTTCGCGACCAGCGAATCCCGCATCACTCATGGCGAGGCGCTGATCGAACGGCTGCGCGCCCGCATCGAGGCTGAGCCGAGCGACCACTGGATGGCGCGATTTGCCGAGACCGGCGCACCAGTGGCCTTGGTTGGGCAGATCGATGGCCTGGCCGACGATCCCCAGGTCGCGGCCAGCGGCTTGCTTTCTCCGCCCAGCGACGCCGCCGAAGGGGCGCAGTTCATTCGTCCGCCGATCAACGTTGAAGGGCTGGATCCGGCGCCGATTGAGAAGGCTCCGGAACTGGGTGAACACAGTGCCGAAGTGCTCGCCGAACTGGGCTATGGTGAAGCGGACATCGCCCGCTTCGCGGCGCAAGGCGTGATCTGATTGGATCCGGTCTCCCAAGCGGCTCTTGGCGCGATTACCGCCCGCAGCGTAGCACCCGCGGACATGGCCAAGGGGGTGCTCATCGCCGGTGCTGCCCTGGGGGCCGCTCCGGACCTCGACGTGGTCTTCTCGATTGGCGGCGATTTCTTTGACACCCTAAAGCACCATAGGGGTGTCACCCACTCGCTCATCGTGCTGTTGGCGCTGGGCCCGCTGGCTGGCCACTGGCTGTGGCGGCGCTTTGGCGATGGTCTGCGTTGGCGCCGACAACATCTCTGGTGGCTGGCGGTGGCCACGCTGGCGCTGCTGTCGCACCCGCTGTTGGACGGTTTGACGACCTATGGCACCCAGTGGCTGGCGCCGTTTTCCGATCGGCGCTTCGCGGTCAACGCCATGCCCATCATCGACCCGGTGTTCACCCTGATTCTGCTCGGCGGATTGGCGGCGGGGATTTGGCTCAAGTCGCCGCGCCGCCGCAAGGCTTCGGCACTTGCCGCCTTGGCGCTGAGCTGCGCCTACCTCGCGTACGGATGGGCGCAAAACCGGGAAGCGGCGCAGTTTGCCGCCGCCCAACTGGAAACCGAGGGGGTGGTGGACTACGAACTAAGCGCCTTCCCCACGATTCTGCAGGTGCATTACCGGCGCATCGTGGTGCGCACGCCCAGCGAGGTGCGGGTCGGCTACTACTCCACTTGGTTGCCGTGCGCCATCCAATGGGGGCGGGCATCTCGGGCGGGCCCGGCGGCGGCTTCGGCGTTGGCGGCCACGGACGAAGGCCGCACCTTTGATTGGTTCACCATGGGCTGGAGCTTTCCCGTGGTGCAGCCATTGGCCAACGGCTTCCAGGTCACCTTGAACGATCTGCGATACGGCGCCACCTTGGACCCCGGGGAGAGCTTCTTCTCCATCGGCGCCCGCTTCGATGCGGCTTGGCGGCTGCTTGCGCCGCCCACTGGGCGCGGCTTCAGCCCAGACCAGGACCGTCTTGACTTCAAGACCTTGTTCGACGCGGCCTATTTTTCGGAGTGCCCATCCGCTGCCGCGGAGTTCACTCCCACCTAGCGGGATTGGTGGAATCCGTGAAAACGCCGTCCAAACCACCGCGTCGAGACCTCGTGTTGATCGGGGGTGGGCACAGCCACGTCCAGGCGCTCAAGTCGTTCGGCATGGCGCCCCTGGACGGGGTTCGAGTGACCGTGGTTGCCCGAGAGGTCCACACGCCCTATTCGGGCATGCTGCCTGGATACGTCGCGGGGTTTTATGGCTGGGACGACATTCACATCGATCTCGGTCCCCTGTGCCGCTTTGGGGGCGCCCGTCTCATCGATGATGAGGTGACGGCGCTCGATCTGGATGCTGGCCTAGTCCATTGCCTTCAGCGACCGCCCATTCGCTTTGACCTGCTGTCCATCAACTGCGGTGCGGCGCCGGAGGCACCGGTCGAGCTGGGCCATTGCGTCAAGCCCATTGGCCGCTTTCTGCCCGAGTGGGACAGCCTGCGCAACCGCATCCGCCCCAACGCCAAGCTGGTGCTGGTCGGTGGCGGTGCCGGCGGCCTCGAGTTGGCCTTGGCCGCCCGCCGAACCTTGCCGGAATCCATCGACATCAAGGTGGTTGCCGATGAGGTCCTGCCCGACCATGGCCGCATGCCAAGGAGGCTGCTCCTCGGCGAGTTGGCAAAGGCGAACATCGCCTTGGTTCGCGGCTTGGTCACGTCTGGGTCGCCGGACGCGCTGCGCCTGCAGGACGGCGTGGAGCTGGCGTTCGATCACCTGTTTTGGGTGACGGGCGTCCAAGCACCGCCTTGGATTCGCGACAGCGGGCTGGCCACTGACGGCAAGGGCTTCATCCGCGTGAATGCCAACCTGCGTTCCGTTTCCCATGAACGGGTTTACGCCGCCGGGGACATTGCCCACTTCGAAAGCGGGGCTCGCCCCAAGTCAGGTGTTTACGCGGTGCGCGCCGGTCCTGCGCTGGCGGGTAATTTGCGCCGTGTCCTGGAGGGCCGTTCGGCGCGGCCCTATCGGCCCCAGCGCCGCGCCTTGAGCCTGATCGGCACCGGCGATGGCCGAGCGGTGGCTTCGAGAGGCGCCTTGGCCGTTTCCGGGCGCTGGGCTTGGCATTGGAAGCAGTGGATTGATCGGCGCTTCATGCAGCGCTACCAGGAATTGCCGGCCATGGATGAGGCGGCGCCGGAGGATGGTGATGAACTGGACGCCATGCGCTGCGGCGGCTGCGGCGCCAAGATCGGGGCCGGCGTGCTCAACCGGGCGCTGTCGCGGCTGCCGGCTCAATCGGGCACCCATCTGCTGCAGGGCATCGGCGATGACGCGGCCCTGCTGGCGCCCAATCCGGCCCCCTTGGCGTTGACCATCGACGGTTTTCGCAGCCTAGTGGACGATCCTTACCGGTTCGGGCGCCTAACCGCCCATCACTGCCTGAACGACATCTACGCCATGGGTGCGGTGCCGACCAGCGCCATGGCCTTGGCCACGGTGCCGCTGATGTCGGAGGCGTTGATGGAGGATGAGCTGCACCAAATGCTGCTCGGCGCGGTTGAGGTGTTGAACGCCGACGCCGTGCCGCTGGTGGGCGGCCATTCCGCCGAAGGCGCTGAGTTGTCGTTGGGCTTGGCGATCAGCGGCGCCGCGGTCGATCCGCCACTGACCAAGGGGGGTGCGCAGCCCGGCGATCGGCTGATCCTCACCAAGCCTTTGGGAAGCGGTGTGCTGCTTGCCGCGCACATGCGTGGCCTCGCGCCCACCGCCCTGGTCCAGGACGCATTGCGCCGCCTCGACCGCTCGAATGCCGAATCGCTTGCCGTGCTGCGCCGGCACGGCGTTCGCGCCGCCACCGACGTCACCGGCTTCGGCCTGATCGGGCACTTGGCGGAAATGCTGGACGCCAGCGGGTTGGGCGCAACGCTTTGGTTGGACGGTCTGCCCGCCTTGGAGGGGTCAATGGGTGCTTTCGAGCGTGGCGCCGCCAGCGTGCTGCAGCCCGACAACGAGCGCGCTCTGTCCCAGTTTGAACTGCGCGGCTGCCTGCCGGCGGATCCGGCCGTGCAGCTATTGGCCGACCCGCAAACCGCCGGTGGCCTGCTGGCCTGCGTCCCTGAAGCGGAGGCACCGGCTTGCTTGGAAGCCCTGGGCAACGCCGGATACGCCGACAGCGCCTGCATCGGTGTCATGACCGAGGGCGGACGCCAAATCACTCAAGCTGCGCCCCAATTCGAAGTCGCTGGCGATCCGTGAAGAGCGGGACATCGATCGAGGCCGACGGCGCGAAAATTCTGATCGTCACCGATCCGATGTGCTCTTGGTGTTGGGGCATGACGCCGGAGGTGGATCGGGCGCGGGCGGTGCTGCCGGAGGCGTTCGACCTCTTGCTGGGGGGCATCAACGTGCACGGCACCCAGCCGATCGGCGAGTTCGGGCGCAGCCACCTGATGGGCATCTGGCGCGAGGTTCAAGCCACCACCGGCCAGGCCTTTGGCTTCAAGCTGCCAACGCCGCTGATTTACAACAGCACCTTGCCTTGCATCGCCGTGCAGGCCGTTCGAAAGGTGCTTGGCGTGCCGCCCTTCGACTATCTGCATCGCTTGCAGGAGCGCTTCTTCGTCGAGGGGGTGGACATCAACGATCTTGAGACCCTGGCCGCAACCGCGCAGGAATGCGGCGTGGATCGCGAGGCGTTTCTGCAAGCTGCCGGGTCGGAGAAAGTGCGCGCCGCAGTGCGCTTTCAGATGAACACATCCCGGGATTTCGGCACCAACGCGCTACCGTCGGTTTTGGCGGAATGGGGCGGTGAACGCCGGCTCTTGGCCGGCGGCTACCTCAACGCGGAGGCGTTGCTGGAGTTTGCCAAGCAAGCCGCCGGGGATTGAAGTTGGCTTGCTGGTTCAGGCCACTTCAACATCCACTTCCGTGTCGTTGTAGCAGGCGCCGTCGGCCAAGTCCGCTCGGTGGCCAGGCACCAGCGCATTGATGCTCGCGCCATGCAAGTAGCTGCGCAGCCAACCGCCCTTGGGCACGTACAGGATTCCCGGGCGGGGCTTCGGACTAAGCCGCACTGGCAATGTGACCTCGGCTTGGTCATTGCACAGCCGAACCGATTGGCCGTCGTGTACGTTGACTGCAGCTGCGTCAGCCGGGTTCATCTCCACCGCCAAGTCTTCGTCGTGGCCTGGCGCGCCGCCGAAGGTGGAGTTGGTTCGATGCTCGGAACTCGGGCTTAGGAGCAGGAAGCGCCTCTGCCGCTTGAGTGGCCGGTAGCTGGGCAGACCTTGGCCGCTGGACTTCTCCAAGGCTTCGCAATAGAGCTCAATGCGGCCGCTGGGCGTGTTGGGCGCAGCACCCCGCAGCAGGAGTGGTGCGCCAAGGGATGCGTCCACGCAAGATTCGGTTGGCACCTCCCATGCCGAACGTCCGCTGAGCGCCGGGTGGGAGCGATCCAGGGACTGCTCGATCAACTGCTGATCTGAATCGGCGAAGGCGTCTTCCTCGAATCCGAAGCACCTCGCCAGCCGCCGGAAAATCTCCGTGTTCGGCAGCGCCTCCCCAACCGGCGTGATGGCCGGTTCGGCGCGCTGCAGGTACTGATGCCCATAGGCCTTGTAGATGTCGCGGGCCTCGATGTGCGAAGTGGCGGGCAGCACGATGTCGGCCATGGCCATCGAGTCCGTCATCGTGACATCGCAGCCGACGACGAACAAATCCGCCTTTGCCAGCGCTTTGCGCATCATGGCCTGCTGGGGATGGACGGCGACCGGATTGTGGTTGTAGATGAATAGCGCCTTGACGGGCACGCTAAGCGAGTCATCGAGGATGTGGCTTGGCACGTCGAGGATATTGAACTCCCTAGCTGGAGCCTGCCGCAGGTCCGGTCGCTCCAGCGCCTCCTCGTTCACCGGAAAGAGTGCGGATACATCGCAGATGCCCGCACCCTTTGGTCCGATGTTGCCGGTCAGTGCGACGAGGGCGTAGATGGCGCGCAGCCCGGAGCCGCCGTTTTGGTTTCGCTCAGGAGCCACGCCCACTGAGACGCCCACCGGCGCGAGGGTTGCCCAATAGTCCACGAAGGCGCGAATGTCGTCGAGTTCCAAGCCGCAGATTCGGGCGGCGGACTCCAAGGAGTGCTTCTCCGCTTCGGCGAGGTAGCGATCGGCGCCTGTGACGTGCTCGGCAATGAAGGCTGGGTCGATGGCGTTGCGCCGCTTGAGCTCCGCTGCCACCGCATAGCCGAGCACCACATCGGTGCCAGGCAGGATGGGCAGGTGCAGGTCCGCGTCGTCAGCGATGCGGATGCGCTTGGGGTCCACCACCACCACCTTAGCGCCCCGGCGGCGCGCCTCCCGGATCGGCTTGGTCAGATGCAGGTGGCCAGCGGTGATGTTGTTGCCCCAGATGATGATCAGGCGGGATTCGCTAAGTTCGGTGTAGGGAATGCCGCCCGCATCCCCGAACGTGCTGGCATAGGCTGCCGCCGATATGCCAGCGCAGAGCGGCTCGGATCGGACCCGCGTTGCGCCCAAGCGGTTGAAGAAGCGCTTGTCCATGGAGCCGCCGGCCAAAAGCCCCATGGGGCCGCCATAGGCCAAGGGCACGATGGCTTCGGCTCCATGGCGCTCGATGATCTCGGAGAACCGATGATGGATGGTATCGAGGGCTTCCTGCCAATGGAGGGGCTGAAACCCGGACGGCGTTCGGATCAAGGGCTTGGCCAATCGATCATCGCCGTACACTTGATCGGCCAGTCCGTTTGCCACCTTGGCGCAGATGCGGCCCCGGGTGAGTGGATTGCCGGTGCCGCCCCTCACCTTGGTCATCCGGCCGTTGGTGACTTCAATGTTGAGGCTGCAGGTGTCAGCACAATCCAAGGGGCACACCGCGGCGTGCGTCGAGCGGCTTGGCGCTTCCAAATCAAGGTTCACGGGGCAACTCCCAAGTGATTGGGCTCAGGCTAGCCGCTTAGGTCCATCTAGTCCAGCACAGGAACCATCTAGGAAACCACTCCGATTCAAGACGAGGGCGGGACGCCCTCGGTCCGGAGGACGACGCTCGGACCAGGCGTGGTGCTTTGGATCGAGGGCATCTTGCCCTCGGACGGGGCGCGAAGCGCCGTTGCTTAAGCAGATGAATGCCTTGGGGAAAAGACCCTTGTTCCCTGCCAGCCAACCCCTGGTGGATCCGGGAGGGATTGTCCACGGAGAAAAAACGCACAGGCTCCCGATGGAAAGCGCAATCCAATGGTCCAATCGCCAACGTGCTCAAGGCGCTGAGGCAGTGCCATTGTTGCTTGGGCCCTGTAAGCTACTGAAACAGGCGTTTGCACTTCATCTGGAGGCTGTCCGTTCACCTCCACGCTGCGATCACGAAGTCCATACTGCTCAATTGCTCCACTAGTGAAGTCAATTCGATGAAGGGATATAGGAAAGAAAAAGTAGCTTTTTTGATGGTCAGTACGTCATACGTCGGCGCAACCGCCATATTGATGTATCTTCAATTTGTCCATGGGAATTGGTTCTTGTCGATCGGACTAGCTGTATCGTGGTGGTTGGCGGTGCAGTTTGTTACTGTGAAGATTTGGCAGTATCTTAAGATGGATCCGCGATCCTGGAATAACCTCGCGAATCGATATCCAGCACAAACAAAGGTGACTGAAGACAACGCCCTAACAAACGCATCAATCGGAGCCTTCAATGAGTGTCAAGTTGTGTTTTGGTTGACTGGAAATAGCGACTATCTAACGATAGAGACACGCGGTTTGTGGTTTTATCGCCGTAAGGGAATATCCGTACCGTGGCGGGACATCCAACTACATCGTACTTGGGTTGACGATGAAAAGGTGCTGTTCGCCTCGCTGTCGTTCCGTGGAACCGTAGATTGTGAATTGACAGTTCCATGGCGGAAGCACTTTCGAGACTTTCTCGACTATCCCGAAGTTACCGCACCTTCACTACATGTGGTGTAAAGGCAGTCCCCAACGCGGGAGCTTGTTGTACGCGCCGGTCACCCTGCGGTCGCCGAACAGCAGGCCGATGTGGGCACCTGCGGCCAGTGTGCCGCTGAATGCAGTCAAGCGGAAGCGGCGGGCCCTACGAACCCTCGTACGACCAAGGGTTGTGAGACAGCCAGTGGCACGTCAAACTGAGCTAGGCTGAAGGCTCGCAAGACTCAGAAAAAACCCGCGATGGCGGGTCGGAAGCGGTCCATATCGACCAGGAAGGAGTCGTGTCCTTGAATGGAGCTTAGGCGCTTGAAATCAACGTCCTTCACGTGTGGCGCCAAGGCGGTGGCTAGGTCGGCCTGTTGATGGGCGGGGAAGAGGAAGTCCGACTCCACGCCGATGACCAGCGCTTGCTCCAGCTCGACCTGGCTGAGAGCCCGCTCCAAGGTGCCGCCGTGGTCGGCGGCGTCGAACAGGTCCATGGCTCGTGACAGATAGAGGTAGCAGTTGGCGTCGAACGCGCCGATGAATCGGTTGGCGTGGGCCTCAAGATAGGATTCGACCTCGAAATCGATGCCGAACGGATGCTCATGGGGCGGTTCCGCCGTGGCCCGCTCGCGCCCGAACCGCTCCGCCCACTCCGCCGCCGAGCGGTAGGTGATCATGCCGAGCTTGCGCGCCAGCCGCATTCCGGTGATCGGCCCCTTCTCAAAGTCGTAGCGTCCTTGGTGCCATTCGGGGTCGCGGCGAATGATCTCCCGCTGCAGGGAGCGCAGCGCAATGGCGAAGGGCAGGCTGCGGGCGGCGGCGGAGATCGACACCAGCCTCCGGCTGCGGCCGGGGTGGAGCAGGGTGAAGGCCAGCGCCGTCATGCCGCCCATCGAGGCGCCGACCACGGTGTGGGCCCGGTCGATGCGCAGATGGTCGAGCACCTGGGCGCCCGCGGCGGCAATGTCCTCCAGGCACAGCACTGGAAAGTCGAGCCGGTAGTGGGTGTTGGTGGCCGGGTTGATCGAAGCGGGCCCGGTGGAGCCGAAGCAACTGCCCAGTGAATTGACGCAGACCACGAAAAAGCGCGTCGTGTCGATGGGCTTGTCCGGGCCGACCATGTCCTCCCACCAACCCGCCGAGGGATCGTCGGGCGAGGAGGCGATGTGCGCGGATGGCGAGAGGCCGGTGAAGACCAGCACCGCGTTGTCTGCCTGCGGACTGAGTGCGCCCAGGGTCTCGAAGGCGATGGTGGGGCTGTCCAAGACGCCCCGGCGCATGTGGAACGGCCCGTCAACAACGAGTTTGCGGAGTGCGCTCATGACTTCCTGATTTTGCGGCTAAGCCAGATTACGACTCGACGGCCTGCCCAGCAGCCGGTCGGAAATGATGCGCAGTTGAATCTCGCTGGTGCCCTCGAAGATCTTGGTCAGGCGGGCATCGCGCCAGTAGCGTTCCACGGCGTGCAGCTTGGTGTAGCCGGCGCCGCCAAGAACCTGCAGGGCGTCGGAGGTGACCCGTTCGGCCATCTCGCTGGCGTACCACTTCACCATGGCGGCTTCGCGGTCGGCTTTTTCGCCGTTGTCCATGAGCGTGGCGACGTGGTACATGAGTTGCCGGGCGGCCTCCACCTCGCTGGCCATGCGGGCGATCTTGAAGCGGGTTTCCTGGAAGTCGGCGATGGGGACGCCGAACTGAACCCGCTCGTGGGCGTAGTCCATGGCGTCCTCCAGCGCTCCCCGCGCCAAGCCGATGGAGCGCGCCGCCGTATGTGCCCGGGCCACGTTCAGCCAGTTGACGGTGTTCTTGAAGCCGTCGCCGGTGCCGCCGGTGATGACGTTCTCCTTGGGAATGCGGCAGCCGTCGAAGGCCAGTTCAAAGGTGTTCCAGCCGAAGTAGCCGATTTTGGGGATGGGTGATCCGGAGCAGCCTTCCGGCAGGCTGCCGCGCTCCTTCTCGATGATGAAATTCTTCAGGCCCTTGAGCGCTGGATCGTCGCTGCCCTCGGCACGGGCCAGCAGTTGAATGTAGTCGGCGCCGTCGGCGAAGGTGCACCAATACTTGTTGCCGGTGATCACCCACTCGTCCCCGTCCAGCACCGCCCGGCAACTGACCGAGGCGAGGTCGGAGCCGACGTTGGGCTCGGAAAGGGATACGGCGGCCAAGTACTTCCCCTGGGCGGCCTTGGCAGTCAGTTCGCGGCGCTTGTCCTCCGGCCAGCCGCCGACGCTCATCAGGGAGGCCGCCCGGGCGATGATGCTGGCCACGCTCATCCAGCCCCGGGCCAATTCCTCGGCCACCAAGCAGTATTCGAAGACGCCCAGGCCCATGCCGCCATGCTCCTCGGACATCTGGATGCCGAAGTAGCCCATTTCGCCCATCTTGTCGCGCAGCGCCATGGGGATTTCGCCCTGTACGGGGTCGAGCGCGTTGGCCGCTGGCAGCACTTCGTTCTTGGTGAACTCCCGCGCCACGTCCTGAATCATGCGGCGCTCTTCGGTGAGGTAGTGCTCGGTCATTGGTATTCGGAGTCAGATGCCGATGAGGTCGGCCCGGTCGATGGTGTTCTGCACGATGCGGATGCTCGCGGCATCGACCATGACGCCATCGACGTTGATCGAGCCGACGCCTTGGGCCAGCGCCTCGTCGTAGGCCGCCTTCTGGGCCCGTGCCGAGGCGACGTCCGCCGCGGAGGGCGTGAAGACTTCGTTGGCCAGCTCGACCTGGCTCGGATGGATCGCCCACTTGCCGGCCATGCCCAGCGCATGGGCGCGTTCGGCTTCCTTGCGGTATGCCTCGGGGTTGCGGAAGTTGGCGTAAGGGCCGTCCACCGGATCGATGCCATTGGCTCGGCAGGCGATGGTCATTTGGTAGCGGGGGTAGTGCCAGAGGTCGGGCGGATAGCTGCCCGAGCCGCCCACGGTGGCGATCTGCATCTGCTGGCTGGCCGAGTAGTCACCCATGCCGAACACCAGGCACTCCAGGCGGTCGGAGCAGGCGGCGATCTCATCGACGTTCATCATGCCTTCGACCTCCTCGATCAGGCATTCGATGCCGATGCGCCGGGTGAGGCCGAGCTTCTGTTCAAGTTGGTCGAGCATGAGGTGCACGAAGATCACGTCCGCCGCCCGCTTGGCCTTGGTGAGCATGAGGGTGTCGAGCTTGGCGCCGGCGCCGGTTACCACTTCGATGATGTCGTCGTGGCACCACTCGGTCTCCACGTCGTTGATGCGCACGCAGACGGTGCGCGGCTGCCATTCCAAGCCGTTGATGGCCTCGACGACCTGCCCCCGGGCATCGGCCTTGGCATTGGGGGCCACGGCATCCTCCAAGTCAAGGAACACATGGTCAAGGTCCAGGCCAGCGGCCTTGGCCATCATTTTCTCGGAACTGCCGGGCACGGAGAGTTGGCAGCGGCGGGGGCGGCGGGGTTGGGGACTCATGGGCTCCTCGTTTCAGTTGGCTTTTTCTTCACTAGCAGGGTACGTTCACCCTCGAACACGACTTGGTCCTTCTGGTTGACGCCGTAGTGCTTGAACACAACGATCCCGGCGTCTGGCTGGTCGCCTTGGCGCTTTTCCAGCACCTCGCTGTAGGCGTAGAGCGTATCGCCGTGGAACACCGGCGCCCTGAGGCGAATCTTGTCGAGGCCGATCTCCGCGATGGCGTTCTCGCCGGTGTCCTGCATGGCCAAGCCAATCACCATCGCGATGGTGACGCCGCCGAACTGCAGCCGGGCGTTCCAGCCCTCGCGGCCCATGGCGTTCTTTTGCATGAGGTCTTCGTTGAAGTGCCCTTCGGCGGTGTTCAGCACCTGCAGGGTGATGCCCACGTTGTCCTGTTCGCACATGGTCTTGCCCCGGGCATGGCGCATGACCGCACCGGGCTCGAAGTCCTCGAAGTAGTTGCTGTCGCCGGTCAGCGCCATCAGCCGGCCCGCCTGCGAACGAGGTTAGTGCGGCGAAACGCGATCACCGCCTCGCCGCGCTGGTTGAAGCCTTCCGTGTGCCAAGTCACGATGCCGAACTTCGGCTGGCTGTTGGAGGCCTTGGCGTTTTCCACTTGGCTGCGGGCCGTTAGGGTATCGCCGGGATAGACGGGCTGGATGAATTGGCAATCGTCGACGCCGAGAAACGGACCGCCGCCTTCGCTCAAGTCCTCCACGCTCAGCCCGAACACCGTGTTGAACACCAGCAGGGGATTGACCTGCACCCCGGGATGGCCCATGGACTGGGCATAGGGTGCGTTGAAGTAGAGCGGGCAGAACGACAGCGTCTGGGTGGTGAAGGCGGCGTTGTCGCCTTCGGTCAGGGTTCGGCCCCAGTGGTGTTCGAACACCCGGCCCGGCGTCATGTCCTCGAAACGGTTGCCCTTGGGCATGGGCACCGCCCGGCTGCGGAAGTCGGCGTCACCCATCGGCGCTTCTCAGCAAGTGCATCAGCCCCGCGACGCTGTCCGCCTGCTCAAGTTCGTGGCAGGCTTCGATGATGGCGTTGGCCGCGGTGTCGCCTAAGCGCGGGGCAACCAGGGCGCGGAACTTGGTTTCAAGCTTGCGCCATTGAGCGTCGAGATCGGTCATTGGAATGGCAACGTTGCAGGCTTCGGAGAAGGTGTGGTCATCGACCGTGCGGATGTTGACGATGCTGTTGGGGTTGCGCTCGGCGTGGGCGGCAACGCTCACCCGATCTCGCAACGCGGCCAGTTCCTCGCTTTGGGCGGCTTCATCGGTGAACACGTCGATGCTGGCGGTGTTCACGCCCGCCATCGCCATGGCGGCGGTGAGGCGCAGGCTGAACTTGGCTTCCAGCCCGGTTTGGGGCTCGGGAATGTTGCAGACCTTGAGGTGGCCCTGATCCACGCGAATGTCCATGTCGGCGATGTCCTTGGGCGCGAGGCCGTGGCGCTCGCTTAAGGTACGCACCGCCTCGATGGAGGAATGGGTCAGGTAGCAGGCGGCGTGGTACTTGAAGCAGATGTCCTGGGTGTAGGCGGGTTCGGCCAGCGCCTTCTCCCACTGCTCGGCGCTGCCGCACTCGCTCTGCGTCGCGAGGAAGCCTTGATCGGCTTCCAAGATATCCAAGCGGCTGCTGAAGCCCCGGGCGGCGAGATTGGCCGCATCAACGCCGGTGGCAGCGGCGTGGCCGGCATGCAGGGGCTTGCACATGGTGCCGAATTGCGACTTGAGGCCGGCGGCCTGGGTGCCGGCGATGCCAAGCGTCGCGGCGGTTTCCGCCACATCGAGATGGCGCATGCGGGCAGCGGCGGCTGCCGCGCCGAAAGCGCCCAACGTGCCGGTGGCGTGCCAGCCCCGCGCGTAATGGTTGGGGCCGGCGAAGCGGCCGAGAATGCACTCGGCATCCACCCCGGCGCAAAAGGCGGCGATGACGTCGGCGCCGCTGCGGCCAAGATGCTCGGCCAGGGCGAGAACCGCCGGCGCCACGGGAACCGTGGGATGGCCGGTCATGGCGTTGTGAACGTCGTCGTAATCGTGGGCATGGCCGGCAGAGCCGTTGAACAGCGCCGCCTGACGCACGGAGGCACGGCCCGGACGGCCCATGAGCTGGGCCTGCGGGTGGCCGCCCTCGGCGTCGATTTCCGCTGCCAAGATGTCAGCCAGCGGCTCCCGCGCACCCGCGATCGCAACGCCGATGAAGTCCATCAACGCTTGGCGCGCGACCACCCGCGCCGCATCCGGAATGCACTCGGTGCGCGTGTCAACGATGCGCTCGGCCAACTGCCGCGTGATTTCCATTAAGGTCGCCCCTCGTTTGAAGCGGCTAACGCTAGCCGAGCAACGCGACCGGTGCAAGGTTAACGAGCAGTTTGATTTCCCTAGAGGGATGGCGTCCCGCCCTCGGACGGGCGCGAAGCGCCGGCCCCCTTGCGCGTCGGAAGGGCCGATGAGCCGTCCGCTGCCCTTGATTTGGGTCGATGGCCTAGGATGAAATGCCGTCGATGAGCGAGCGAATCTACTGTAGCGAAGCGAGCGCCGATCAGCCCATGCTGGGCACCGCCGCCGTGGTGGACGTTTGGCTGCTGCTCGAATACCGCCCCGCTTGGCGGCCAAAGGCGATCACCGACAACGCCTTGGGTGAGGGTGTCCGGAGTTGGTTGGCGCAAGGGCTCGAAGGGCTAGAGAGCCAAGGCCACAAAGTGCGTGCGCAGTTCATCCGCCAACCGGAAATCGACCGGCCGGACACCCGCTTGCTGGTTCATCATGACGGCGTGCTGCGCGCCTTCGAGTCCGGTGGTCCGGGCTACGACGGCCTGATCCGCACACCAATCGAGGCGCTGTTCCATGGCCATTCAGGTGAGCGCCTTGAAGTGCCCCGCTACTTCGTCTGCACCAACGGTCAGCGCGACCTGTGCTGCGCCCGCTTTGGATTGCCCCTATACAATCGGCTGCGCGAACGCCTTGGAGAGCGTGTTTGGCAAGTGACCCACCTGGGCGGCCACCGCTTCGCGCCCAACGTGCTGGTGCTGCCGCAGGGGGTGCTGTACGGGCGCGTGGGCGCTGAGGATGAGTCAATCGAGCGCTTTGTCGCCGAGGTGGAAGCGGGGAGGGTGCCGCGGCGCCATCTTCGCGGCCGATCCTGCTATCCCAAGCCCGTGCAGGCAGCGGAGGGATTTGCCGGTCTTGAGGGCTTGGAGTGGGTCGCGTCTGAGGTTCGCGATAGCCACACTAGGGTGACCTTCGACCACCAAGGAGAATCGCTGCTGGTCAACGTGGCAATGGCGGATGAGGCGGTGCCGGTGCTGGCGAGTTGCGGTGATCAGCAACTGCAATCCGAACGGCCTTATCGCTTGGTTGACTGAAAGCGGGCTGGTCCCCGTGCCAGCGGCCCGGTGACGAACGCCTGCATCTCGGCGGTGAGCTGAGCCGGGTCTGAACTGCCACCGGCGTCAATTTCAGGGGCGAAACGAATTCGATACTTCCAGCGCTGCTTGTTGATCAGCTCCCGGAACAGGGTCATGTCCTTGAGTTCGGTGTTGATCGCGTACAGCAGGTAGTACAGCCATGAATTGCGGGCCTTGATGTGGGCGGGCACGATGGGGCAACCGTACTTGCGGGCAAGGCTGACCGCCGTGGTGGTCCACTCCCGCTCGATCAATCCCCCAATACTCGGCCGGGCCAAGCGCCCTGACGGGAAAATCACCACTAATCGGTCCTCGCGAAAGGCCCGCACCATGTGGCGCACGGTCTCCTTGTTGCGGGCGTGGCCCCGGCGCTCCTCCACCCATTCCACCGGAATCACGGAATCGACCAAGTTGGGCGCCGCCCGCACCGCATCCCGGTTGGCGAAGAACACCACATCCCGGCGCACCTGCTTGATGGCGTCATAAAGGGCGATCCCGTCGGCGATGCCGGCCGGATGGTTGGGCGTAACCAGAGCCCGTCCGGTTGCGGGCAGCCACGCCAAGCCGTGCGTCTCCACCCGCAAGCGCAGCATGTCGCTCAAGTGATCGAAGATTTCCTGCCCGGACATGGGTTGCACCCGGTCGATCAACGCCACCGCCCGCGGATAGGCGATCAACGGGTAAAGAAAGGTGCGCACTAAGCGCCAAACGAAGGGCCGTTGCCGAAGCTTTTCGGCCCGCTCTTCGATCAGCACATCTACGATATGGGGCATTGTTCGACGAACTCCGCCAGCGCTCGGTTGAAAGCATCGGCGGCTTCCAGGTTGACGGCGTGACCGGCATCGAGATCGACGATCCGCACTTGCCGCATGTGGTCGGCAACGAATTGCCGGTGGGGCTGAAAGCGCGTCTCCCGAGCGCCGTTCAGAAGCAGAGCAGGGCGTGGGTTGCCGCCGAGTTCGCTGCGCACCGAGGCTTCCGGTGTCGTGCAGCGGATCGCGTTGGCGACCCCTTGCGGCTTAAGCCGGGCCGCATCGGCCAGAACCAAGGCCCGGCTGGCTGGGTCGATCCGCTTTGCGAAGCGCGGATGCACGGGTATGCGTTCAATGGCCCGGCTTCCCCCGGCCAGGATGCGGGCCGCGGACGCCTCGGCCTCGTCTCGCCAGAGCGCCACCTGCTCCGCATCGGCCAAGGCCGATGTGGAATTGGTGAAGGCATGGCCGATAACTCGCTCGGGGTGCGTCAGGGCGTAACGCACGGTCAAGCCGGCACCTAAGGAATAGCCGCACAGGAACCAACGCTCCGCGCCCAAAGCTTGGCGGATGGCCTCGAAGGCCTTGACGTAGGCGCTGGGCCGGTAGCATTCCACGTCCACTGGCGCGGGGGAGTCGCCGTGGCCCAGCAGATCGACCACCACGGGCTGGCAGACCGCGCCCAAGGCCGCGAGGTTCGGGTGCCACTGGTTTGGCCCCATCAGAAACCCATGTACCAACAACAGGTAGGGACCGGTACCCGGATGAACCTGCCAATGAAGCCTCATGGCCATCGGGTTGTCTCAATTTGTTTCATGGAAACGACAAGAATTGTGCCCTCGCCTTTGCGCGGTGAACGGTTAGGCTACCTGATTGGGGCGCACGCAAGGAAGGCATGACCATGGACCGATACGGCGCTTTGCCCGAACCCAGTAAACTCGGCTGACGGGGCGGAGGATCAGACAGGTAAGATAGGGGGCTCCAATCGGCAGAACTGAGGGACGCATGGCCTACGATTTGCTCATCAAGAACGGCGTGGTGGTGGACGGCTCCGGCGGCGCCCGCTACCGGGCGGACGTCGGCGTGCGCGATGGCCGCATCGCTGCGATTGGTCGCATCAATGAACGCGCCAAGCGAACCCTGGATGCCGAGGGACAGGTGGTCACGCCGGGCTTCGTTGATGGGCACACGCACATGGACGCCCAGGTGTTCTGGGATCCGATCGGCGCATCCTCCTGCTATCACGGCGTCACCAGCGTGGTGATGGGCAACTGCGGCTTCACCTTGGCGCCGTGCAAGCAGGCGGAGGCCGACTTCGTGTTCCGCAACCTCGAGCGGGCCGAGGACATCTCCCGCGACGCCATGCTGGCGGGCATCGACTGGCGTTGGGAGTCCTTTCCGGAGTTCCTTGACGCGGTGGAGGCGCTGCCCAAGGGCATCAACTACGCGGGCTACATCGGCCACTCCGCCTTGCGCACCTACGTCATGGGTGAACGGGCCTTTTCGGAACCCGCGAGCGAAGCCGACCAGCAGGCCATGGAGCGGCTGGTTCAAGAAGCCGTCCAAGCCGGCGCGATCGGCTTTTCCACCTCCCGCACGTTCAACCACACCACCGCCGATGACCGCCCCGTGGCCAGCCGCCTAGCCCAGTGGGACGAGGTGCGCGGCATCGTCAACGCCATGGGCGCCGCCGGCAAGGGCCTGTTCGAGATCGCCGGGGAGGCGCCCGGGAGAGACCCCGAACGATGCCGGGAGTACCACGAGCGGCTGCGCGACTTGGCGGTGGAGTCCGGCGTCACCCAAACCTGGGGCATGTTCAGCGTGCGCGTGGCCCCGGAACTTTGGCGCCCGTACTTCGACTTGCTCGATGAAACTGCAGCCGCAGGCGGGCGCATGTTCGCCCAGGTCCACAGCCGTGCGCTCAACGTGCTGCTTTCCTTCAAGACCTACACCCCCTTCGACAAGTGGGATGTCTGGAAGGACTTGCGCAGCCTGCCCCTTGATGAGCAGAAGGCGAGGCTCAAGGATCCGGCACTGAAGGCGCAGTTGATCGCCTCGGCCAGCGCCGAATACAAAGGCCCGCGGGTGGTGGGTGCGGAGGCGCGGCCACCGAAGTGGGATTGGGTGTATCCCATGGCGGACATGGCCCAGGATCACCCCAGCATGGCCGAGTTGGCAGCTCGCAAGGGCGTGCATCCGGTGGAGCTGATGATCGACCTCTCCCTGGAGCACGACTTCGACGTCTTCTTCCGCCAGCCCATTGCCAACGAAGATCAGGAGCACGTGCTGGAGATGATGAAGCATCCCCGTTCCGCCATCACCTTCTCCGACTCCGGCGCCCACGTGGCCCAAATCATGGACAGCTCCCTGCAGACGCACCTGCTGAGCCATTGGGTGCGCGACCGCGAAGCCTTCACCCTGGAGGAGGCGGTGCGCCAGATCACCTACAACACGGCCACCCTCTGGGGCCTGCACGACCGAGGCTTGATCCGCACCGGCATGGCCGCCGACCTAGTGGTGTTCGACCCAAACACCATCGGCCCGCGGCTGCCGGAAGTGGCGCACGATCTGCCCGCCGGCGCCAAACGGCTCAAGCAGACCGCCGACGGCATCAAGCACACGGTGGTCAACGGCGAAGTGCTGCTGACGGACAACGAACACACCGGCGCGACGCCGGGGCGGCTGCTGCGGGCTTAGCTGCGGGACAGGACACTAGTGGACGGTGTGCGGCAGGTAGCTGCGGCCGTTGTAGCTTTCAAAGTAGTGGCCGAGCATGGGATGCTCGATCTGCGAACGGTCGCCGCTTCGTGCCAGGTGCCGCTCCGCGACATAGGTGCTGTGGGAGCCTCCATCAACCAGCACGTGATACCAGGGCGCATCCTTGGGCGGGCGGCTGCGGGCGACTGCCTCGTACCACTCCTCGCTCAGTTCAAACTCGGTGTCGGCTTGGAATATGACGCCCCGGTAGCCGAATTTGCGGTGCTTGACGATCTCGCCGGGCGCGAATTGGGTCATCCTAGTCTCGTGGGACACAATCTGGGTTGGACTTTAAAGGAAATGGAAGCTGGCGCAAGAAAGTGGCCGTGATAGCATCAATCTTCACTACCAACCCGGTGCCTGAACTTTCCCAGGATGGCTGAACTCACGAGACGCTTGGGACGCCTGCGGCCGGCCCCGGAGAACTTTCTAAGCGAAGCGGACTTAAAGGCCGCGCGTGAAGGACGGCGCCGTTTCCTGCGCACCAGCTTGCTGGCAGCAGGCGCGGCGGCGGGTGCGCCGCTCGGGGCGCAAGCGGGCGAGGCCGACCCGGCCATCGTCAATCTACCGCCTTGGACCACCAGCCCGGGCAGCCCGGTTGCCGCTCGTCCCTATGGCTCGCCGTCCCGGCATCGCAGCGCCCTGCAGCGACGCGAGCTGCCAGGCCTTTCCCCGGTGGGTGCCAACTCGGCTTCGTACTGCCCTCTTCAAGGACTGTTCGGCATCATCACGCCCTCGGGCCTGCACTACGAGCGCCATCACCACGGCTGGCATGACATCGATCCGAGCCGACACCGGCTGATGATCAACGCATCCCGCCCAGGGCTGATCGCCGAACCCCGGATTTACACGGTGGAGGACCTGATGCGCCTGCCGCCGGTGTCCCGCATTCACTTCATCGAGTGCAGTGGCAACACCGGCACCGAGCGGGCTCACGCGACGATGCCCACGGTGCAGTACACCCACGGCCTGCTCTCCTGCTCCGAGTTCACGGGCGTTCCGCTGCGTTTGTTGCTGGAGGAGTGCGGCGTGGATTTCCGGCGCGCGCGCTTCGCCTTGGCCGAAGGCGCCGATGGCGCCTCGCTGACCCGCACCATTCCCATGGCGTTGATCGAATCCGGCGAGGTGCTCGTGGCCTACGGCCAGAACGGCGAGTCGCTGCGCCCGGAGAACGGCTTCCCGCTGCGGCTGGTGGTGCCTGGGGTGCAGGGCGTCTCCTGGGTGAAGTGGCTGCGCCGCATCGAGGTGGGGGACGCGCCGTACGCCACCCGCGAGGAGTCGTTGCACTACATCGATCTCATGCCCGATGGCCAACATCGTCAATACACTTCTATCCAGGAGTGCAAGTCGGTCATCACCACCCCCTCGGGCGGTCAGACGCTGCTGAGCCGCGGGTTCCACAACATTTCCGGGCTGGCTTGGTCGGGCCGGGGCCGGGTGACAGGCGTGGACGTTTCGGTGGACGGCGGCCGCAACTGGCGCAGTGCTCGCCTCGAAGCGCCGGTGCTTGCCAAGGCACTCACCCGATTCAACTTCGACTGGGTTTGGGATGGCCAAGCGGCGGTGCTGCAATCTCGCGCGATCGACGAAACGGGCTACGTTCAACCCACCCCTGCTGAGTTGCGGGCGGTGCGGGGCACCGGGTCGATCTACCACAACCATGCCATCCAGTCTTGGCAGGTTCGCCCCAGCGGCGAGGTCGTCAATGTTCAAGTGGTTTAAGTGGGCCGCCTTGGCGCTAGTCTGCGCCGCGGCGCCGGCATGGGCCGCGGAGCGCTATCCTGGCGTCGGGCGAGCGGCGACCGCTGCGGAAGTGCACGCTTGGGACATCGACGTGCGCGCCGATTTCCAAGGCTTGCCAGAAGGGGAGGGCAGCGTCGCCCGGGGACAAGAACTCTACGGGGCGCAATGTGTGGCTTGCCACGGCGCCACGGGGGAGTCCGACGCCTTCTTCACCCCGCTGGTCGGGGGCACAACCCAGGACGACATTCGCACCGGCCATGCGCAGGCGCTGGCCGATTCGACGACTGCGCAGCGCACGACCTTCATGCGGCTTGCCACGCTGTCCACCCTGTTCGACTACATCCAGCGCGCCATGCCTTGGGAGGCGCCGAAGTCCCTGCCGCCGGATGATGTGTACGCGCTGACCGCCTATCTTCTCCACCTGGCCGGGATCGTGCCGGAGACCTTTAGCCTCTCGCACAGCAACGTGGCGGAGGTGCAGAGCCGGCTGCCCAATCGATACGGCATGACGACGGATCACGGGCTTTGGCCCGGCCCGCCCGATGCGGAGGGCGGCATGGGCAACGGCGGCATTCCCGACATTCGGGCGGCGCGGTGCATGAGCGACTGCCGGCCCGGCGATGGCCACTGAACCGGCGAAGGCGATCGGACCTCTGCCCCTTTCGGATCAGCCAGCTCCAGCAACGACGGTCACCCGGTACTATGTGCTGGCGCTGCTCGTCCTGATCAACGTGCTGAGCTACGTTGACCGACACATGCTCCCGGCCTTTGCCGCCCAAATCACCGTTGAACTCGGCCTCTCGCGCCAGCAGTTCGGGCTGTTGACCGGATTCGCCTTTGTCGCGGTCTATGCCCTGAGCGGCCCGGTCATGGGCGTGCTGGCCGACCGCTTCAACCCATCCCGCGTCATCGCTTGGGGCATCGCGCTTTGGAGCGCCATGACTTGGCTCACCGGGCTGTCCAGGAACTTCCTGCAGATTCTGCTGCCACGCATGGCGGTCGGCATCGGCGAAGCGACGCTGCATCCGGCCGCCGCCGGGATTCTTGGCCGGTTGTTTGAGCCCACCCAACGGGCGACGGTGTTTGGCCTGTTCTTCATGGGCAGTCACATCGGATTGGGGCTCGCCTACTGGCTCGCTGGCACCTTGGGGGAAGCGATCGGTTGGCGCATGATGTTCATGACCCTCGGCGCTGCCGGCCTCCTATTGGCCCTGGTGCTCGTGGCCTCCGCCCGCTTCAAGCCCAGGTCGTTTGCGCCGCCGGTCGATCCTGCGGGCGAAGGCGACAGCGCTGCGGCGTCCGCGGGCACGGTCTTGCGAGCGCTCATTGCCTCGGTTCGTGGCAACGCCGCGTTCCGTCAGGCGGTTCTAGGCATCTCATTGCTGCACGCGATCTACGCCAGCGGCCAGTTCATGCAACTCTGGCTCGTCACCGAAAAAGGCCTTCCGGAATCGACGGCTTCATCCCTGTACGGATCGGTGTACCTACTGTGCGCCATTCCAGCCGCCATGCTCGGCGGCCTGGCCGCGGACTGGTTCGCCCGTCGATTCCACACGACCCATGCGCTGTTTGTCGCGCTGGTGGGCGCAGCCACCTGGCCGCTGGTGATCCTCTTCCGGGTGGCGGCGCCGGAAAGCACCGGATTCTACGTGGGCATGGGCGCCACGGTGTTCCTGCTCGCGTTCCCCTACGGCGCCATGATCTCGTTGGTCCTCAACGAAGCGCCGCGCAGCATCCAATCAACCGCGATCGCCTTCACCATGTTCGCCGCCAACGTGTTGGTGATCGGCACCGGCACCTACGCCATCGGCCTGTTCAGCGACCTGCTCGAAGCGCAACAGGTCGCTGCCCCGCTGACCAAGGCACTCTTAGGTGCTGACATGGTGGTGCTGATCGCGATCATCCTGTACTTCCGCCTGCATCGGAAGATTCTGGCCCACTTGAGGAGTGCTTGAACCGCTTCATTGCCCGATAATCGACGCGAAGCAACCGCAATGGACCCAATCCCATGCCTAGAACCATCCTGATCACCGGCGGTGCCCGCGGCATTGGCCGGGGCATTGCACGTGCGTTTCTCGCCAATGGCGACCAAGTCATGATTGCCGACCTGCCCGATGGCGGGAAGTGGAACTACGAACTGGCCAGCGCCAGTGATCGGCAAGAGGCTCTGGCCGAAGCTGAATCCCTTGGCGAGGTTGCCGCCACTGATCTCGACGTCACCGACAAGGCAAGCTGCGAGGCGGCCGTGCAGGCGACGGTGTCCCGTTTCGGCGGGCTTGACGTGCTGGTGAACAACGCCGGCGTCCTGCAGTCGGGGCCGATCGAGGAATTCTCGGAGCAGGATTGGGAGCGGGTGTTCGCAGTCAACGTCAAGGGCGTTTTCCTGATGACGCAAGCTGCGCTGCCCGCGCTCAAGGCATCGTCCGACGCCGCCATCGTCAACACGGCGTCCATCGCCGGCAAGCGGGGGTTTCGCAACCTGGCGGCCTACTGCGGTTCCAAGTTCGCCGTGGTGGGCATCACCCAAGCCTTGGCGGCGGAACTTGCGCCCACGGGTATTCGGGTGAACGCCCTGTGTCCGGGCATGGTGGGCACGGCCATGTGGCTGGAGCACCTGATGCCCGCCAACACCGCTGATGCGGCGGATCAACAGCAGCAGTTCGAAGAGGCGATGGCTTCGATGATTCCCCTCGGCCGGCCGCAGACCGTTGAGGACATGGGGCAGGCCGCCGTCTATCTGGCCAGTGCCGCAAACGTCACCGGCGTGTCGCTGAGCGTGGCGGGCGGATACGAGATGAATTGAGGCGCCATCCATCTTGAATCCATCCCGGCACTGCGGCACTATGCCAACCCTTCCGAGGCTTCTCCGCGCTCGTAGCTCAGCTGGATAGAGCACTGGGCTTCGAACCCAGGTGTCGGGGGTTCGAATCCTCCCGGGCGCGCCAGTTTCAATGCATCCAACAAGAGGTCAGGCCATGGAGCAACCGCTTGCCGGAGTGACGGCGCTCGACTTCGGGCAAATCTACAACGGCCCCTACTGCGGATTCCTGCTTGCGCAAGCGGGGGCGCGGGTCATCAAGGTGGAGTCGCCTCTCGGCGAGCCCTTGCGGGCTCGGGGCGAGCCGTCGGCGGCCAGCTATCCCTTTGCCTTGCTCAATGCGGGCAAGGAGAGCATCACGCTCAACATCAAGTCCGCAGCGGGGCAGGCGGCCTTGAAGCGCATGGTGCGGGAAGTGGATGTGGTGCTGGAGAACTTCGCCCCCGGCACCATGGACCGGTACGGCATCGGGGCATCGGCGCTGCGCCAGGAAAACCCGCGGCTGATCTATGCCGCCGGTACGGGTTACGGCGCCACGGGACCGCATCGGGACTACCTGGGCATGGACATCACCATCCAGGCCATGTCCGGCATCATGAGCATCACCGGGCAGGAGGATACGCCGCCGCTCAAGTCCGGGGCGGCGCTGTGCGATTTCTTCGGCGGGGTGCATCTCTACGGCGCCATCGTCAGCGCCCTCTACCAGCGCCAGCGAACCGGCGAGGGCGCCGTCATCGACGTCGCCATGCAGGATGCGGTCTTCCCGGCGCTGGCATCGGCCTTGGGCGGGTACTACCTCAGCGGCAAGGAGGTGCCGCGCCGGGGCAACCGGCACTTGGGCCTGAGCCTGGCGCCCTACAACGTCTATCGGGCGAAGGATGGCCACGTGGCCATGATCTGCATTCGCGAAGGGCACTGGCGCCGGCTCATCAAGGCCATCGGCCAACCCGAGTTGGGGGAACGGCCGGAATTCGCTGACATGCCCAGCCGGGCCGTACACATTGACGAGGTGGACGCGGTGGTGGAGGCTTGGACCGAAACCCGCACCCGCGATGAGATCTTCCGCATCATGCAGGCGCATCGCGTCATTTGCGCTTCCGTGCAAACCTTGGAGGAGGTGGTTAACGACCCGCATCTGCACGAGCGCGGCACCTTGGAATGGCGGGAGCATCCCGGCTTGGGCCGGATCGCCCTGTGCCGCACGCCGTTGCGTTACGAAGGGGTGACGCCCCCGGAACTCACCGACGTGCCCGCCCTTAGCGCGGATACCCAGCGCGTGCTGCAGGAATTGGGCGGCTACGGCGAAGACGAACTCGAAGCCTTGCAGCAAGCGGAGGCGTTCTGATTGGCCCGGTTGGACCTCAGCCGAATTTGGTTTGCCAATCGTCCAGGGCCACGAAGCGGCCATCCTCCACGACCGTGTAGTACACCCGCTGCAGTCCTTGGCGGCGCTCGGGGCTGAATGAGACCGGCTCGCCGATGCCGAGGTCGAAGTCGCGCACGGTGAACACGGCGCGCTCCAGGTCGGCGCGGCTGGGCTGGCCGTCGAGGCGGCGCAGCACTTCAACCAGCAACTTGGCATTCAGGAAGCCTTCCAAGCTGGTGAAGCTCTGGGGGAAGGGCGTGTAGGCCTCCTTGACCAATTCCGCAGGCGGTTCGGGGGCATGGCGCTGCATGAGTTCGCGGTATTCGCCCACCGCGGGCATGGAGACATCCTCGTAGCTCGGCACCACCTGGGAATTGACCAGCAACTCGGTGTACCGGGAGGTGTCGCCTTCAAGCCCGGTCAGCAGCTTGAGCATGTTCTCGCTGCCGACGAACGACAGATTGGCGATCGGCACCCGAAGGCCCAGGTCCACGGCGTCGCGCACGAAGGCGGCGCAGGCGGCGTAGGCGCCGATGCAGATGACCGCGTCGGGATTCGAGGCCTTGAGTATCTCCACTTGCGCCCGCAGGCCGCCGGTGAACATTTCCCCGCGGCGATAGGTGGCTTCGCCGACAATCCGATGGCCATGTTGCGCCATGGCGCCGCGAACGCCGGCCCAGCCGCTGCGCCCGTAGGCGTCCGCTTGGTAGAACACGCCAATTCGCTGCCGGCCGACCCGTACGAAATTGTCCACCAAGCCACCGGTCTCCTGTCGATAGGAGGCTCGCAGATTGAAGGCGAAATCGCCGTAGGGCGGCTCGCGCTGGGGCTGGGCGCCAGTGAAGGGGAAGAATAGGTAGATGTCGCGCTCCTGGAACTTCTTCAGCATTGGCAGCACCCGGGTCACGGTCGGGGTGCCGACGTAGCCAAACAACAGGAACACGTCATCCTCCAGCATGAGGGTCATGGTGTTCTTGACCGATGGGTCCGGCTGGTAGCCGTCGTCGTAGGTCTTTATCTGGATTTCCCGGCCACCCACGCCGCCTTGGGCGTTGACGTGGGTGAAATAGGCATTGGCGCCTCGGTAGAGTTCGATGCCAAGGCCCCGCGACGGGCCGGAAAAGGCGGCGGACATGCCCAGGATGAAGGCCGCATCGGTCACGCCCCCGGCGCCTCGGGAGGCCGCCGCCGGCAGCAGCAGCCCGGCGCCTACCGCACCCTGAACCAGCGCCCTTCGTGAAAATGCCATGCTAGGCCTTCAAACCTTTGAAATGCCGAGTTCGCGCAAGGTGCTGGCCAGCGTCGGGCGCTTCAACCGCACCGGGTCGTCGTTCAGCAAGTAGGTGAACACCCAGCCGAGCCCCAGCATCAGGATGCCGATCAGGAAGCAGTACATCACCGCCCGGTCGGGATAGACGTCCTTCAGGTAGCCCACGTAGAGCGGGCCGATGAGGCCGGCCGCCGCCCAGGCGGTGAGTATGGCGCCATACACGGAGGACATGCGCTTGGTGCCGAACACGTCCGCGATGAACGAGGGCATCACCGCGAAGCCGCCGCCGAAGCACAGCAAGACGTAGCAGACCAGGGCGGAGAAGACGATGGGGTCGCGTTCGGTCATCAGCACGCCGAAGACCACCATCTGGCTCGCCAGCAGTATGCGGAACACTCGCGCGCGGCCGATGCGGTCCGCCACCATGCCCCACAACAGCCTGCCGCCGCCGTTGAACATCGAGCTGACGGCGATGAGCATGGCGCCGTAGGCAGCCAGCGTCTCCGGCTCCACGGTCGGATCGGCGAAGCTCCAAACGTCCTGCAGCAGCGATGACTGGAAGCTGATGACCGAAATGCCCGCGGCGATGTTGAAGAAGAAGACGATCCAAGTGACGATGAAGGCGGGGGACTTGAGGCAGGCCAGGACGGATTCGCCCTCGTCCACCGCCAAGGGCGCATCGGCCATGCGGGGCGCTGCGGGGCTGGCCGGCGGATCGCTCAGCCCCAAACCAGCGGGGATCACCATGCAGCCGAACACGATGCCCAGCCAGAGGAAGGTCGTGGTCAGGTCGCCACCCGTAAGCGCCAGCAGGGTAGGGGCCAAGCCCTTGCTGAGCAGCAGCGCGCCGACGCCGAAGCCCATCACGACAATGCCGGTCGCCAAGCCCTTGTGATGCGGAAACCACTTCGCCACGGTAGCCACCGGAGTGACGTAGCCGAGACCGATCCCGGCGCCGCCAATGACGCCGTAGCCGAGGTAGAACAGCGCCAACGAATCCAGGTGCAAGGCGAGGCTGGCGACCAAGTAGCCGCTGGCGAACATCACCCCGCCGATCACCGCCAACCGGCGGGGACCGTAGCGCGGCAGCATGGCGCCCGCCCAGGCCGCCGACACGCCCAAGGAAAAGATCGCCACGCTGAAGGCCCAAGCGGAATCGGTGTAGGACCAGCCGAGTTGACGCACCAGCAGCGACTGGAAAAAGCTCCAGGCGTACACGGTGCCGAAGCAGATGTGCAGCACTAGGCACAGCGCGACCATCACGAGCGGGCGGCGTTGGGCGTTCCCCATCGTCAACTTTCCAATCCGCGGCTTAAGCGGGGTATTCTAAGGGCCAAGGCGCGAGCAAGAGACATATACCGCATGAAAGTCCAAAAGCTCTTCCAAAAAACCCTGTTTGGCATCTTCCTTCTATTTGGCGCGATTGGCCTGTCCACCTCGATCCTGTGCATTGTCACCGTGGACACGCACCTGTCGGAGGAGTACCAGACCAACGGCCAGAACATCGCCCAGACCATCGCCGACTCCAGCGTGGATATTCTTCTGAACCGCGATCTGTCCGCGCTGCAGTCGTTGATCGATCAATTCGTTCTCATCCAAGCCATCAAGTACGTTTACATCACGGATGAAACCGGCGAGTTCATCGCCCATACCTTCGTGCCCGGCATCCCCGACGAGATTCGCAACGGCGACCCGCTCAGCACTGAAACCATCGAGCGCAGCCTGCCCGGCATGGGCGACTTCGTGGAAGTCGGCAGCCCAATACTCGCGGGGGTGGCCGGCACCGTCCACGTCGGCATGGACACCGGCTTGATCGCCTTGAAGATACAGCGCGCCATCGGCCAGCAAGTTTACCTGATATCGATCATCTTCATCGTCGGCGTGTTCGCCGCCATCTGGCTGATCAACCTAGCGGCCAAGCCCATGGGACAGCTACTGGCTTACTCGGTGGACCTGGCCCAGCAGGCCGCTCAAGAGGAGGCGGTGGCCGAGGCTGGAAAACTGCCCGCTGAAGACCGGGAGCAACTGCTTAGCCGAGGCGATGAAGTGGGCCAGCTCGCCCGCCTGTACCAGTACTTCGGCGAATTCACGGACGGTGGCGGCCCCCGTCGCGCCCCACCCGTTGCGGGGCAGTAGGAACTATATCCAATAAAGTCTTGTATAAACAAAAGGTTGAAATATAAATGTCGAAAACATCAAAGAAAGTTGGGCCGCAGAGATACCGGGAGACCTTCGGGCGCTACTTTGAGGATTTCGAAGTCGGCGACGTCTATGAGCACCGCCCGGGCAAGACCGTTACGCAGTATGACAACCACCTGTTCACGCTGCTGACGCTGAACACCCATCCGCTGCACTTCGACGTGGAGTACGGCAAGGGCACCGAGTTTGGCCGCAACCTCGTGGTCAGCCCGTACACCCTGGCGCTGCTGATCGGCATGAGCGTGACCGATGTGAGCCAAAAGGCGATCGCCAATCTCGGCATGGACGAGGTGAAGTTCAGCGCCCCCGTTTTTGAAGGCGACACCCTTTACGGCGAATCGGAAGTGATCGCCAAGCGGGAGTCCAAGTCGCGGCCCGGACAGGGCATTGTCACCGTGCGGACCATCGGCCGGAACCAAGACGGGGTGGAAGTGTGCAGCTTTCTGCGCAACGTGCTGGTGCCGGGCGAGGGGAACGCCGTCGAGGACCGGGTCGGACACTACTAGCTGATATGCGGTGGCGATGTCTCCCTTAAGCGGTGTGCGGGTGCTGAGCGTCGAGCACTACGGCGCAGGCCCCTATGGCACACAGTTGCTCGCCGACCTAGGCGCCGAAGTGGTCAAGGTGGAGAACGGGGCTGCTGGCGGCGACTACTCGCGTTCCGTCGGGCCGTACCTGTTGGGGGAGGGCGACAGCCAGTTCCACCAGACCTTCAGCCGCGGCAAGAAGAGCGTCAACCTCGATTTGAAATCCGCCGCAGGCCGCGCCCGCTTTGAACGCCTGCTCACCGAGGCCGACGCCGTGGCCAACAACCTGCGCGGCGACCAGCCGGAAAAGCTCAGGATCCGCTACGCCGACTTGGCAGCCATCAAGCCGGCGATCGTTTGCGCGCATCTGTCCGCCTATGGGCGCGGCAACGCTCGCGCCGCATGGCCGGGGTACGACTACCTGATGCAAGCGGAATGCGGCTTCTTGAGCCTCACCGGAGAGCCCGACGGCCCGCCGGCACGGTTTGGCCTGTCCATGGTGGACTTCATGACCGGCTCGCTGATGGCGCTGTCCCTCGTTTCGGCGGTGCTGCGCGCCCGCCAGACCGGACAAGGCTGCGATGTGGATCTATCGCTCTACGACACGGCGCTGCACCAATTGTCCTATCCGGCGGTTTGGTATCTCAACGAGGGCCTGCGCACCGAACGCCTGCCGCGGTCTTCCCATCCGAGCATCGTGCCCAGCCAGCTGTTCCGCACCCAGGACGGCTGGCTGTTCGTCATGTGCCAGACGCCGAAGTTCTGGAACTTGTTCTGCGAAGCGGTGCAGCGCCCTGACCTGCCGGCGGACGAGCGCTTCATTGACCCGCCTTCCCGCCTGGCCCATCGGGACGCGCTGCAGGCGGAGATTGAGCAAACGCTGGAGACCGCGCCGAGCGCCCACTGGATGGCGCTGCTGGCGGGCTTGGTGCCCGTGGCGCCGGTGAACGGCATCGCCGCGGCGCTGGACAACCCGTTCGCCGAGGAGGTGGGGATGCTCAACCGTGTCGACCACCCCCAACGCGAAGGCGGCTTGCGCATGCTGTCGAGCCCCTTTCGAGTTGACGGACAACGGCCGCCAAACCGGCGCGCGCCGCTGATCGGCGAGCACGATGATGAGTTCCCGTAGCTTGCAGTGACCGGGCAATCAATGCACCATACGGGTGCGACTGGGCGGTGGAGAGTACCGCCGTTCGCCTCGAATCCAGATTTGATAACCACGCTCTGTGAACTTGGGCCGGTGACGGCACACAAGTTCGTGGGCTGTAACTGAAAAGGGGAAAAACATGAAGATCATAATGCGAACGCTAGCCGCGTTGCCGGGGCTGGCGCTGTTCCTGTTTAGCCAGCAAACGCTGGCCGCCACCGGCGACGATGCGGCGGTCGAAGCCCGCGGCACTCTGGAGGAAGTGGTGGTCATCGCCCGCAAGCGGGAGGAGCCGCTGCAGGAGACGCCGGTGGCGGTGTCGGTGATCACGTCGGACCAGATTGACCTGACGTTCTCGCCGAACCTGGCCGCGATGCCCTTTCCGGCCCCGAACGTGAACATCAACAACGGCCTCCTGAGCAACGTGCTGTATCTCTCCGTGCGCGGCTATGCCCTGACGGACGTTGACTCCACGCTCGACCCGCCGGTGGCCGTCATGGTGGACGGCATCTACTACACCCGTCCGGTGATGAACAACCTCGACATGTTCGACGTGGAGCAGCTCGAGGTGCTGCGCGGGCCCCAGGGCACCCTGTTCGGCAGGAACACCACCGCGGGCGCCATCCAGCTCAGAACGAAGCGCCCGACCGACGAGTTCGAGACCTCCGGCAAGGTGACCATCGGCAACTACGGCCGCACTGACGTGCGCGCGGCCATCAACGTGCCGCTGGTGGAAGGCAAGGTCAACGCGCGCTTGGCGGGCTTTTCGCTGAACACCGACGGCTTCTACAACAGCGCCATCACCGCCAACAGCTCCTCGCGCGACATCGGCAAGGACGACAAGCTGACGCTGCGGCCGTCGATTCAGTTCATCCTGAGCGACACCATGGACCTGACCTTCATCGGCGAATGGCATCAGGACAAGTCCCAAATACGCCCGCAGAAGAACTACTCCGGCCCAAACCGCTCGCTGTGCAGCAATCACGGCTACTGCGGCGTACCCTTCGGCGATGCCCCCAAGCGGGACGACTATGACGCCGACGTCATCGAGCCCGGCTTCGTGGACATCGACATCTACTCCATCACCAAGGAATTCAACTGGGAGCTGGACAAGGGCACCATCACTTGGCTGAGCAACTTCCGCGATACGGACGAAACCTGGGTCTATGATGCGGACGGCGTGGGGGCCTACGACATGTTCCTGGTGGACCGGCGCCAGCCGCACCAGCAGTACTCCACCGAACTGCGCTTCGCCTCCACCGGTTTTGACCGGTTCGACTTCATCGGCGGCGTTTTCTACCTGAACCAGGAGTACGACCTTGAACGGCGCACCGGCATCGGCTCCGACCGGCTCTCGCCCCCCAATCCCAATGCCTTCGTGATTCCGCTGTACAGCATCACCGGCCAGGAGCACGAAACTTGGTCGGTGTTCGGCGAACTGAACTACGACCTCACCGAGCAGTTGACGGTGACCGTCGGCGGGCGTTACACCGACGAGAAGAAGGATTTCTACCAGCAGACCTTCGCCGTCTATCCCAACACCGGGCCTAGGCAGGACTATTCCCGTTCCTGGGACGACGCCGGACCCAAATTCGGGCTGCGCTACCAGATCACGCCGGATGTCATGACCTATGCCACCTACCAGCGGGGCTTCAAGAGCGGGGGCTTCAACGGCCGCTGCGGCCAGCAAGCCACCTGCAACCGCTCATTCGACCCGGAAAAGGTGGACGGCTTCGAGCTGGGCCTGAAGGCCGACCTCGCGGACAACCGGGTGCGCACCAACCTGGCGCTGTTCCTGTCCGAGATCAAGGGGCTGCAGCGCACGCGCTTGGTGCCCTTGCCGCCGGGCGCCACCAACCCCCAGGAGACGGTGACGGACAATGCCGCCAGGGCGGAGATGCAGGGCATCGAGCTGGAGGTTTCCGCTTGGGTGACGCCGGAGTTCCGGCTCGACTTGATGGCGGGCATTCTGGACACCAAGTACAAGGAATTCTGCGCCGACATCAACGGGGCGCAGCTCTACGATGCGCCGCCCACTTCCGATTGCGGTGGCGAGGTGGTGCTCGCCATCGAGTATCCGGACGGCCCCGATGCCTACATCGTCGACGAGGACAACTCCGGCTTCGATCTACAGCTTGCGCCGAAGTTCAACGCATCGATCGGCGGCACCTACACCCACAGCCTTGCCAACGGTGGGACGGTGGTCTTCAACGCCACCTACACCTACGTGGACGATCTCTTCATTGATCATCTGGAACTCAGCCATCGCAATTCCGTGGAATTGCTGAACGCCAGCATCAATTACGAGTCCCCGGGCGACCGCTATCGCGTCAGCCTCTTCGGCATCAACCTGACCGACGAGATTTACGTGGTTTCGCGCACCATCGTGCCGCCGCTGTTCGACTACCGCAACGTCAGCCCGCCGCGCATGTGGGGCGTGGAACTGGCTTGGGAACTGTAGCGGACATGGGAGCGGGCGCCATCAACCGCAAATGGGTGGTCGCGTCCCGTCCGGAAGCCGAAACAACGGCGGGCAACTTCGAGCTTCAGGAGGCGCCCGTCCCCGAGCTTCCAGACGGCGCGATGTTGCTCAAGACGCGCTACTTGACGGTCAGTCCGCCGGCACGGATGGCGCTGGTGTCCGGCGGCATCGCCCGTCGGCCCATTCCCATCGGCGCCACCATGCGCGGCACCGGGCTGGCGGAAGTCGTCGAATCGAAGCATGCGGAATTCGCTTCCGGCGATCTGGTCCTCGGCGATCTCGGCTGGCAGGAATTCGCGATCTCCGATGGGGTTCGCCGCCGCCCGGTGCGTAAGGTTCAAGCTCCTCCCGGCCATCCGGAGAGCACGTTGCTGCACGTGTTGGGCGGTGGTGGGGCCACCGCCTATTTCGGGATGACGGAGTATTGCAAGCCGCGTCCGGGGGATACCCTGGTGGTCTCCACGGCGGCGGGCAGCGTCGGTGCCATCCTCTGCCAGCTCGGGCGCCTGCAGGGTTGCCGGGTGGTGGGCATCGCCGGTGGCCCGGCGAAGTGCGACTGGCTGGTCAAGGAGCTCGGCTGTGCCGCCGCCATCGACTACAAAGGGGAGAACTTGAGCGAGCGCTTGGACGAGACCTGTCCGGACGGCATCGACATCTACTTCGACAACGTGGGCGGGGAGACCCTGGATGCGGCCTTGGCGCGGATCACCCAGGGTGCCCGCGTGGTGCTGTGCGGCGGCACTTCCCAGTACAACCATGATCTCGACTGGTACGGCCCGAAAAACTACTTCAACTTGGTTTACAAGCAAGCTGAAATGGCCGGCTTTTACGTGTTCAACTTCGCGGACCGCTTCGCCGAAGCGCACGCCCGGCTGGCGGCGTTGATCGATGCCGGCGACTTGATCTACCGCGAGGACGTGCTCGAAGGCCTGGAAAACGCCCCGGAAGCCCTGATGCGGCTGTTCCGTGGTGACAATTTCGGCGTCCAACTCGTCCGAGTGGCCGACTAACCCCTTGCGCGCAGGCCAGTCCGCCATTATCGTTCGCGCCTGATCGACGCCTCGCTTCGCCGCACCGTCCGTTCGCCTCGATTGGCGGTCCGGCGGCATGCCGCAAGTGCGGCCTCAAGAACATCAATGAGGACAGCATGGGCCCGGAAGCCGACATCGCCAGCGCTGCCGTTCAAAGCCAGAATTTGTGGCCGGTGGTCCTCTACGCCCTGGGGGTTGGGGTGGTCGTCGTCGCGTCCATCGGCGGCTCCTGGCTGCTTGGCGCCCGCACCCGCAAGCGCAAGGCCACCGACATGCCTTTTGAATCCGGCATCGTGCCGGTGGGCGCCGCCGAGCAGACGCGGCTGTCCATCGAGTTCTACCTGATCGCCATGTTCTTCGTCATCTTCGACCTGGAGACCATCTTCATCTTTGGCTGGGCGGTGGCGTTCTTCGAACTCGGTTGGCGCGGCTACTTGGGCGCGTCAGTGTTCATCGTCATTCTCCTGGTTGCCTTGGTTTATGAATGGCGCACCGGGGCGCTGGACTGGGGCCTCAAGCACCGGCAAAAGCGTGGCCGCTACGCGGTTGAAGCGCCTGCGGGCGCGGCGCAAGGGGAGGCTGCCTGAGATGGAGTGGCGCTTGGTCAAGGCGGAGGTCGATGAGCCGATGGAATCGGCGGAAGCGGTGTACCAGGAGCAGGTGGCCAAAGGCTTCCTTACCGCCAAGCTGGACGACTTGGTCGCCTGGGGACGGGCTCATTCGCTGTGGCCGTTCAACTTCGGCCTTTCCTGCTGCTACGTGGAAATGGCCACCGCGCTCACCTCCCGCCATGACATGGCCCGCTTTGGCGCGGAAGTGATTCGGGCGACGCCGCGCCAAGCGGACTTGATCGTCATCGCCGGCACCGTGTTCCGCAAGATGGCCCCCGTGGTGCAGCACCTCTACGATCAACTGCTGGAGCCGAAGTGGGTCATTTCCATGGGCTCCTGCGCCAATTCCGGGGGCATGTTCGACATCTACAGCGTGGTGCAGGGGGTGGACAAGTTCCTGCCGGTGGACGTTTACGTGCCCGGCTGCCCGCCGCGCCCGGAGGCCTTGATGCAGGGGCTGACGCTATTGCAGGAAGCGGTCAAGGCGCGGCCCCGCCCCTATAGCTGGATCGTGGGCGAGGACGGCGAGGTCAGCAAGTACCAGCCAAGCCAGCGCGATGCCCGAACGCCGGATCGGATGCGCGTCACCGAACTTGAGGAACCCGCCCACGTGGGCGACGCACCTCTCTCGAAAGAACTGTTGCGGGCCAAGGTTCCGTCGCCCGCCACTCCGGGCCGTCCGGGCACCGGCAAGCGCCACTGATGGCGGAAGTTGCTGAACAGCCGGCGCCCGATACCGCCGCCGATGAGCCTTTAGGTGAACTGGAGGCGCTGCGGCAGCGCTTGGGCGACGACATTCGGCTCCAAGAGACCGCGGACGGCATCCCCAACCTGTGGGTGCCCCGCAATCGCCTGCTGGAGGTCATGCGGGGGCTGAAGGACGACTACCCCCTGCTGTTTGACCTTTCCGCCGTGGACGAACGCGTCCGCAGCAATCGGGATGGCTTGCCGGACGCCGACTTCACGGTGTTCTACCACCTGATTTCCTTGGCGAAGAATTCGGATCTGCGCATCAAGGTGGCGCTGCCGGAGGGTGACAGCAACCTGCCGAGCCTCACCCCCGTTTGGCCGGCTGCCAATTGGTACGAGCGCGAGGCCTACGACATGTTCGGGGTCAACTTCGAAGGCCATCCGAACCTTTACCGCATTCTCACGCCGGCCCTGTGGGAAGGGCATCCGCTGCGCAAGGAGCATCCGGCCCGCGCCACGGAGATGGACCCCTTCCGCATGACCGACGAGTTGCTTGACGCCCAGCAGGAGAGCCTGCGCTTCAAGCCCGAGGAGTGGGGCATGTCCCGCGGCGCCAAGCACACGGACTTCATGTTCTTGAACTTGGGCCCCAACCACCCCAGCGTTCACGGCGTGTTCCGCATTGCCTTGCAGCTTGACGGCGAGGTCGTGGTCGATGCGGTGCCGGACATCGGCTACCACCACCGGGGCGCCGAGAAGATGGGCGAGCGGCAGTCCTGGCACACCTACATCCCCTACACTGACCGGGTGGACTACCTCGGCGGGGTGATGAACAACCTGCCCTACGTGATGGCGGTCGAGAAGATGGCCGGCATCGAGGTGCCGGATCGGGCCAAGGTGATCCGCATCATGATGTCGGAATTCTTCCGCATCGCCAGCCACCTGCTGTTTTTTGGCACCTTCGCCCAGGATGTCGGCCAAATGTCGCCGGTGTTCTACATGTTCGCCGACCGGGAACGGTTGTTCAGCATCGTCGAGGCCATCACTGGCGGGCGCATGCATCCGTCCTGGTTCCGCATTGGCGGCGTCGGCCAGGACCTGCCGGAAGGCTGGGACACGATGGTGCGCGACTTCGTGGACTACATGCCTGCCCGCGTGGACCACTACGACAAGATGGCAACGAAGAACGGCATCCTCAAGCGGCGCACCATCGGCATCGGCCAGTACAACAGCGCGGAGGCCGTCGAGTGGGGCATCACCGGCCCCGGCATGCGCGCCACTGGCCTCGACTGGGACCTGCGCAAGCAGCGCCCCTACGGCGGCTACGACCAATTCGACTTTGAAGTGCCCTTGGCCGCCAACGGCGATTGCTACGACCGCTGCGTGGTGCGGGTGGAGGAAATCCGCCAGAGCCTGCACATCATCCGCCAATGCCTGGACAACATGCCCGCCGGCCCCTACAAGGCCGACCATCCGCAGACCACGCCGCCGCCCAAAGAGCGGACCATGCAGGACATCGAAACCCTGATCCAGCACTTCCTGAACGTGAGTTGGGGGCCGGTGATCCCGCCATCGGAGTGCAGTGCCATGATCGAAGCCACCAAGGGCTGGAATTCCTACTACTTGACCTCGGACGGCGGCACCATGTCCTACCGCACCCGAATCCGCACCCCCTCGTTTCCGCACCTGCAGATGATTCCGCTCATTTCGCGCGGCTTCATGATCGCCGACCTGATCGCCATCATCGCCAGCATCGACTTCGTCATGGCGGACGTGGACCGATGAGCGAGCCGGCCCTGATCCCCGTCCTTTCCGACGAGGAGGTGCGCGAGATCGAAGCCGAGTGCGCCCATCTGCCGGATCGAAAGTCCGCGGCCATCGACGCCATGATGATCGTCCAGCGCCATCGGGGCTGGGTATCCGACGAAAGCTTAAGCGCCATCGCCCATCTGCTCGGCATGTCGGTGGAGAATCTCGACAGCATCGCCACCTTCTACAACCTGATCTTCCGCAAGCCGGTAGGACGGCACGTGGTGATGGTGTGCGACAGCGTCTCCTGCTACGTCATGGGTGCCGATTCCCTGCTCAAGCGCATAGAAGCGCATCTCGGCATCGGCCTGGGCCAAACCACGGCGGACGGCCGTTTCACGTTGCTGCCCATCGTCTGCTTGGGCGCCTGCGACAAGGCGCCAACGATGATGATCGGCGATGAACTCATCGAGAACGTGGATGCCGAGCAACTCGATGGCATTTTTGGGAGGTTCGAGTAGTGGCCAGCGGTGAGCGCCCCCTGATTGGCATCGTTGAGGAAGTAGGCGGATTGGTGGACCTAGGCGCTTACGAAGCCCACGAGGGCTATGCGGGCGCCCGCCAGGCGCTGACCGGCATGACGCCTGCGGAGGTCATAGCGTTGGTCAAGGACGCCAATCTCCGGGGGCGAGGCGGGGCTGGGTTCCCGACGGGGCTCAAGTGGAGCTTCGTACCCCAGGGCGAGGCATCGGACGGTGGCCTGAAGTACCTCGTCTGCAACGGCGACGAGATGGAGCCGGGCACCTTCAAGGACCGCTACCTCCTGGAGTACAACCCGCACCTGCTGGTGGAAGGCATGATCATCGGCGCCTACGCCATCGGCGCGGCCCAAGGCTACGTCTTTCTGCGCGGCGAGTACCATGAGCCCTACCGCCAACTGCAAAAGGCGATCGACGATGCCAAGGCCCGGGGCTACCTCGGCCAAAACATCCTCGGCAGCGGCTTCGATTTCGACCTGCGCATCCACCGCAGCGCCGGCCGCTACATCTGCGGCGAGGAGACCGCCCTGCTGAACGCCTTGGAGGGCAAGCGGGCGCAGCCGCGCACCAAGCCGCCGTTTCCACCCGCCAGCGGCGCTTGGGGGCGGCCCACCATCGTCAACAACGTCGAAACCTTCTGCAACGTGCCCAGCATCCTGCGCAACGGCGTCGAGTGGTACCAGGATCTTGGGCTCGGCGACGATGCCGGCACCAAGCTCTACGGCGTATCCGGCCGCGTCAACAAGCCCGGCCTATGGGAACTGCCCATCGGCACTCCCATCCGCGAGATCATCGACGTCCACGCCGGCGGCATGCAGGACGGCTACAAGCTGCGCGGCCTGCTGCCCGGCGGCGCATCCACCGATTTCCTGGTCGAACAGCACTTCGACCTCGCCATGGACTACGGCACCATCCAAGCAGCCGGCAGCCGCATGGGCACCGGTACCATGATCCTGATGGACGATTCCATCTGCCCGGTGGACATGTGCCGCAACCTTGAGCACTTCTTCGCCCAAGAGTCCTGCGGCTTCTGCACCCCCTGCCGGGAAGGCCTGCCTTGGGTGGAGCAGTTGCTGACCGACATCGAGGAAGGCCGCGGCCAACCCGGAGACTTGGAACTGCTGGACCGCAACGCCCAATTCATCGGCGGCGTCACCAACACCTTCTGCCTGCACGCGCCAGGCGCCATCGAGCCGCTGGCCAGCGCGCTGAAGCACTTCCGGGAGGATTTTGAGGAGCACATCCGAACCGGTGAGTGCCCCTATCGACGGTAGGGGTAGGGAATAGTCAACACATCGGATAAGGCGCGCCGCCTTTGGCAAGCCGTTGGGGGAACGACACCATGCCGGACATGCTGACCGAGTTGGCCGCCCAGTTGGGCGACAAGCCCGCGCTCATCGATGACCGGCCGGACGGCACAGTTCTTCAGTGGAGTTTTGCCGAGTTGGAGGCCAACGCCAACCGGCTGGCGCGCGTGTTCATGGCGCACGGCGTCGAACCGGGGGACAAGGTGCTCTGGTGCGGCCAGAATTCGATGTGGCCGGTGGCCTGCGGGCATGCGGCGCGCAAGGCGGGAGCCATCTCGGTGCCGCTGAACTACCGGCTCACCGCCGAGGAGGCGGCCTACGTCACCCATAATTCCGATGCCAAGATCGTCTTGGCCGATTCACCTTATGCGGCGTTGTTCGAACGCATTCGCCCGCAAACGCCGCAGGTCGCGGCAGTCATGATCTTCGACGGCGTGGCGGGCGAGGGTCAGCTTGAGCTGGCTGGGCTGCTGGACGGCGTGGATGCCGGGCCGGTGGACGTGGAGGCGAACCCAGCCGAGACCGGCACCATGATCTACACCTCGGGAACCACTGGCAATCCGAAGGGCGCGGTGCGCACCGGTGCCGGGGACCCGGAGCAGGGCGCCCAGATGGTTGCGCTCTACGGCTGGCGTTCGGACGATGTTTACCTCGCCACCGGTCCCATATACCACTCCGGCCCCGGCGGTTTTTTGGCGCTGGCGCTGTCATTGGGCAATACGTCCGTGCTGCAGCGGGCCTTCGACGCCGAGGATTGGCTGCGCCTGCTGGACAAGTACGCCGTCACCGCCACCTTTGCCGCGCCGACGCCGGTGCGGCGCATCTGCCAACTGCCTGACGAGGTGCTGGCGAAGTACGACCGCAGCCGCCTGCGCATCACCATCGCCAACGCTGCGCCCTGGTCCTACGCCTTGAAGCTGGACTACTTGGAGCGTTTCCCGGAACGGTCCCTGTTCGAAGTGTACGGCTCAACGGAACTGGGCGTGAACACCATACTTACCCCGGAGTTCCAGCGCAGCAAGCCCGGTTCCTGCGGAAAGCCCGCGCCGGGCGTGGACATCCGCCTGTACGCGGAGGACGGCAGCGTGGTGTCGGAGCCGCGCCAGCCCGGCGAGCTGTTCATCCGCTCCGCCGCCATGTTCAGCACCTACTACAAGGCCCGCGACAAGTTTCTCGCCGACCGGCGCGATGGCTGGCAGACAGTGGGCGACATCGCCTACTTTGACGAGGACGGCTTCTACTTCATCTGCGACCGCAAGAAGGACATGATCATCTCCGGCGGCGTCAACATCTATCCCGCTGAGATCGAACATGCCCTAGAACTGCACGGCGACGTGCAGGAGGCCGCGGTGTTCGGCATCCCCAGCGAGGAGTGGGGCGAAAGCGTCCACGCGGTGGTGGTGGCCCGGCCCGGATCGGGGCTCGACACCGACGGAGTAACCGCCTACGCCAGGGAGCACCTGGCGGGCTACAAGGTTCCGCGTTCGGTGTCCTTCGTCGATGAAATCCCGAAAACGGGATCCGGCAAAATCCTCAAGCGCGAATTGCGGGTGCCGTACTGGAAGGATCACGAGTCGAGCGTGCTCTGAACCCCAAACTATTGCTCCAAGGCGCGATGGCCTGTATGGTGGCGGCGTTTTTTGACACCTCCCGCCACACTTCCATGGAACCGATGGAAACTGCCTCCTTTAGGGGCCGTTGGGCTGTGTTGCTGGATCGAAGAAATGAGTGCTGAGGACTAACGCCGATATGGCCCGCGTCAACATAGACGGCAAGGACTACGAGCTAACCGCTGGCCAAAATCTGCTGCAGGCGGTGCTGTCCGAACACTTGGACCTCCCTTACTTCTGCTGGCACCCGGCCATGGGCTCGGTCGGCTCCTGCCGGCTGTGCGCCGTCATTCAGTTTGCCGATGCGGACGATGAGCGCGGCCGCCTGCAGATGGCCTGCATGGTGAACGTGCAGGACGGCATGCGGATCTCCATCGACGCGGACTTTGCCGCTGATTTCCGCAAGCAGGTGATCGAGTGGCTGATGGAGAACCATCCCCACGACTGTCCGGTGTGCGAAGAGGGCGGCGAGTGCCATCTTCAAGACATGACGGTGATGACCGGGCACACCAGCCGCCGCTATGGGGGCCCCAAGCGCACCTTCCGCAACCAGTACCTCGGCCCCTTCATCGGCCATGAGATGAACCGCTGCATCACCTGCTACCGCTGCGTTCGCTACTACCAGGACTACGCGGGCGGACGCGACTTGCAGGCCTTCGGCTCCCGTTCGCGCATGTTCTTTGGCCGCGAATCGGACGGCGTGCTGGAAAACGAGTTTGCCGGCAACTTGGTCGAAGTCTGCCCGACCGGCGTCTTCACCGACAAGCCTTTCAGCGAAACCTACACCCGCAAGTGGGATCTGCAGTCGGCGCCCTCGGTCTGCCCCGGCTGCGCGGTCGGCTGCAACACGCTGCCCGGCGAGCGCTACGGGTCGCTGAAGCGGGTGCACAACCGCTACCACCCCGATGTCAACGGCTACTTCCTCTGCGACCGGGGCCGCTTCGGCGGCCACTTCGTCAACAGCCCAGCCCGCTTGCGCCAAGCCGGCGCCAAGGCCGGGGATGGCGTGTTTGAGGGTTTGGACGCGGCGGCGGCCACCGAACGAGTGGCGGCGGTTCTGGGCCGCGGCCGGGTGTTGGGCATTGGCTCGCCCCGCGCCTCGCTGGAAAGCAACTTTGCCCTCAAGGCGCTGGTGGGGGATGAGAATTTCAGCACCGGCGTCGCCGCCGGCGAGGCGGCGCTCGATCAGCTCATGCTGTCCATCTACCAAGCCGGCGGCGCGCGCATCGCCACGACCGTCGAAGCGGAGTCCGCAGACGCCGTGCTGGTGCTCGGCGAGGACGTGGCCAACACCGCGCCGCGCATGGCCCTGGCTTTGCGCCAGAGCGTAAACAACAAGCCCTTGGACATGGCTGCCGACGCCGGCATCCCGCTGTGGCAGGACGCCGGCGTGCGCGGCCATGCGCAGCATGCGAAAAGCCCGTTTTTCATCGCCACGCCCGCCCCCACCCGCATCGACGACTTGGCGGCGGGAACGTTGCGGGCAGCGCCCCAGGATGTCGCTGCTGCCGGCTTCGCCATCGCCCACGGCATTGACGGCCGCTTTGCCCAAGCCGAGGGCGCGGATGCCGGCTTCGTGGCGCAAGCAGTCGCGGCGCTCAGCGAGGCTGAGCGTCCGCTGATCGTCTCCGGCACCGCCTGTGGGTCGGCGGCAGTGCTGCAAGCCGCGGCCAACGTGGCCTGGGCACTGCAGGGGCAGGGCAAGGACGCTGGCCTGTTGTTGGCGGGACGGGAGGCCAACAGTCTCGGTGCCGCAATGCTCGGCGGCGAATTGACCCTCGAGGACGCTCTTAAGCGCCTGGCTGAAGGCGCAGCCGACAGCGTCGTTATCTTGGAAAACGATCTGCACCGGCGGTTGGACGGAGAGGCCGCCGATCGAGCCTTGGCCAATGCCGCCGACGTGGTGGTGCTCGACGTGCTCGAAACCGCCACCGCGGAGACCGCGACCTTGGCGTTGCCCGCCGCCAGCTATGCGGAAAGCACCGGCACCTTCGTCAATCACGAAGGACGCGCCCAGCGCTTCTACCAAGTCTTTGAACCGCAACAGGATGTGGCCCCAGCTTGGCGATGGCTGGCCAACGCCGCCATAACGGCCGGCCGCAACGACTTGCGCTGGCAGCACGTTGATGACGTGGCGCGGGCTTGCGCGGATGGCAACCCGCATCTGGAAGGCGTCGTGCGTACCGCGCCGGATGCCGCCCATCGCAACGGCGCGGGCCAACGCATCCCGCGCATGACCCATCGCGCCAGTGGACGGACCGCCATGGACGCCCACATCAGCGTCCATGAGCCGAAGCCCACCGTGGACGAGCAGACGCCCTTCTCCTATTCCATGGAAGGCCAGAATGGCGGCGAGGTGGCCGCTCTGATTCCCTATGTGTGGTCGCCCGGATGGAATTCCAACCAGTCCGTGTTCAAGTTCCAGCAGGAGGTGGCGGGGCCGCTGCAAGGCGGCGACGTGGGCGTGCGGCTGATCGAGCCCGAGCCCAGCCCGGCAGAGGCTTTGGCCACCAAGTACCGCGAGCCGCCCACCTTCGACTCCGCCGGATTGCAGTGGGTGCCGCTGCACCATGTGTTCGGCTCCGACGAACTGTCCGCCCATTCACCGCCCATCGTCGAGCGCAGTACGGGCGCAGAGGTGGTTTTGCACCCTGATGATGCCGATGCGCTGGGCTTGGTGGATGGCCAGGGCGCGCGAATCGCCGGGGCGGGGTCAATGGCCGTGCGCTTGGAACCTGATATGGCGAAAGGCTGCGCCGGGATCGTGCTCGGCATGCTCGATGGCGCCCAAGTGCTGCCCGCGGGCGGTGCGGAACTGTCGCCCGACCCGGACTTCAAGCCGCGCCGGGCACCGGAAGTCATCGCCAGGGGCTAGGGCGGACACCGTGGAACCCAACACTTTCCTAGGCATTGAATACGGCTTCATCATGATCGTGCCGGTGCTCGGCGGGGCGCTTGCCGCTGCCGGGCTGCTGGTCTGGTGGGAACGGCGGCTGCTGGGTTTCTGGCAAGACCGGCTGGGGCCCAACCGACTGGGACCCTTCGGCATACTGCAAATCGTCGCCGACGTCATCAAGCTGTTCACCAAGGACGACTGGGTGCCGCCGTTCGCCGACCGGGTGGTGTTCACCCTAGCGCCGGCCGCCATCGCCGCAGGCATGTTGATGGGCTTCGTGGTGGTGCCCTTCGGCCCGGGGCTGGCGGTGGTCGACCTGAACATCGGTGTGCTGTTCTTCCTGGCCATGACCGCAGTGACCGTCTATGGGGTGCTACTCGGCGGGCTGGCCAGCAACAACAAGTACTCCCTGCTCGGCGGCCTGCGCACCGGGGCGCAGATGGTCACCTACGAAGTGTTCATGGGGCTGTCAATCATGGGCGTCGTGCTGCTGAGCGGCTCCTTCAGCTTGAGCGAAATCGTGAAAGCCCAGGAGGAGGGGATGTGGTTCGTCTTTCCCCAGGTGCTCGGCTTCATCGTCTTCTTCATCGCCGGGTTGGCGGAGACCCATCGCCTGCCGTTCGACCTGCCGGAGGCGGAGCATGAACTCGCCGCCGGGTTCCATACCGAGTACTCGTCGATGAAGTTCGGCCTCATCATGGTGGGGGAGTACATCGGCGTGATTCTCTCCTCCGCCATGATCGTGACGCTGTTCTTCGGCGGCTGGCTGGGGCCGGCCTTCCTGCCTCCCATCGTCTGGTTCACGCTCAAGACGGCCTTCTTCGTCTGCAGCTTCATCCTGCTGCGGGCGGCCATTCCGCGGCCGCGCTACGACCAACTCATGTCCCTGGGCTGGAAGGTGCTGCTGCCCATCACCTTGGTCAACCTGCTGGCCACCGGCGCCATCGCGCTGCTGCAACAGGGGGCGTAACGCGCTATGTGGAGCCATCTGAGAACCCTGTGGACGGTGCTTCAGCACACCTTTTCACGTAACGAGACCGTGCAGTACCCGGAGGAGATGCCCTACTTGGCGCCACGCTACCGAGGGCGCATCGTGCTCACCCGGGACCCGGACGGGGAGGAGCGCTGCGTGGCCTGCAACCTGTGCGCCGTGGCCTGCCCGGTGGACTGCATCGCGCTGCAGAAGACCCAAGGCGAGGATGGCCGCTGGTATCCCGATTTCTTCCGCATCAACTTCTCGCGCTGCATCATGTGCGGCATGTGCGAGGAGGCCTGCCCGACCTACGCCATCCAGCTCACGCCGGACTTCGAGCTGGCCGAGTACAGCCGCGACAACATGGTCTATGAAAAGGAGCACCTGCTGATCGACGGCGTCGGCAAGTACCCGGACTACTCCTTCTGGCAGGTGGCCGGCAAGACCATACACGGCAAGGACAAGGGCGAGGCGCAAAAGGAATTGCCGCCGCTGGACGTGCGCGAGCTGCTGCCGTGAGCCTTGAACTCGCCTTGTTCTACTTGGCGGCGCTGGTGTCGCTGTCGGCCACGGTACTGACCGTGACCCGCACCAACGCCTCCCATGCGCTGATCTACCTCATCATCTCGCTGCTGGCCGTGGCGCTGATCTTCTTCCTGCTCGGCGCGCCCTTTGCGGCCGCCCTGGAAATCGTCATCTACGCGGGCGCCATCATGGTGCTGTTCCTGTTCGTGGTGATGATGCTGAACTTGGGCCGGGAAACCGTTGCGCAGGAGCGGCGCTGGCTGGCGCCGAAAATGTGGATCGGGCCGGGCATTTTCGCCGCGGTGCTGTTGCTGGAACTGCTCTACTTGATCGTCGGCACGGAAGTCGTGACGTCGGGCAAAGGCGTATCGCCCAAGGAAGTCGGCATCGAGCTGTTCGGACCCTATTTGCTCGCCGTGGAACTGGCGTCCATTCTGCTGCTCGCCGCGTTGGTGGGGGCCTTCCACCTTGGCCGGCGCTACATGCGGGCACGGCGGGAGGAAATCGAATGACCGCGGTCAGCGTGCCCATCGAGCACGTGTTGGTGCTCGCGGCGGCGCTGTTCACCATTGGCTTGGTGGGCGTGCTCGTTCGGCGCAACGTCATCTTCCTGCTCATGTCGCTGGAAATCATGATGAACGCCTGTGGGCTGGCCTTCATCGCCGCCGGCGCCCGCTGGGCGGAAGCCGACGGGCAGATCATGTACATGCTGATACTGGCCTTGGCCGCCGCCGAAGTGGCGGTGGGGCTCGGCCTCGTGCTGCAACTGCAGCGCCGCTTCGACAACCTGGACATCGACGCCGCCAGCGAGTTGGCAGGGTAGGGCGATGGACGGTCTGTGGTTGATCCCAGCGCTGCCCCTAGTGGGGTTTCTGATCCTATTCATCACCGAGGGACGGCTGCCGAACCGAGCGGTGGCCTTCATCGGCGCCGGCTCTGTGGGGCTTTCCGCCTTGGTGGCGCTGTTTGCCGGCCTCGACTTCATGGAGCAGGGCGGCGTACCCCAAGCTGAGCATCTCTGGACCTGGATGGCGGCGGGGCCTTTCGAGGTGGCCATCGGCCTGTACCTGGATGGCCTGTCGCTGGTCATGGTTGGCGTCATCACCGGCGTCGGCTTCCTAATCCACCTGTACGCCACCGGCTACATGGCGGACGAGGAGGGCTACAGCCGCTTCTTCGCCTACATGAACCTGTTCGTGTTCGCCATGCTGATGCTGGTGCTGGGCGACAACCTACTGACGCTGTTCCTCGGTTGGGAGGGAGTGGGGCTGTGCAGCTACTTGCTGATCGGCTTCTTCCACCAAGACTCGGCCAACGGCTATGCGGCCCGCAAGGCATTCGTGGTGACCCGGGTGGGCGACACCTTCATGGCCGTGGGCCTGTTCCTGCTGTTCCGGGAGCTGGGCACCTTGGACATTCAGGCGGCCATGGGCGCCGCAACCCTAGCCTGGCCGGACGGCTCCACGCTCTGCACAGTTATCGCGCTGCTGCTGCTCGGCGGCGCGGTGGGCAAATCCGCCCAGGTGCCGCTGCAAACCTGGCTGCCGGACGCCATGGCCGGCCCCACCCCGGTCAGCGCCTTGATCCACGCCGCCACCATGGTCACCGCCGGCGTATACCTGATCGCCCGCACCCATGATCTCTTCCTGCTCTCCTCGGACGCCCAGTTCGCCGTCGCCCTGGTCGGCTTGGTCACCCTGTTCATTGCCTCCTTCACCGCGCTGACCCAGCGCGACATCAAGCGCATTCTGGCCTATTCGACCATGAGCCAGATCGGCTACATGTTTCTCGCCCTGGGCGTTGGTGCCTGGTCGGCGGCGATCTTTCACCTGATGACCCACGCGTTTTTCAAGGCCCTGCTGTTCCTCTCCGCCGGCTCGGTCATTCTGGCCCTGCACCACGAACAGGACATCTTCAAGATGGGCGGCCTGTGGCGGCGTCTGCCGGTGCCCTTCTGGAGCATGGTGATCGGCTCGGCGGCCTTGGCGGCGCTGCCGCTCACCTCCGGCTTCTACAGCAAGGACATCATCCTGCTGACCAGCTTCGACTATGGGTATGGCGGCGCTTGGTTCTGGGGCTTGGCGGCGTTGGCGGCGTTCATGACCTCGCTCTACACCGCCCGGATGATCTTCATCACCTTCTTTGGCGAAATGCGCACCGAACCCCATGACCATTCCGGCGTCAACATGTGGCTGCCGCTGGTGATCCTGGCGGCTCTGGCCATCGGCGGCGGCTGGTTTGGGCTGGCGCCCGTGGCCGCCGTGCTGCCCGACGGCGGCGTTGATGCGGCCCATCACGAGGGTGCCATCGTCTGGGTGACGGCGCTCATTCCCATTCTCGGGGTTCTGGTGGGCTACCTGGTTTTCGGCGGCAAGCAGCTTTCCGTTCGAGCGCTGGTGGAGTCCAAGGCAGGCCAAGGCGTTGCCCGTTTCTGGGATGGGGGCTGGGGATTCGACACCCTCTATGATCGCCTGATCGTGCGCCCGTTCCTGTTCTTGGCGCGGATCAACAAGGCCGATGCGGTGGACTTCATCTACACCTTCATCGCCGCCTTTGCCCGGCGCCTCAATGCCGTTACGGTGCGCTCCCAGACCGGCCAGTTGCGTTGGTACGCCGCCAACATGGCGCTCGGCTTGGTCCTGGCGCTGCTTCTGGTCTTCCTGGTGCCCGGGGCTTAGCGGATGCAGATTTTGGGTCTCATCCTGTTGCTTCTCGGGGGCGGCGCACTGGCGGCACTGTCGGAGCGGCTGCACCGCAATGCGCCACGCTGGCTGGCGCTGGGCGTCATTGCCGCCTCCACGCTGTACTTGCTGGCCATTCCGGTGGGCACCGAAGAGCAGGCCGCCTGGATACCGCGCTTCGGCATCAGCCTTATCTTGGCGATGGACGGGCTTAGCTTTGCGATGGTGGCCCTGACCCTGTTTCTGGGCCTGATCGCCATCGTCTCCTCATGGTCCGAAATCGACGAAAGCCCCGGCTTCTTCCAGTTCAACCTGCTGTGGACGCTGGCCGGCGTGGTGGGCGTGTTCACCGCGCTGGACCTGTTCCTGTTCTTCGTGTTCTGGGAAGTGATGCTGGTGCCGATGTACTTCCTCATCGCCATCTGGGGCCATGAGGCGCGCGCTTACGCGGCAATGAAGTTCTTCCTGTTCACCCAGATCAGCGGGTTGCTGATGCTGTTCGCCATCCTGACGCTGGTTTACCTGCACTACGACGCCAGCGGCGTCATCACCTTCGCCTATGCGGACCTGCTCGACGCTGAGCTCGACCCCGGCTACGCCTTCCTGCTCATGCTGGGCTTCTTCGTCGCCTTTGTGGTCAAGCTGCCCGGGGTGCCTTTCCATACTTGGCTCCCGGATGCGCACACCCAGGCGCCAACGGCCGGCAGCGTGATCCTGGCCGGCATCCTGCTCAAAACCGGCGCTTACGGGCTGCTGCGCTTCGTGGTGCCGCTGTTTCCCGAGGCGGCTTTGGAGTTTCGCTGGCCTGCCATGTTCCTAGGCGCGGCCAGCGTCATCTACGGCGGCTACCTGGCCTTCAGCCAAAGCGACTTCAAGCGGCTGGTGGCCTACAGCAGCATCAGCCACATGGGTTTCGTGCTGCTCGGCGTCTTCGCTTGGAACACGGTGGCGGTGCAGGGCGCGGTCGTGCAGATGGTGGCCCACGGCTTCTCCACCGCTGCCCTGTTCATGATGGCGGGCGCCCTGCAGCAGCGCTTGCACACCCGGGAGATGGGTCAGATGGGTGGCCTTTGGCTCAAGGCGCCGCGCATGGGCGCGGTGGCGCTGTTCTTCGTCATCGCTTCACTGGGAATGCCGGGGCTCGGCAACTTCGTCGGTGAATTCATGGTGCTGATTGGCGCCTTCCAGGTGGACGTGCCGCTGACCATCGCTGCCGCCATCGGCATCATCGTTGCTGCGGTCTATGCGCTTTCCTTGATGCAGCGCTCCTTTCAGGGCGAGCCCAACGCAGCGGTGGAGACCATGCCCGACTTCGGCTTTCGGGAGCTTAGCGTCATGATCTTGATGATGGTGGCGTTGGTTTGGCTGGGCATCTATCCCGAAACCCTGCTGAACCTATCGGCGCCCGTGGTTTCCGGGCTGGGAGTCCACCCGTGACGGCCTTGGACTTCCAAGCGCTGGCTCCCCACTTGACCCTGACCGGCGGGCTAATGGTCGTGCTGCTCGCCGTTTCCTTCTGGCGCAGTCACCGCACCGCCTTCGCGCTGACCCTGCTGTCCTTGGCCGCGGCCTTCATCGCCCTGTGGCCTGGGCTTGGTGCCGGCCCCCGCGCAGTCACGCCGCTGCTGATGCTGGATGCCTACGCCGCCTTCTTCAACGGGCTGTTCATTCTCATCGGCGCAGTCACCGCCCTGCTGGCTCACCGCTACCTGGAAGGACGGGCGGGGAGCCAGGAGGAATTCCACGTGCTCCTGCTTGCGGCCACCCTAGGTGCCATGACCTTGGCCAGCGCCCAACACTTCGCCGCCCTGCTGTTGGGGCTGGAGATTCTCTCGATTTCACTGTACGCGATGGTGGCGTATCCGGAAGAGGACCACCCGCCGTTGGAGGCGGCGCTTAAGTACTTGGTGCTGTCCGGGGTCGGCTCGACCATCATGTTGTTCGGCATGGCGCTGATCTACCACGCCACTGGCGCCCTCGGATTTGCGGAGTTGGCGGCTTTCGCCGCCACGGGCGACAGGGCCGACCTGTGGCTGTCGGCAGGCTTGGTCCTGTTCGTCATCGGCATCGCCTTCAAACTGTCCCTAGTGCCGTTCCACATGTGGACGCCCGACGTTTACCAAGGTGCCCCGGCGCCGGTGACCGCCTACTTGGCCACCGTGTCCAAAGCGGCAGTTTTCGCCGTGCTGCTGCGCTTCGCCGTGGATGCCCAGCTCCTGGATCTCTCCAGCGGGGCGCAGGTATCGGTGGCGATGCTGTTCGCCATCATCGCGGTGCTGTCGATGGTGATTGGCAACGTGCTCGCCTTGCTGCAGAACAGCATCAAGCGGCTGCTGGCCTATTCCTCCATCGCTCACGTCGGCTACCTGCTCATTGCCTTGCTGGTGCTGAACGCGCTGCCCGGCCAGCCCATGGCGGTGGAAACCGCGCTGGTGTTTCTCGTGGGCTACTTGGCCATGACCTTGGCCGCCTTTGCGGTGGTGAGCGAACTGAGCTCGGCGGCCGATGGTGAGCGCGATCAAATCGAGGAGTATTCGGGCCTCTTCTGGCGGCACCCGGTGCTGGCATCGGTTTTGACCGCAGCGCTGCTTTCCTTGGCCGGCATTCCCCTAACTGCTGGATTCATCGCCAAGTTCTACCTGTTTGCCGCAGGCGTGGATGGCGAGCTCTGGGGCCTGCTCTGGGCGATGGTCGTCGGCAGCGCCATCTCCATCTACTACTACCTGAAGATCGTCTTCGCCATGACCGTGCGCGGCGCTGACGCCCCCGCCATTCCCGCGTCCTTCGCGGGCGTGGCCACTGCCGCCGTGCTTGGCGTTGTGGTGCTGGCGATCGGCATCTACCCAACTCCACTGATTGGGCTGGCAAGCGACATTGCCCAAGGCCTTCGCCTGACGCCCTGAGCCTGCCGAAGCGGCCATCCAGTGGATCACTTCCTTTGCGCGGATCGGGATTGCAATGCAAGTTGACTTGCTGGTACAACGGCGAAAACAACCAAGGGGAATGGAGATATGAGCAATCTGATCGGTCAATTGCTGCGTGGCCTGACCTGTGTTTTGCCCTTGATCGCCTTGTCCGCGGTCGCTCAGGATGCAGGCAGCGGAGAAGGCGCCGAATCTGCGTCAGGGATCATTGAGGAACTCTTGGTCACCGCCCGCCGCCGGGAGGAGAACGTTCAGGACGTGCCGATTCCGGTGACCGCCCTGTCGGGGCAAGACCTCAAGGACCGGGCTGCGGACGAGGTGCGCGACCTGATGCGCATCACCCCGAACATGGACTTCCAGCAGGCTGGCTCCGCCAAGAACACGGCCCAGGTGTTTCTTCGCGGGATTGGGCAAGTGAATTGGGCGCCCACCCAAGACCCGAAGATCGGCATTTATGTGGATGGCGTTTACCTAGGCCGTTCCCAAGGCGCGGTGTTCGACTTTCTGGATGTCGACCGCGTCGAGGTCCTGCGCGGCCCCCAAGGCACGCTATTTGGCCGCAACACAACGGCTGGCCTGATCCATGTCATCAGCAATCGTCCCGAGGAGGAATTTGACTACTCCGTGGGCGTCGGGGTCGGCAACGACGGCATCCTGACCGGAGAAGCCATGCTCAACATCCCGCTGAGCGATACTTTCGCCGCCCGGTTGGCCGTCCAGCATCGGGAGTCCGACGGTTACGTCAAGAACACCGGCACCGGTGAGGATTGGAATGACGAAAACTCGCAGATGGCGCGGCTGTCGCTGCGCTGGCAACCGAACGACCGCTTCCTTGGCGACCTGATCGTGGACATGCAGCACGTTCGAGAGAACGGCGGTTTGGGAAGCTGCGAATGGGGCGGCCCGGACAACGGAGCACTGGCACCCTTTCTGAGTCTGCAAAGCGCTGCGTACTGGCTGGGGGTTTACGATGAGATCAAGGACACCTGCAATGCCACCAAGCCGTATGAATCCGGCGAGAACGACGCCGCTGAGAACAATGTGGATGCCTTAAGCTTGGCCTTGAACTTGGAGGTTGATCTCGGCTTCGCCACACTGTCATCCATTTCCTCCTACCGCGACTTGAAGGACTTCAACGCCTCCTGGGGTTGGGCGTCGGACAACGTCGGCACGGCGTCGTATCTGGAGGTCATCGGCGTTGACGACAACAAGGCCGAACAGTGGAGCCAAGAGTTGCGCCTTTCCGGCGTGGCGTTCAATGATGCCGTCGATTGGACCGTCGGCGGCTACCTGTTCGAGGAGGATGCGGACAACAATTTGGACGTGCCGCTGTTTCGCGGTGTTCAACTGCCCGACTGCGCCTCGTCACCGATTTCCTGCTTCCCCTTTCCCTTGATACCAGGCACCCCCTTGGCCCCCTTGGCTGGAGTGCCCTTCGGCATTGTTGCCCAGCAGCTTTTCCAGATCGGTGGCAGCCGCCATCAGATCTTTGATGCGACCAACTCATCCGAAGCGCTTTTCGGGGAGATCACTTGGCGATTCATGGACCGGTTCGCGTTGACTGCGGGTGTGCGGCACACTTGGGACAAACGCGAGTTCACGCGCACGGAGACGCTCCTCATCGGCTTTCCCGACCCGACCTTGAGGTGTCCACCGGGAACTCCGCCGCCGGTGAACGGCACCACTTGCTACGTCGAGGAGAAGTTCAGCGAGACGACGCCGCGCGCGATTTTGAGCTACAACATCAACGACAACGTGATGATCTATGGCGGCTGGAGCCGGGGCTACTCCAGCGGTGGGTTCAACCAGGACGTGCGCATGCGGCCTTTCGACCCGGAAATTTCCAGCAACTGGGAGGGCGGCTTGAAGTCCCTGCTGATGGACGGTCGGCTCATGCTGAACCTGACCGCATTCCACAACACCTACGAGAACCAGCAGCTCACCGTAGGCCGGACGGTGGACGGACAACCCACGGCCGACTTGATCAACGCCCAAGAGGCGACGCTCTACGGCTTCGAAGGCGAATTGCGGGCGGAGCTTGCGGCTGGGTTCTATGCGCTCGGCTCCTTCGGAATTCTGGACGGCGAATACGATGAGTTCACCGTGGACGACAACTTGACTGATCCCGTAACGGGCCAGGAAATCATCGTCACCCGCGACCTGAAGGATACCGAGGTGGTGCGCCTGGCCCCGGTCACCTACAGCGTCGCAGTGGGCAACCATCGCGCCTTGGGCGATGGCGGCACCCTGAACGCGCAACTGGGCTGGGCATTTCGCGGACGCACCTACAACACGCTGGAAACCCAGCGCTCGTCCCGCCAGGGCAAGTACGGCTTGCTCGACGGACGCATCGTCTGGACCTTGCCGAACGGCCAGACCTCGATAGCGCTTTGGGGTTCCAACTTGCTTGATCGAGAATACTACGGTGCCGCCATCGACCTGACCGGCGGCACTTCGCCGGCAGGCACCAACACCAAGTACTGGGGCGAGCCGCGCCGTTTCGGCATCGAGTTCCGGCATAGCTTGGGCGGGTAGCGAAAACTGCGGACCGGGCGCCTTTACATAATGCGCTCGGCACCGCCGTCAACGATTGAGGAAAGCAGCATCCATGTTCATCGCAATGAATCGATTTCAGATTGCCAAGGGCTTCGAAGCCGGCTTCGAGAAGGTGTGGCGCGAGCGCGACACCTATCTGTCCGAAGTGCCCGGCTTCATGGACTTCCATCTGCTCAAGGGACCGGAAGGCGACGACCACGTGCTCTACGCCTCCCACAGCGTCTGGGAAAGCCGCGAGGCGTTCATCGCCTGGACGGAGTCCGAGCACTTTCGCAAGGCCCATGCGCAAGCCAGTGCCCCCAAAGGAACTTACTTGGGCCACCCGAACCTGGAGACCTTTGAAGCGGTGCTCTAGCCATTTGCCGTGTCTCGCGTTGTCGTAGTCGGTTCCGGCAATGCTGGGCTCTGTGCCGCACTATCGGCCGCTCAGCAGGGTGCCGATGTCATCGTTGTTGAAGCAGGCGGCGAGGCGGATTTCGGCGGCAACAGCCGCTACACCGCCGGGGCCATGCGCTTCGCCTATCGGGGCCGCGACGATGTGCTGGGATTGGTCGATGCGCAGGATCCCCACGTTGCGGCCTGCGACTTCGGCGCCTATCCCGAGGCCGAATTTGAAGCGGACCTGCGCCAATTCTCCGATGGCGCGCAGCTTAATCCACTGCAACGCCTACTGGTTCGGGACAGCCGCTCGACGCTGAGGTGGTTGACGGAATCCGGCGTTTCCTTCGAACCCATCTACAGCCGGCAGGCTGTGCGCATCAATGGTCGTTATCGCTTCTGGGGCGGGCTGACGCTGGCTGCGGTGGGCGAGGGCGAGAGTCTGATCAACCGCGAAAGAAGCCTGGCGAAAGCCGAGGGATGCGAATTCGCGCTCAACGCTCCGGTCACCGCTTTGCTGCAGACCCACGCCGCTTTGCGGCAAGTTAAGAGTCGGGTTTGCGGCGTGCGCACCGCCTCTGGAGCGGACATCATCGCCGATGCCGTGGTACTCGCCTGCGGTGGCTTTGAAGCGAACGCCGACGAGCGGGCGGTGCGCCTCGGCGCGGCTTGGCGTAGCGCCAAGGTGCGCGGCACCGCCCTCAACCAAGGCGCCGGATTGACGTTGGCCCAGTCAGCCGGCGCAGCCTTGGCCGGTGACTTTGAACGCTGCCACGCCGTATGCATGGACACGGCGACGCCGGACTTTCGCGACAGCGCCATGCCCCATGTCGAACGGCGGCGCTTTCGCCGCATCAGCTACCCCTTTGGCGTCATGCTCAATCGCCGCGGCGAACGGTTTGTCGATGAGGGCGCCGATTTCCGCAACTACACCTACGCCCAGTACGGCGCCGCCGTGCTTGAGCAGCCCGGCGCAGTGGCCTGGCAGATCTTTGATGCGGCCGGCGCGAAGCTGCTCTACGACGACTATTTCCAGGAATTGGCCACCCACTGGCAGGCACCGCGACTATCCGAACTGATTGATCAATTGCCCGGCATCGACCGCTGCCAAGCGATGCGGACCTTGGACGCCTATAACGCCAGCGCTCCGGGAGAGGGTTTCGACCCCACCATCAAGGATGGCTGCGCAGCGCGCGGGCTCGATCCACCCAAGAGCAATTGGGCGACACCTCTTTTGGAACCCCCATTCCACGCCTTTGAAGTCACCTGCGGCATCACGTTCACCTACGGGGGATTGGCGGTGGACGTGGCCGGCCGGGTGCTCGACGGGGCCGGCCGACCCGTGCCCGGTTTGTTCGCCGCCGGCGAGATCGTCGGCGGCCTGTTTTTCGATGGCTATCCGGGCGGTTCCGGCTTGACCGCAGGCGCCGTCATGGGCCGCCGAAGCGGCGCCAGCGCCGCTCAGGTATATTAGGCCTTTGACTGGGAGGACCACATGGACTTTGACATTCCACAGGACTTGGCCCACTACTTGAAGGAACTCGATGACTTCATAGAACGCGAGATCAAGCCGCTCGAGGAGCGCGACGACAACATCCGCTTCTTTGACCACCGCCGCGAGGATGCCCGCACCGACTGGGAGCGGGGCGGGCTGCCCAACGAGGGTTGGGAGGCGCTCCTGCACGAGGCGCGACGGCGAGCCGACGCGGCAGGCCACTACCGTTACGCGTCTCCCAAAGAGTATGGCGGACGGGAGGGCACCAACCTCGACATGGCCATCATCCGCGAGCATTTGGCCGTCAAGGGCTTGGGCCTGCACAACGATTTGCAAACCGAGCACTCCATCGTCGGCAACAACGTCGGCCTGCTGCTGATGATCCTCTACGGCACCGAGGAGCAAAAGGCCGAGTGGATCGATGACTTGGCGGAGGGACGACGCGGCTTCGCCTTCGGCATCACGGAGCCGGAACATGGTTCGGACGCCACCCACATGGAAACCAACGCCTATCGGGATGGCGATGAGTGGGTCATCAACGGCGCCAAGACCTGGAACACCGGCATTCACAAGGCCAAGTACGACATGATCATGGCCCGCACCGCTGGCAAGGCCGGGGACGGGGAGGGCATCACCGCCTTCCTGACGCCCACCGATTCCGAAGGCTTCAAGATCGAGGAAATGCTCTGGACCTTCAACATGCCCACCGACCACGGGCGCATTTCCTTGAAGGACGTTCGGGTGCCCCATGGCGCGATCTTCGGCGGCGAGGGCAGGGGGCTGCAGATCGTGCAGCACTTCTTCAACGAGAACCGCATTCGCCAAGCGGCCTCCAGCCTAGGTGCGGCGCAATTCTGCATCAACGAATCCGTGCGTTACGCCACCCAACGCAAGCCCTTCGGCAAGCCGCTTTCCGCCAACCAAGGCATCCAGTTCCCGCTCGTGGAGCTGCAGACCCAGTGCGAGATGCTCCGCGCCCTAATCCACAAGACCGCGTGGCTGATGGACAAGCACGGCGCCTTCTCCCAATCCGACAAGGTATCGATGTGCAACTACTGGTCGAACCGGCTCTGCTGCGAATCGGCTGACCGGGCCATGCAGGTGCACGGCGGCCTCGGCTACTCCCGGCACAAGCCCTTCGAGCACATCTACCGCCACCACCGCCGCTACCGCATTACCGAGGGCGCGGAGGAGATCCAGATGCGCCGCGTGGCAGGCTACATGTTCGGCTACATGAAGCAGCGGGCGCCGAAGGGAGTGCGGGAAGGGTAGTGCTGACAATCACGCAGGCGGCAGTCTCGGAAGCACCCGCCGCAGGTACTCGTCGAACAGCGGCACGGTGAAGCCGGTGTCGCCGTGGGCGGGGCTGTAAATCATGCCCTTTTCGATGAGCTTGGCTCGAGTGGGCGCGACGGTCCCTACGCCTTTAGCGAGGATCCTACTGATTTCCCCGGAACGATGTGGCCCTGGACCGAGTTCCGCCATGGCCCGCAAGTAGCGCTTTTCGGAGGGGGCAAGCCGGTCGAAGCGGGCGCGGAAAAAACTGGCGTCAAGTTCCGCAGTGGCCTGCGCCGTGGCTGTGAAGACATCTTGTGCCGTGATTGGGGACTGCTCAGCGCAATCCCAACTGTGCTTGCCCCACTCTTGAAGGAAGTAGGGGTAGCACTGCGTATGCCGGACGATGTCCGAGAGGGCATCGGGATGGAAGGCCACGTTCCGCTCCTTGGCTGGCGCCTCAAGGGCGTATCGGGCCGCGTCCTCCGACAGTGCGCCTATTTCGGGAAAGCTAAACAGCCTTTCGGCATAGGTCTTCGCTGCCGCCGCGTGGGCCACCAGTTGGGGCAGCCCGGCACCGACCAAGGTAACCGGGAGTTGCCTCTGGGCAGAGCGGTGAAGTGCGACGATTAGGGCGGCAAGCTGTTTTTCCTCAACGTACTGCAACTCGTCGATAAACAGGGCGACCGCAGTGTTCTGGGATTGTGCGGCTTCGCCTACGGCGGTGAGCAGATCGCTGAGATCGAAGTCCAAGTGCCCGCTGTCCGCTATCCCCGGCTCGCCTTCGATATCGATGCCGATGCTGATGTCGCCGAAATTGACCTTCATTGCCTGTACAAATCCGGCCAATGCACTGAGCGCTCGCTTTGCGGCATCCCCGGCGGCCGCTCGACGGCTCATCTTCACGAGGGCGCTGTGCAGAGGCGCGGCCAGCAAGCCGGGCAGTGAGCGATCCTCCGGCGCTTCGAGCAGTAGGGCAGTGAAGCCCCGGCATTCCGCATCCCGGCAAATGCGGTTCAAGAGCACCGTCTTGCCGACGCCCCGAAGCCCCACCATGAGCAGGCTCTTCGCCGCTAAGCCGTTTCGGATGCGATCCAAAGCAACGGCGGAGTCTTCGATGAGGTCATCGCGTCCGGCCAGTTCCGGCGGGGGAGTGCCGGCCCCGGGGGCGTAAGGATTGGTTCGGGCGTCCATTTATGTGGAAGTTAACCCAAGTTATCTAAAATCGCAAAACTTGAGTTAGAGCACAAATTGACTAAAGTTATCCGAGATTATCCAAATTCGATAACTTTTACCGCCTCCTATTCCTCAACTGTTTCCGAAGTCGATATGGGGCCATTTGAGACTGAGATGCAAACCCGCTACAGCACCGCACCTTCGCTGCCCAGCGGTGCCCAAGCCAGCAGTGAGGCGTCGTGGGGGAACTCGTTGCGCACCAGTTCCGTGCCGGCGGCGTCGGCCATTTGCTTGTACTGCATCCAGGAGAGCACCGCCGTGATGGGGGTGTCGCGGCCCTCGTCGAACTGCACCGGACCATAGACGTTGGCGGTGTAGATCAGGTCGTCCTCGCCGATACGTTGGGTGGCGTCGTGGCGGGCGCCAGCCGGTTCGTAGAACCAAGTGCCGGGGCCGTAGCCCTGCGGGGGGCCAGCCCGGTAGCCGATGTTCCCGGAGAGCACCATGAAGTCCGCAGCACCCAAGTGGTAGTGGGGCGCTGCCACGCCGTTGTGGCGCACGATCAGGGAGACCACGCCGGTTTCCTCACTGACCCGCAGCACCTTGAGGCCGAGGTCCGGGGTGTCGGGATTGATCGACCAAGGCACTCGCCGGGTGTCGATGAAGTGCGGGTGGACGGCTCGTTCCTCGCTGGCCGCGACTGCTTCCGCGGCACGCACCAACTCACCCGCATCACTGCCGGCAATCGCCAGGGGTTCCGGCGGGCCTTGGTAGGCGGGTGGCCGGGGCTGCATGCACTCGGCCAGCGTATTGGGCACTAGGGTAACGCCGCGCGCTTGGGCGGCGGCCTGGATGTCCAAGCTGGTGAGGACGCTGGTCACTGATCGCCCGTCCTCGCCCAGAAAGGCCACCGGGCCGTAGAAGTTGGCCAGAAACTCGGTGTCCTCATCGGCCGTCAGTCCATCGATCTTGGCATTGGCGGGCACGTAGCCCCAGACGCCGGGGGTCAAATCGCCCGTCAGCAGATCGTCCGCATAGGTCATGTGGCCCGAGAGCACCATCAGGTCCATGGCACCGAGATGCACCAGCCCGTTCAGTTTGCTGCCTTGGGCCAAGCGCGCCACCGTGCTGAACATCCCGCTCTCGTAGCTGGCGCGCAGAGGCTTGATGGACAGGCCCGGCGCTTGGGGCAGGTCGATCCAAGGGATGTGGTTGGTGTCCACACCGCCTTCGATGCCAGTGGGATTGAAATCCGGGTTGTAGCCGATGCTCATGTTCTTCCTTCCTCACATTGGTGCTTATTCACTCTTAACCTTATGCCGATTCAGCCTAGAGTCAAGGCGTGCGCCGGTGGCGCACGTGCGAGTTGCTTCGCAACTCGGCGCATGAGAATGGATTGTTCCGTTAAACTATCCACCCAACTCCCAGAAAAACGGAGGAAGCCCATGAAGATCGCCAAAACCCTTGCCGTTTTCTTGTTCCTTGCCGTCATGCCGGCCTTGGAGGGGGAAGCGCAGCAGAGGCCCCCTTGGATGCAGCCTGATGTGGTCAAGGCGGCGGTGGACATTGGCATGACCGATGAGCAATTGGCCCAGTTTCGCAGCCATGTGGCGGAGTTCATGGATGGCCGCATGAAGGCGTTCAACAACCTGATGCGCCGCAACAACGTCACTAACATGGATCGCAAAATGAAGTCCCGGACCAAAAAGCTTAAGCGCCGCATGGACGAGCAAATGAGCGAGCTTCTTACCGAGGAGCAGTACCCCAGGTACGAGATTTACCGGGATTTGCTCATGTCCAAGTTCAGGATCTAGCCCGAACGTCCTACCGCTCCGACCTCTTCTTTCACTTGGTTTTCCTTAAGGAAGCCCACTATGGCCGCATTTGGATTGGTTATGTTCCCCACCGACTATGCCATCGCGCCGGCGAAGCTTGCCGAGGCGGCGGAGGCGAGGGGGTTCGACGCGCTGTTCTTCCCGGAGCACACCCACATACCGGCAAGCCGCCTGTCCCCTTGGCCTGGCGGCGCCGACCTCCCCAAGGCGTATTGGCACACCCACGACCCCTTTGTTGCCTTGGGCATGGCGGCGTCGGTCACCACAACGCTGCGTTTGGGCACAGGCATTAGCCTAGTCACCGAGCGGGACCCCATCCTCATGGCCAAGCAGGCGGCCACCTTGGACCACTTATCCGGCGGGCGGCTGCTGCTTGGCGTGGGCGCGGGTTGGAACGCTGAGGAGATGGGCAACCACGGCGTCGAATTCGCCAACCGCTGGAAAGTTCTCCGCGAACGAGTGTTGGCCATGCGGCGCATCTGGTCGGATGAGGAAGCGGAGTTCCACGGTGAGTTCGTGGACTTCGATCCGATCTGGTCCTACCCCAAGCCAGCGCAACCCGGTGGTCCGAAGGTGTTGCTGGGCGCTTCCTCCCGCTGGACATGGCGGCGCATTGCCGAGTACGGGGATGGTTGGTTCCCTATCTACCAGGACGCCGCCCGGGCCGCAGCCTCCGGGCCCGTTGACTATGCGGCGGGCATCCAAGCCACCCGGGACGCTTGGGCGGAGGCTGGACGCGCTGGCGAACCCGACTTCACCATCTTCGGCGTTGGCCCCGAGCAGGGCCTAGCCGAATCCCTGTTCGAGATGGGCTTCAACCGCGTGGTGTTCGGCCTGCCGCCTGCGCAAGTCGACGTGGTGCTGCCGATGCTCGACCGCTACGCGGCGATTGCCTCAGCTATCAAGGGATAGTTGGCCGCATTGGGGGTCACGTGGAGTGGCCGGCAGAAGTCGATGGAAGTGCGAGACGGAACGTCATCCTTGAACGAGGCTTCCCACCGCGGCTAGGAAACTCGTGGCGGCTTGGTGAAGAGGGGCGAGATCGATCGTGCCGTCATCCTGAATGCAACCGATGTCGTCGTGTGTGTAGTACCAGCCTTGCTCATCGGGCATTTTCCAGCTCTCACCGAATTTGGTTGCGGCGTCCGAAAGCTCAAGACCATCCTCGGGCCAGATGCCAATGCCCAGCTGCACATATCGATCGTCAATCATGACTACGCCCGATTCGAGTCCCTCGAATCCGAACTGACCGTCGCTAACGTCGAAGTAACACCACAGATACTTGTTCTTCCAGACTGAGTGCGTGTCGAGCTTTACCGACGACTCTGTCGGGTTTGCTGGCTTATTCGCTGCCCAGTGAAAACCATTCTTGCGCAAGGTTGGGGGCCAGATCGCATTCCATAGGTCGATCAAAAAAATCGAGTAGTCACTGCGCACTTGGTGCGCCGCAAGCACCGCCCTGTGGAATCCGGGCAAATCCTTCCACTCAATGTCAGCGGGGAGGTTTAGCTTGTTGTTGTCCGCAGAATCCAATAGGTGATCCACTGCTGTTCGAACTGCTGTGTCGTTGCGATAAGTCCGATAACTCTCCGGTATCTCGAAAGGCATGTGTCCCACTCTCCTGTTCAGTGCTCGAAGACAACGGCCAATGTCAGCCGGTTTGGTCCCATAGAGTTCTGCGGAATCCAGCATATTCGGGGTTATCGTGTTCGTCCCGCAGGAAGCGCTCATATGCGACCAACAGACCGTGCCATTCCATCCAGCGCCACTCTTGATTGCGTTGTAGCGATTGGTCAGTGCGACGGGTAAGGCGCGGCGAAACAACCACCAGCCATCGACGCTCGCTCGGGATGGCCATCTTCTTGTCAAGGTACTCCCGATAGCTGGGCAACTGGCCGGGAGTGACGTCGTGGCCCCGACCGAGCTTGGCTTCGATTGCGACTGCATAACTCTCTTTCATGGAATCCTGCCATTCGATCAGCAGATCAATGCGCTTGCGTTTCGAGGTCGGCGCTTCTGCCGTCACTTTGACACTATTGATATCGTTGTCGTTGCTCAATTTCATGGCGCCCAAGGCTTTCAATAACGCGCAAACTCGTTCCTTCCGCAGGGTTGGGTCTGGAGCGTCCAGAAAATGAGCGAGGCCCTTTGTCAGTTGAGGCTCGGTAAACTCTACCCAGCCGACAGGAGTTTCTGATCGGAATAGGTGTAGCCGCCTGTGCAGTGCAAAAACCGAACCAATAGCCGACAGTCCTAGGCTCCAATCCACCCTCTCAACGAATCGGAGCGTCCCCCTCCTAATGGCCACCGCCACGGAATCGGATCGACCATCGCCGATGCGCATGAGAACCTGACAGGTTTCGTCAGACCAGTCCGGCGATCGCCAGCCGAGCGCATTGTTTCGAATTGCCCTTGTCAGCGGATCGGAGCACGAGTCGGCGATCAAGTGCAAATCAGCGGCACTAAACGTGGAACTCGCATTCCCTAGCGGGATCGCGATCCGTTCCAATTCTGCCTTCTTCATTGTTCAGCCGATCCGGTACGCTCCGCCGAGGTCGCCTTCCCGGAGATCAATACCCGGCCTCGCCCGCCCTGATCTGGTCGGCGAATGCCGCATCGAGCCGTTCGTAGGCGTTTGAACCCGGCTTCATCACGTACAGCGGCTCCGCGACCTGACTCAGGTCGTAGCCTTCTTTCCTCAGATGGCCCTTGAGCATCTTGAAGGTGCCGGTGACGTCGATGTCGGACTGCACCCGCAGGAAGACGGGGCGGGCGTAGGCGGGGAGTTCGCTCTCGACGTAGCGGGAGAAGGCCTCGGCGTCCAGTGTTTCGACACCCGGCTCAAGCGTCAGCGCGGCCATTCCGGCCCGGCCGTCGGCACCGGGCACCGCCACGCCATAGACGTTGCAGAACTGGATGCCGCCGAAGCCGTTGATGATTTCGCCCACCTCGTTGGTGGAGACGTTTTCCGACTTCCAGCGGAAGGTGTCGCCCACCCGATCCACGAATTGATAATGTGGATAGCCGAGGGTGAACCCCGCATCCACTTCACGGAGGAGATCGCCCGTGTTGAACCAAGCGTCGCCGTCCTCGAAGGCGTTGCGCAGTATTTTCCTCTCCGTGGCTTCGGGGTTGGTGTAGCCCTCGAAAGCCGCCTCCTCGTTGATTTGGCCAAGCAGCAGCCCCGGCTCGCCAGACTCTGCCCGGATGCAGCGGCCAGCATCGTCCTTGACGATCTCGTCGGCGTCCACGTCGTATGCCACTAGGGCGACTTCGGAGGCCGTCATGCCAACGGTCCGGTCCTTGTTGAGCAGGTTGGCGAAGGCCACGTTGCCTTCACTGGCGCCATAGAACTCGGTAATCCGCTTGATGCCGAAACGTTGCTTGAAGGGTAGCCAGACATCCGGGCGCAGGCCATTGCCAATCATGTGCTTGAGGGGGTTCTTGTGATCATCCGCCGCCGCTGGCGTGTTCATCAAGTAGCGGCATAGCTCGCCGATGTACACGAGACAGGTGGCCTGGTGCTCGCGCACGTCGGCCAGGAAATTGCTGGCCGAGAACTTGCGCCGGATGAACATGCTGGCACCCGAGCCGAAGGCCGCGCCACAGCCGACCAACAGGCCGGTGCCGTGATAGAGCGGCAGGCAGATGTAGAGCCGGTCCTTTTCGGTGCATTTCAATCCCGCTTTGTGTGACATGGCAGCGCTGGCGAGATAACGGCGGTTGGACATCACCGCCGCCTTGGGCAGACCAGTCGTGCCGGAGGTGAACAGGTACATGGCGGTGTCACCCAAGGTGTTCTCCGCAGTCGTGGGCGGATTGTCGGCGCTGGCGGCGGCGCTCTCGGCGTCAAGATCAGCCGCCCAGTTGGGCGCGGCCGCCTCGCCGTGGTCCGGCACGAAGAGGTAGTCCTGGCCTTCAGCGAGCGGCAACTCGCTCTTGACTTCCGCCAAGGCAGGCGCGAGTTCCTCGCCAAAGACGCACTTCTTGGACTCGGTGACCGTGATGCAGTGGATCAAGGGCCTGCCGCGCAGATTGGTGTTGATGAAGCCCGCCGTTGCGCCGAGCTTGTTCAGCGCCACGGTCACGGCCAAGAACTCGATGCGGTTCTCCATGACCAAGCTCACCACGTCGCCATGCACGACACCTTGGCTCGCCAAGTGATTGGCGTAGCGATTGGCTAGCGCGTTGAACTGCGCCCAAGTGACCGAGCGGCCTTCAAAGACAATCGCGGTGCGCTCGCCAAAACGGACGGCGTTGGCCTCCACTTGACGAGCGAAGCAGCCCTTGTCCGTGTAAGGGCGCGGTTTGAGCTCCTTCTTCAGCGCCAGCAGGGCAGGCACCTGCACCAGTGTCGATGCGACGTCGCGAAGTCCCATGGCCAATTGCTCCCTCCCGATTTGATAGCGTCAAACCTTTGCATGAACGCCCGCAACAGGCAAGATGGCGATTAACCTTTCAATTTGTAGGAGATGCGCCCGATGAACCAGTGGCAAATTGGGGACGTCAAGATCACCCGAATCATCGAGATGGAGATCGTCGGCGGCAGCCGCTTCATTCTGCCGGATGCCATCCGGGAAGCCTGCCTGCCCATCGACTGGTTGGCCCCGCACTTCATGGACGAGGCAGGCAACCTCATCATGAGCATTCACGCGTTGATCGTCGACACCGGGGAGCAGCGCATCGTCGTGGATACCTGCATCGGCAACGACAAGGAGCGCAGCATTCCCAACTGGAGCCATCTGCAGACCGCCTTCCTGGATGACATCGCCGAGGCCGGCTATCCCCGCGAGTCCATTGACACCGTACTCTGCACGCACCTGCATGTGGACCACGTGGGCTGGAACACCATGCTGGTGGACGGCGAGTGGCTGCCTACCTTCCCCAACGCCCGCTATCTGGTGGCTGAGCGCGAGTGGGCCTATTGGGATGCCCATGAGGATGAATCCACCTACGGCCCGGTGCTGGCGGACTCGGTACGGCCCATCGTCGCCGCGGGGCTGATGGACTTCGTGGCTTGCGATCACGTGCTTTGCGAGGAGGTGCGGCTGCAGCCAACCCCCGGCCACACTCCCGGGCATGTCAGCGTCGAGATCGCATCAGGGGGTCAGCAGGCTCTAATCACCGGCGACTGCATCCACCACCCCTGCCAAATGACCCGCACCGACTGGTGCAGCAGCGCCGACACCGACCAAGCCCAAGGCCGGGCCACCCGGGAAGCCCTGCTCGAACGCTACGCGGGCGACGACACCCTCATCATCGGCACCCACTTCGCCACCCCGACGGCGGGTCATGTGAAGCGCCTGGACAGCGGCGGCTATTGGCTGGACGTGGGTTAGCCGCCCGCAGCAACGCGCTGCAGTCGAACCATGCGTCCCTCCAGCCAGCGGCGGGCGGGCGGAAAGTCGAGGGCTGCGAAGGCCAAGCCAAGCGGAAACATCCAGAAGCCGAGGATCGGCAGGAAGCCGAAGACGCCGCCCACCATCAGCAGTGCGCCGATCAACGAGCGCACCCCCGGCGGCACGTGATCGCGCCCCCACTTCAGCGTATTGAAGGCAATTCGGGCGACATTGCGCTTGAAGGCCGGGTCGGAGGCCACTGCCATCAGACCATCATCGGACCGTCGTCGGGCGCGTCGTGGGCGTCCGGGTGGGCTCGGCGTGGGAGGTCGGGGTCGATGGAGGTGAAGCGGTACTGGCCGTCCTCGTGCAAGGAGCGCTCGATGCGGTTGCGGTGCATCAGCAGATGCAGATGGGCGATGGCCTCGCCCAAGGCCATCATCATCTGGCGCGGGTCGAGCTTGCGGGCGAAGAGCACCGGCAGCAGGTCCCGGGCGAGGGCCGGTTCCACGCAGTGCTCCTCGATGGCCAGCATGCGGTCCTCGTGATGGCTGATAAGGTCACGCAGCCGCTTGCGAATGCCGAGGAAGGGCAGGTTGTGGGCTGGCAACACGAGCGTGTCATCGGGCGTGCTGAGAAAGCGGTCATGGGACTCCATCCACACCTTCAACGGATTGGCGTCCGGCTCGGTCGGGTGGACGCTCACGTTGGACGTGATGATCGGCAGTATCTGATCCCCTGAAATCATCACCTTGAGGGCGGCGCAGTACAGGCAGGCGTGTTCCGGGGAATGGCCGGAGCCGACCACCACGCGCCAGTCATGATGGCCGATGGTGAGCACGTCGCCGTCCCGCAGCCGGTGGTAGCCGCTGGGCATTTCCGGCATGGACATGCCTTCCTTGCTGCGCTGCCCCCACGCGGTGGCCAAATCCTCCAAGTAGGAGCGGGGCATGCCCGCGCGCGCATAGAATTCCTGGCCCAGCCAGGAGCTGTGGTGGCCGCCGCCAGTGTTGGCGAAGGCCCGGGCTTGGTAGTACTCGGCCCGGGTCATGTAAAGCGGGCACCGGTACTCGTCGGTGATCATCTTCGACTGGCCGATGTGGTCGGGGTGCATGTGGGTGCAGATCACCCCCTTCACCGGCCGTCCGCCCAGCTCGTGGCTGAACACCTCCCGCCACCACTGGCCGGTCTCCTTGATGCTCAGCCCGGTATCGACCACCCACCAGCCGCCGTTGTCCTCGAGCAGGTACAGGTTGATGTGCGAAAGCGAACCCGGCATGGGCATCGTCAGCCAGCGCACGCCGTCGGCCACCTCCTGCGTGGTGCCGGGGGCCGGATGGTCAGCGTAGGGATAGCTCAGTTCGCTCATGCGGGAATCGGCTTGGGGAAAAGGGAAAAGTATACCCTAGCGCCTTTTGCGTCTGTCCCGCTTTGGCCAGATAATCGGTTCTTTTCCACGAAAGCCGGGAGGTTGAGTCGATGGCAGGACGGGTGGCAGGAAAGGTGGCGTTGGTTACAGGGGGCGCCAAGGGTCTCGGCGAAGCTGACGCTCGGGCGCTCGCTGCCGAAGGGGCGCAGGTGGTGCTGACCGACGTGGACGAAGCCGGTGGCCAAGCGGTCGCCGACGACATAGGCGCGGTCTTCAAGCCGCAGGATGTCACCGACGAAGCGCGCTGGCAGACCATCATCGACGAAATCCAGCGCGATTTCGGCGCCTTGCACGTTTTGGTCAACAACGCCGGCATCGTGCTGCCCGGCAGCATCGAAAGCCAGACTTACGCCCAATACCAAGCGCAAATGACCGTGATGGCCGATGGCACCTTCCTCGGCAGCAAGTACGCCATCCCCTTGATGGCTGCGAGCGGTGGCGGCTCGATCATCAACATGGCGTCGGTGGTCTCCAAGCTGGCTTACAGCGGGGTGGTCAGCTACGCAGCCGCCAAGGGCGCCATCGAGGGCATGTCCCGTTCCATCGCCGCCCATTGCTTGGAGTCCGGGTACCGGATTCGATGCAATTCGATCCATCCCGGGATCATCAATACGCCGATGGTGCAGAACTTCGGGGCCCAGGCGGGTGACGTCGCAGTGGACGCTCCCCAACCGCCAGAGGGGCCGCTCCCAGCCGAGGCGGGCGTACTGGGCGCACCAAGGAACATCGCCGACTTGGTGGTGTTCCTGGCATCGGACGAGTCCGCCTTCATCACCGCCCAGGAGTTCGTCATAGATGGCGGCATGTCCATGCTGCCGGCGCCACTGGTCCACGAACTGCAGTAGCGCAGGCCTCGATTCGAAGATGCGAATCGAGTCGTTGGCAAAGCGCAGTGCTGAGACTAGAATCTGCCTCCATCAGATCAGTCCGAGCCGGTCAGAACAACAGGTGGCGCGCCCTGTCGGCGTGGGCCTTGGCAGTTTCCCAGTGTTTCTGGAACGACGAAGAACTTAGGTATGAGGCCCGAACGTCCAATCAGTCTATCGCTGGCCCGGCTCCGTTGGCCGGTAACCGCCATCGCCTCCATTGCCCACCGGATTTCCGGAATTCTGCTGTTCCTTGGCTTCGCCTATCTGCTCTACCTGCTCGATCTGGCGCTGTCCTCCGAAACGGGTTTTGCCGAGGCGGGCGGTTTGCTGGCGATGACCCTCCCGAAACTGGCGTTGTGGGGCGTTCTCGTCTTGCTGGCCTACCATCTGCTGGCCGGCATCAAGCACCTGCTGCTCGATCTGCATGTTGGGGATGGCTTTGCCGCGGCCAAGCGAGCCTCTTGGCTGGTTTTCGCCGCAACGGGGGCGGCTGCCGCCCTGCTGGGGGCCTGGTTGTGGTAACCCAAGTCACTTCCTTGGCGCGCAGCGGCTTGGCGGACTTCCTGATCCAACGCTTGAGCGCCGTGGTGCTGGCGCTCTACACCTTGTGCCTGCTGAGTTTCTTCCTCGTCAATGACGGTCTCGATCATCGTCAACTGGTCGAGTTTCTTGGTTCGGCATCGATGCGCGCCTTCAGCGTTCTGGCGGTTCTCTCCACTGCCGCCCATGGCTGGATCGGACTGTGGACGGTCGGCACGGACTACATCAGGCCGCACTATTTCGGCGCTTGGGCGGTGGTCTTCCGCATGGTTTACCAAGTGGGTTGCGGCCTGGTGCTGTTCATCTACACATGGTGGGGCATTCGCCTCTTCTGGATGCTGCCGGGCTAGGCTGATGGCTGCGCTGCGCAAACTGGAATTCGACGGCCTCATCGTCGGCGGCGGCGGCGCCGGGTTGCGGGCCGCCCTTGAGCTCGCGCAATCCGGGCTGCAGACGGCGGTCATCTCCAAGGTGTTCCCCACCCGCTCCCACACGGTGTCCGCCCAAGGCGGCATCACCTGCGCCATCGCCAGCGAGGATCCGGACGACGACTGGCGCTGGCACATGTACGATACGGTCAAGGGATCGGACTACATCGGCGATCAGGACGCCATCGAATACATGTGCAGCGAAGGTCCCCAAGCGGTCTTCGAACTGGAGCACATGGGCCTGCCGTTTTCGCGCACCGAATCAGGCCGCATCTATCAGCGGCCGTTCGGAGGCCAGTCGAAGGACTACGGCAAGGGTGGGCAGGCGGCCCGCACTTGCGCCGCCGCCGACCGCACCGGGCATGCCCTGTTGCACACCCTCTACCAGGCGAACGTCAAAAGCGGCGCGACCTTTCTGAACGAATGGTTTGCCGTTGACTTGGTGAAGAACCAAGATGGCGCCGTGGCCGGGGTCATCGCCATCGAGATCGAAACCGGCGACGTGGTCTATGTGGCCTCCCGGGCGACGGTGCTAGCCACTGGCGGGGCGGGGCGGATCTACGCGAGCACCACCAACGCGCTGATGAACACCGGCGATGGCGTCGGCATGGCTTTGCGCGCCGGCTTTCCGGTGCAGGACATCGAAATGTGGCAGTTCCATCCCACCGGCATCGCAGGCGCCGGGGTGCTGGTCACCGAGGGTTGCCGGGGTGAGGGCGGCTACCTAATCAACAAGGATGGCGAGCGCTTCATGGAGCGCTACGCGCCGACCGCCAAGGATCTGGCAGGCCGCGACGTGGTGGCCCGCTCCATGATCATTGAAATTCTCGAGGGCCGCGGCTGCGGCGAGGCCGGGGACCACGTGCTGCTCAAGCTCGACCACCTCGGTGAGACAGTGCTCAACAGCCGGCTGCCAGGCATTCTGGAGCTATCGCGCACCTTTGCCCATGCCGACCCGGTGCGCCAGCCGATTCCCGTGGTGCCGACCTGCCACTACATGATGGGCGGCATTCCCACCCAAGTGCGTGGCCAAGCGCTAACCCAGGACGAAGCGGGGCAGGACCAGGCCATCGAGGGCCTGTACGCCGCCGGGGAAGCGGCTTGCGTCTCCGTGCACGGCGCCAATCGGCTGGGCGGCAATTCCTTGCTCGACCTGATCGTGTTTGGACGGGCTGCCGGGCTGCACATCGAGCAAGCCGTGCGCCAAGGCATCAGCCGCCGGGAAGCCAGCGAATCAGACCTTGAGGCGGCTTTCGCACGGCTCGCCCGCTGGAATGCCTCCTCCTCCGGGGAGAGCGTGGCTGCGCTGAAGCGGGAATTGCAGAATTGCATGCAGGCGAGTTTCGGGGTGTTTCGCACCGAAGAGCATATGCGCAAGGGCATCGAAACCCTTAAGGGCTTGCGCGAGCGCATCAACAGAGCGCACCTGCCGGACAAAAGCAACGCCTTCAACACCGCCCGCTTGGAGGCCTTGGAGCTAGACAACCTGTTCGAGGTGGCCTACGCCACTGCCATCGCCGCCGAGGCGCGTCGCGAGAGTCGGGGTGCCCATGCCCGCGAGGACCATCAGCAACGCGATGATGAAAACTGGTTGTGCCACTCCCTGTATTTCCCGGATGATGAGCGGGTGGCCAAGCGGACGGTTAATTTCCAGCCCGCCACGGTGCCGGTCTTCGAACCGATGGAACGCAAGTACTAACGAAGCGGCAAGTACCAACTAGGTAGAGAGAACAGGAAGCGCCCAATGCAGGTCAGCGTGTATCGATACGACCCGGACGTGGACGAAGCGCCCGAGATGCGGGACATGAGCATCGAATTGCCCGAAGGCAAGGAGTTGATGGTCCTCGACCTGCTTGAGCGGCTTAAGGAGCAGGATCCATCCCTGTCCTACCGTCGATCCTGCCGCGAGGGCGTATGCGGTTCCGACGGCATCAACATGAACGGCCTGAACGGCCTGGCCTGCATCACGCCTGTTTCCCAAGTGGCCAAGCGCGGCAAGCTGACGCTCAGGCCGCTGCCTGGACTGCCTGTGATCCGCGATCTCGTGGTGGACATGAGCCAGTTCTTCGACCAGTTTGAGAAAGTGCGGCCCTATCTCATCAACGACCAACCGCCGCCGGCCCAGGAGCGCCTGCAATCTCCCGAGGAGCGGGCGGAGCTCGACGGCCTCTACGAGTGCATCCTGTGCGGCTGCTGCTCAACCGCCTGCCCGTCGTTCTGGTGGAACCCCGACAAGTTCGTGGGCCCCGCCGGCCTGCTGCAAGCCTACCGCTTTCTGGCCGACAGCCGCGACACGGCCAGCGCCGAACGTCTGCGCGACTTGGAGGATCCGTTCAGCGTGTTCCGCTGCCGGGGCATCATGAACTGCGTCAACGTCTGCCCCAAGGGCCTGAACCCGACCCGGGCGATCGGCAAGATTCGCGGCCTGTTGGTGAAGCAGGGCACCTAGGCGCGTCAACCCATGGCGGAATCCTACCTTGAACGCATGCGTGCCAGTTCGCATCTGGCAGGCGTCAATGCGGCCTACATCGAAGCCATGTACGAGGCTTGGCTATCCGCCCCGGACAGCGTGCCATCGCAATGGCGCGGTTTCTTCGGCGGCCTGCCGGCGGCGCAGCCGGACATCGAGGCCGAGATTCCGCACAGCGGGGTGATCGCGCACTTCGAGCGCATCGGCCGCAACCGCCTGAAGGCTCGCCCGGAAAGGCAAAGCGCCGCCGTCGAAAGCGAACATTTGCGCAAGCAGATGCGCGTTCACGACCTGGTCGCCGCCTATCGGCTGCGCGGCAACAAGAAGGCCAAGCTCGATCCCTTGGACATGATGGAGCGCCCACTCATGCCAGTGCTCGACTTGGCCTACCACGGCTTGTCCGCCGCCGAGGCCGAGGAGATCTTCAACACCGACATCCTGCGCTTTTGGGACGGAGCGGCCAAGCTCAAGGAAATCGTCGAAACCTTGGAGAAGACCTACTGCCGCAGCATCGGCGTCGAATACACGCACATCCTGCAGGCCGACGAACAGCTCTGGGTGCGGGAACGCTTGGAGTCGGTGCATTCCGAGGCGCCCTTAAGCCCGGCGGAGAAACGCTCCATACTGGAGCGGTTGACGGCTGCCGAAGGTCTTGAGAAGTACCTGCACGGCCGGTACCCTGGCACCAAGCGGTTTGGCTTGGAGGGCGGCGAGTCCTTGATTCCCTGCCTGCACGAACTGCTGCAGCGGCTGGGCGGACACGGCGTGCTGGAGAGCGTCGTCGGCATGGCCCACCGTGGCCGCCTGAACGTGCTGGTCAACATACTCGGCAAGGATCCCTGGGACTTGTTCGATGAATTCGACGGCAAGGTGGCCGCCGCCTCCGGCTCGGGGGACGTCAAGTACCATCAGGGCTTTTCGACCAACGTCATGACCCCTGGCGGGGAAATGCACCTGGCCTTGGCCTTCAACCCCTCCCACCTGGAAATCGTCGGCCCTGTGGTCGAGGGTTCCGTGCGTGCCCGCCAAGACCGGCGGCGCGACTACGCCGGCGACCTCGTGGCCCCCATCCTGATCCACGGCGATGCCGCCTTCGCCGGCCAAGGGGTGGTCATGGAAACCTTCCAGATGTCCCAGACCCGGGGCTTCAAGACCGGCGGCACGGTCCACATCATCGTCAACAACCAAATCGGCTTCACCACCAACCGCCGCGATGACGCCCGCTCGGCGGAGTATTGCACCGAGATCGCCAAGATCGTCAAGGCGCCCATCTTCCACGTCAACGGCGACGACCCCGAGGCGGTGGTGTTCGTCACCAAGCTGGCCGCCGACTACCGCATGCGCTTCCGCAAGGATGTGGTCATCGACATCGTCTGCTACCGGCGCCGGGGGCATAACGAGGCCGAGGAGCCGATGAAGACCCAGCCGCTGATGTACTCCCGCATCCGCGCCCTGCCGACCACCCGTGAGCGCTACGTCGAAAAGCTGATCGAAGAGGACGTGGTCAGTGCCGCCGAGTCCAACGAGATGGTGGAGCAGTACCGCAACACCTTGGAGAGCGGCGGCCACGTGGCGCTCTCCATTGTCCATGAACCGGACCAGGGCCTGTTCGTGGACTGGCGTCCGTTCCTGGGCCATCGTTGGACCGCAGCCGCTGACACCCGGGTGCCCAAGCAGCGCTTCATCGACGTCGCCGAGCGCCTGACCACGCTGCCGGATGGCTTCGAGCTGCAGCGCCAAGTGGCCAAGACCATGCGCGAGCGCGACGAAATGACCCGGGGCGAGCGGCCCGTGAACTGGGGCTACGCGGAGGTCATGGCCTACGGCACCCTGGTTGATGCCGGCCACGGCGTGCGCCTTACCGGTCAGGACGTGGGTGTTGGCACGTTCTCCCATCGCCATGCCTGCCTGTACAACCAAAATGGCGGCAAGCGCTACATCCCGCTCAACCACCTCTCGGAGACCACCAACTTTGACATTTACGATTCGCTGCTCTCGGAAGAGGCCGTGCTGGCCTTCGAGTACGGCTATGCCACCACCACCCCCCATGAACTGATCGTCTGGGAGGCGCAATTCGGCGACTTCGCCAATGGTGCCCAGGTGGTGATCGACCAGTTCATCTCATCGGGCGAAATCAAGTGGGGGCGCCTGTGCGGGCTGACCATGCTGCTGCCCCACGGCTATGAAGGGGCGGGCCCCGAGCATTCATCCGCGCGGTTGGAGCGCTATCTGCAGCTTTGCGCGGAACACAACATGCAGGTTTGCGTGCCCAGCACACCCGCCCAGGTCTTCCACATGCTGCGCCGCCAAGCCATCCGGCCCCTGCGCAAGCCCTTGGTGGCATTGACGCCGAAGAGCCTGCTGCGACACAAGCAGGCGGTCTCGGCACTGGAGGAGCTCTACGACGGCCAGTTCCACACGGTGCTGCCGGAAGTTGACGATTTCGATCCAGCCCAGGTGACGCGGCTAGTGCTGTGCAGTGGCAAGGTGTTCTACGAGTTGTTGGAAGCTCGCCGCAACGGCGGCGGCAGGGCGGCGCACATCGCCATCGTGCGCATCGAGCAGCTTTACCCCTATCCCGAGGATGACCTCGCCCAAGTGGTTGCCCCTTACCGGAACCTCAAGGAAGTCGTTTGGTGCCAGGAGGAGCCGATGAACCAAGGGGCCTGGTATTCCAGCCAGCACCATACCCGACGGGTGATGCAGCAGCACGATCCGTCCCTGAACCTCCGGTTTGCAGGCCGAGCGGCTTCAGCGGCACCGGCGGCCGGCTATCTTCAACTGCACAATGAACGCCAGCAGCGGCTCGTTCACGAAGCGCTGTTCGGAACCTAAGAGCAAATAGCGAGCCATGGACATCAGAGCCCCGACATTTCCGGAGTCCATCACCGAGGGCACCATCGCAGTCTGGCACAAGGGCGCGGGCGAACCCATCAAGCGCGACGATCTGCTGGTGGACATCGAGACCGACAAGGTGGTGCTCGAAGTGGTGGCTCCGGCGGATGGCCAACTGGTGCGCATCTTCAAGCAGGAGGGCGACGTGGTGGAGAGCGAGGAGCGGCTCGCCACCTTTGAAATCGGCGACATGCCGGCATCCCGTTCCGCTGCCGCAGTCGAACCGCCAGCGCCTGCCGTCCCCGCCGCCAGCGCTAGCCCGGCGGCACGCAAGCTCGCCGAGGAGAAGGGCCTCGACATCGCCAAAGTCCAAGGCACCGGCAAGGACGGGCGCATCACCAAGGAGGATGTGGCCCAATACGTCATCGAGGAGCGGCCCACGCCGCCGCCCGTGGCGGCCGTCGCCAAGCAAATCGACGACTCCGGCGACGAGGACGGCTTGGCGTTTCCCGACCAGGCCGTGGGCGAGCGGGTGGAGCGCCGCGTTCCGATGACACGGCTGCGGGCCAGCATTGCCCGGCGCTTGGTCGAGGCGCAGCACAACGCCGCCATGCTAACCACCTTCAATGAAGTCGATATGTCGCCGGTCATGGCGCTCAGGAACAAGTACCAGGAGGAGTTTCAGGCGCGCCACAATGGCACTCGCCTAGGCTTCATGTCGTTCTTTGTGCGCGCCTCCGTGGAGGCCCTCAAGCGTTATCCGGCGGTCAACGCGTCGATCGACGGCGACGACATCATCTACCACGGCTACTACGACATCGGCGTCGCGGTCAGCACCGACCGGGGCCTAGTGGTGCCCGTGGTGCGTGACGCCGACGCCTTGAGCCTCGCGCAGATCGAGGATCAGATCAACGGCTACGGCGAGCGGGCGCGCAGCGGCAAGCTGGCCATCGAAGAGATTTCCGGGGGCACTTTCACCATTTCCAACGGCGGGGTCTTCGGATCGCTGCTTTCCACGCCAATTCTCAACCCGCCGCAGACCGGCATTCTGGGCATGCACAAGATTCAGGAGCGGCCGATGGTCGTGGGCGGCGAGGTGCAGGTTCGGCCCATGATGTACTTGGCCCTGTCCTACGACCACCGCCTGATCGACGGTCGCGAGGCGGTGCACTTCCTGGTGGCGGTGAAGCAGTTGCTTGAGGACCCGGCGCGCATACTTCTGGAGCTATGAGCATGAGCGATCAATACGACGTCATCGTCATCGGCGCCGGCCCGGCGGGCTACGCCGCTGCCATTCGCTGCGCCCAACTCGGCTTCGCGACCGCCTGCATCGACAAGTCCTTGGGCAAGGACGGCGCCCCGGTGCTCGGCGGAACCTGTCTGAATTGGGGCTGCATCCCGTCCAAGGCCCTGCTCGACGCCTCACACAAGTACGTGGAAGCCAAGGGGCATCTCGGTGACATCGGCATCGAGGTGGACGGCGTGTCCATCGACGTGCCGAAGATGATCGCCCGCAAGGATGAAGTGGTGAAGGGCTTGACCGGCGGCATCACGGCCTTGTTCAAGGGCAATGGGGTCACCAATCTGCCGGGCACCGGCCAACTGCTCACCGGACTGCAGGTCGCCTATCAGGACCATCAGGGGACGACCTCAACGCTAACGGCGCAGCACGTCATCCTGGCGGCCGGCTCGGTGCCGATGGCGATACCGGCCGCACCGCTGGCCGAGGATCTCATCGTTGATTCCGAGGGGGCCTTGGAGTTTCAAACGGTGCCGCAGCGATTGGGCGTCATTGGCGCCGGCGTGATTGGTTTGGAGCTCGGCAGTGTCTGGCGCCGTCTGGGTTCCGAAGTGGTCATATTGGAAGCGCTGGAGGACTTCCTGCCCATGGCGGACCGACGCATCGCCCGTGACGCCTTGAAGACGCTCAAGGGGCAGGGCTTGGACATCCGCTTGGGCGCCATGGTCACGGCGGCGGAAGTCGCCGACGGTGAGGTGCGGGTGCGCTTCGAGGACGGCACCGGGGAACAGGCGCTGACCTTCGACAAGCTCATCGTGGCGGTGGGGCGGCGTCCCTGTACCGACGACCTGCTGGCTAGCGACAGTGGCGTCGGTGTCGATGGGCGCGGCTTCATCGAAGTAGATGAGCACTGCGCCACGGGGGTGCCAGGGGTGTATGCAGTCGGCGATTGCGTGCGCGGCCCGATGCTGGCGCACAAGGGCGCGGAGGAGGGCGTGATGGTGGCGGAACGATTGGCCGGTTTCAAGCCGGCGGTGAATTACGGCACCGTGCCCAACGTCATCTATACCCACCCCGAGATCGCCTGGGTCGGCAAAACGGAAGAGGAGTTGGCCGACGAAGGCATTGCCGTCAAGACCGGCAGCTTCCCCTTCGCGGCCAGCGGCCGAGCGTTGGCGGCCAATGATGCAGTGGGTCTGGTCAAGGTTGTGGCCGATGCCGAGTCGGATCGCCTGCTTGGCATCCATGTGCTCGGCCCCCAAGCCTCGGAGATCATTGCCGAGGGGGTCATCGCCATGGAGTTCGACGCCAGTGCCGAGGACTTGGGGCTGACGATGTTCGCCCATCCCACGCTGTCCGAGGCGTTGCACGAGGCGGCGCTTGGCGTCGGTGGCCGGGCGATTCACATGGTCAACAGAAAGGCGGGGCGGTCATGAATCTTCACGAATACCAAGCCAAGGCGCTGTTCGCGGACTACGGCCTGCCCGTCTCCGAAGGGATTGCGGTGGATTCCGCTCAAGAGGCGCGCGCCGCGGCCCTTAAGCTCGGCGGCTCGCGTTGGGTGGTCAAAGCCCAGGTCCACGCCGGGGGCAGGGGCAAGGCTGGGGGCGTTGCGGTGGTTGACTCTGCGGACGAGATCGATGCCTTCGCGAAGCGCTGGCTGGGCCGCCATCTCGTCACTGCGCAAACCGACGCCACCGGCCAACCGGTGAGCAAGATTTACGTTGAGCAGTGCACCGACATCGAGCGCGAGCTTTACCTCGGTGCGGTCATTGACCGCAGCGCCCGCCGGGTGGTGTTCATGGCCTCCACCGAGGGCGGCGTGGACATCGAAAAGGTAGCCGAGGAATCGCCGAAGAAAATCCTGCGCGCCGCCGTCGATCCCTATGTCGGGGCGCAGCCTTACCAAGGCCGGGAGCTGGCCTTCCAACTGGGCCTCGAAGGCCATCAAGTGAAGCAATTCACGGCGCTGTTCATGGGATTGGCGAGGCTTTTCCATGAGCTCGACTGCTCGCTGGTCGAAATCAACCCCTTGGTGGTCACCACCGCCGGCGACGTGCACTGCCTGGACGCCAAGGTCAACATCGACGGCAATGCCCTGCATCGGCAGCCGGCGATCGCCAAGCTGCGCGACCCAACCCAGGAGGATCCCCGGGAGGCCGAAGCGTCGGCCTACGGCCTGAACTACGTGGCCTTGGATGGCAACATCGGTTGCATGGTCAATGGCGCAGGCCTCGCCATGGGCACCATGGACCTCGTGAAGCTGTACGGGGGGAATCCGGCCAACTTCCTCGACGTGGGCGGCGCCGCCGACCCCAAAGCCGTCTCGGAGGCGTTCAAGATCATTCTGTCCGACGTCAACGTGCGGGCAGTGCTGATCAACATATTCGGGGGCATCGTCAGTTGCGCGGTGATTGCCGAGGGCATCGTCAGCGCTGTGAAGCAGGTCGGCGTCAAGGTGCCGGTGGTGGTTCGTTTCGAAGGCAACAACGCGGGCACGGGGCGGGAAATCCTGTCCGCCAGCGGGCTGCGCATCATCGCTGCGGAATCACTAGCCGATGCCGCCAAGAAAGCAGTGACCATTGCGGAAGATAGGTAGGGACTATGAGCATTTTGGCCGACAAGGACACCCGCCTGCTTTGCCAGGGCTTTACCGGCTCCCAAGGGACGCTGCACAGCCAGCAGGCGCTGGAGTACGGCACCCACTTGGTGGGTGGAGTGACGCCAGGCAAGGGTGGCTCAACCCATCTTGGCCTCCCGGTTTTCAACACCATGGCCGAAGCGGTCGCCGCCACCGGCGCCGATGCGTCGGTGATCTACGTACCGGCGCCCGCCTGCAAGGATTCGATTCTTGAGGCGCTCGACGCGGGCATTCAGTTGATCGTTTGCATCACGGAAGGCATCCCGACCTTGGACATGCTGGCCGTCAAGGCGAAGCTTGACACCACCGGCGCACGGCTGATCGGCCCCAACTGCCCCGGCGTCATCACCCCCGGGGAGTGCAAGATCGGCATCATGCCCGGCGACATCCACATGCCGGGCCGGGTGGGCATCGTGTCCCGTTCCGGCACGCTCACCTATGAGGCCGTCAAGCAGACCACGGACAAGGGCTTCGGCCAAAGCACGTGCGTTGGCATCGGCGGCGATCCCATTCCGGGCAGCCACTTCATGCAAATTCTGGCCATGTTCCAAGACGATCCCGACACTGAGGCCATCGTCATGGTCGGCGAGATCGGCGGCACCGCCGAAGAGGAGGCCGCAGGTTTCATCAAGGCCAACGTCACCAAGCCGGTGGTGGCCTATATTGCCGGCGTCACCGCGCCCAAGGGCAAACGCATGGGCCACGCAGGCGCCATCATCGCTGGCGGCCGCGGCACGGCGACGGACAAAATCGCCGCCTTGGAGGCCGCCGGCGTGATGACCGTGCGCAGCCTTGCCGACATCGGCAACGCCCTCGGCGATGCGACTGGCTGGCATTGAAATCGCCCTCTTGATTTCGGTTCGCCCATCCCCATATTGGCACCTTCGCCGCAGCACTAAGCCCACACTATGAGCGCCCAAGCCGAGACCTTTGGCTTCGAGACCGAAGCCAAGCAACTGCTGAAATTGATGATTCACTCCCTGTATTCCAACCGGGAAGTGTTTTTGCGGGAACTGATCTCCAATGCCTCGGATGCGATCGACCGGTTGCGCTTCCAGGCGATCAGCAAGCCGGAGTTGGTGGGCGAGGACAACGACTTCGCCATTCAGGTCGCCTTTGACAAGGAGGCCAAGACCCTCACCGTATCCGATAACGGCATCGGCATGAGCCGCCAGGAGGTGATCGATAACCTCGGCACCATCGCCCGCTCCGGCACCGCCGAGTTCCTCAGCCAACTGAGCGGCGACCAGAAGAAGGACGCCACCCTGATCGGCCAGTTCGGGGTTGGCTTCTACAGCGCCTTCATCGTCGCCGAGGAAGTTGAAGTGCTCACCCGGGCGGCAGACGCCGAGACGGGCGTGCGCTGGATCTCCCAGGGCGAGGATGAGTACAGCGTGGCGGAGGCGGAAGCGGAGCGGGGCACCCAGGTGACCCTGCGCCTGCGCGACGATGCCCTGGAGTTCGCCGATGGATTTCGCCTGCGCAATCTCGTGCGCAGGTATTCCGACCACATCAGCGTGCCGGTGCGCATGGTCAAGGAAATGCCAACGGGTGACGATGACGGTGGCGACGCTCCCGAGGCGCCCGAGTGGGAGAACGTCAACGAGGCGACGGCCTTGTGGACGCGCTCCCGCTCGGAGATCAGCGACGAGGAGTACCGCGAGTTCTACAAGCACGTTTCCCACGACTTTGAAGATCCCCTGTCCTGGAGCCACAACCGGGTCGAGGGCCGCCTGGAGTACACGAGCCTGCTGTACCTGCCCAAGCGCGCCCCCTTTGATCTCTGGAACCGGGAATCGCCGCGGGGCTTGAAGCTCTATGTGCAGCGCGTGTTCATCATGGACGACGCCGATCAATTCCTGCCGCTCTACCTGCGCTTCGTCAAGGGCGTGGTCGATTCCAGCGACTTGCCGCTGAACGTCTCCCGCGAGGTGCTGCAACAGGACGAACGGGTCGCCAGCATCCGTTCCGCCCTGACCAAGCGGGTGCTCACCACCTTGGATGGCATGGCCAAGAAGGAACCCGAGGATTACCAAGCGTTTTGGGATGAATTCGGGGAGGTCATCAAGGAAGGCGCTGGCGATGAGTTCGCCAACCGGGAGCTCTACAGCGGACTGCTGCGCTTCGCCTCCACAAACAGAGAGGACGCCACCAAGAACGTCGGCCTCAAGGATTACCTCGAACGCCTCGTTGAGGACCAGGACCGCATCTACTACCTCGTGGCGGAAAGCTATGAGAACGCACGCTCCAGCCCCCACCTGGAGATCTTCCGAGAGCGCGGCATCGAGGTGCTGCTGCTGTTCGACCGCATCGATGAATGGCTGATGTCGAACCTTCCCGAGTTCGACGGCAAGGCGTTTCAGGACATCACCCGGGCTGGCCTGGTCCTGCCGGGTGAGGCTGCGGACGAAACTGCGGACGGTGAGGACTCGCAGAAGGATGCCAGCCAGGAGGAAGCCGACGATGACCCGTTGGCCGAACGCATCAAGACGGCCCTGGGAGACCGTGTGGAGGCGGTGCGCCCCTCGACCCGCCTCACCGATTCACCGGCCTGCCTAGTGCAGGGCGAGTTTGCCTTGGGCAGGCAGATGCAGCGCATCATGGAGGCCACCGGCCAGGCGTTCACCCCACCGAAGCCAAGCTTCGAGTATAACGCCGAGCATCCGCTGCTCAGGCGCCTCGACCAGGAAAGCGATGAGGACCGCTTCACAGAACTGGTGCTAGTGCTTTTCGACCAAGCCAGCCTCGCGGAAGGCGACGCCCTCCAGGACGCCGGCGCCTACGTCAACCGCATGAACCGATTGCTGCTGGAGTTGCTGGAACGCTGAAGGCAAAGAGTGGGTGTGCCGCACCGTCCAGCTCCATGGGTCTACCGATCGCGCTCGTGCTTTCTTCCATCTAGGTGTCCAACCCCCGCACTCGGGGCGCTGGATCGATCGTGTGGAATCTTCCGCGCCAGTGTGGTCATTTGAGCAACAGGCCATTAGCATGGAAGCGTGCTTGCCGCTATTGCCAATTTGATCTCTCAGTATGACCGCCTGTGCCGCTGGCTGCTGTTAGCGTTGGCGCCCGGTTTGGCCGCAGCGGCCTCGGACGTGCCGGGCGCCGCTGACCCGCCTGGCCTTGACCGCTTTCCGCGGGCTTGGATCATCGCCTATGAACGGCAGGATGAGTTTGCGCCCCGGGAGTTCATCGTCAGTGCCGTGGAGAAGATCCGGCGGGAGCTCCGCATTGAGCGGAAACTGCGCCTTGATGCTACCGCGGTTCGCATCACCTACCAAATTCCGGCGGGGGTGCCGTTGAGCGAGGTCATCGCCCACTACGAGCAGGCGTTAGGCTCCGAGGCCCTTTTCAGTTGCCGAGGCCGCGACTGTGGGCGCAGCAACGGCTGGGCCAACCAGGTGTTCGGCCGAGCCATCCTTTACGGACCGGAGGCCAACCAGTTTTACATCGCCGCCGACGTGGGCGGCGAGCTCGTGTCCGCCTACGTCATTGAGCGGGGCAATCGGCGCATCTACGCCCATGTGGAAGCCCTGCAGCCACGTGAGGCGGTCAAAGCGGTGACCAACGCCGAGCTGACGGAGGAGTTGGCCGGCAACGGTTTTGCCGCGATTGCCGGAGTGCGTCCGCGCCGTGACGGCAGCATTCCCGATGCTGGCCTTGAGACGCTGCGCGGCCTATCGGCGCGTCTGCGCATCTTCGAACGCCTCACTGTCTACGTGGTCTGCCATCTCTACGGCCCGGAGGACGCCGCCCTGATGCTGGAGCGCTCGACGGCTTGCGCACAGGCTGCCCGCGACGCGCTGGGGGAGGGCATCGACGCAAGTGCGGGACCTAATCTGATCCCCTTTGGCGCTGGACCTCTTCTACCCCGGGCTGGCGGCGCGGTCGCCCGCATCGAATTGGTGCTGCCCCATCGCCAGCAGCGTGACTGAGCTCCGAACGCTGCTCGCCGAGGTGCATGAGTGGTTCCGGGAAGCGTCACTGTGCTACGGCCAAGGCACCGAAAACGCTTGGGACGAGGCCACTGCCTTGGTGCTCGGCGTGACCGGACTGCCCGACGCGCCGTCCTCCCTTGATATCGATCTGGACGAGGCAGCCACAGCGCGGATACGACAGCTCGCTCAGCGCCGCGTTGACGAACGCCAGCCCCTGGCTTGGCTGCTCGGCAAGACGCAATACTGCGGGGCTTGGTTCACGGTTGAACCCGGCATTGTGGTGCCGCGTTCCCCCATAGGCCCCATGCTGCAGGACGGCCTTCGGCCTTGGCTTGTTCGACCGCCACGGCGCATATTGGACCTGTGCTGCGGGAGCGGTTGCCTGGGCCTGTTGGCGGCCAAGCAATTCCCGGCTGTGAAAGTTACATTAGTCGATGCCGATCCCCGCGCCGCCAACCTCGCGCGGCGCAATGCCGCTGCCTTGGGCTTGGCCGGACGCACGGAAGTTGCCTGCGCCGACTTGTTCGAGGGCACACCGCCCGGTGGCTTTGATCTGATCCTCTGTAATCCACCCTACGTGGATGCCGCCGACCTGCGCAGCCTGCCGCCGGAATTCGCGCATGAACCCGCCTTGGGACTTGCCGGCGGGGAAGATGGCCTCGACGTCGTGCGCCGGATCATCGACCAAGCCCCGGCGCATCTGGAGGAGGGCGGGCTGCTGGTGTGCGAGGTGGGCATGAACGCCTGGCGCGTCAATCGCACCTGGCCCCGCCTGCCATTCATCTGGCCCGACACGCCCGCGGGCGGCACCAGCGTCTTCCTGCTTGATGCCGAAGCGCTGCATTCCCATACTAGTGTCATAGCCAGCTAGGGCGGGCTCATGTCCGGCAACACTTTCGGTCAGCACTTCACCCTCACCACCTTCGGTGAGAGCCACGGTCCGGCGCTGGGGGCCATTGTCGATGGCTGTCCGCCGGGCTTGGCACTCAGCGAAGCGGACATCCAGCCGGATCTCGACCGCCGCCGTCCGGGGCAATCCAAGTACACCACCCAGCGCCGGGAAAGCGACCGGGTGAGCATCCTTTCCGGCGTCTTCGAAGGTCGCACCACCGGCACGCCCATTGGCTTGGCCATAGAGAACGAGGATCCGAAAAGCAAGGACTACGACGACATCAAGAATCTGTTCCGGCCCGCCCACGCCGACTTCACCTATCATCACAAGTACGGCCTGCGCGACTATCGCGGCAGCGGCCGGGCCTCCGCCCGGGAGACGGCGATGCGGGTCGCCGCCGGCGCCATCGCCAAGAAGTGCCTTGGCGAACTGGCCGGGGTCAAGGTGAGGGGCCATCTGTCCGCCATCGGCGAGATTCGACCGCCATTCAAGTCCTGGGATGCCGTGTCGGCCAATCCCTTCTTTTGCCCGGATCCGGACTGCGTCGAAGCCATCGCCGCGCTGATCGATGAGCTGCGCCGGGCGGGTGACTCCATCGGCGCGGAAATCACCGTTGTCGCCAGCGGTGCGCCGGTCGGCTTGGGGGAGCCTGTGTTCGCCAAGCTCGATGCCGAATTGGCGGGCGCCTTGATGGGCATCAACGCCGTCAAGGCGGTGGCCATCGGCGATGGCTTCGACGTCGTCCGCCAGCGCGGCACCAAGCATCGGGACGAAATGTCCAGCCAGGGCTTCCTGAGCAACCACGCTGGCGGCGTGCTGGGCGGCATCTCCTCGGGTCAGGACATCATCGCCCGCATCGCCTTGAAGCCCACTTCCAGCCTCACCACCCCCGGCCGGACGGTGGACATCGACGGCAATGAGACGGAGGTGGTCACCAAGGGACGCCATGATCCCTGCGTGGGCATTCGCGCCACCCCCATCGCGGAAGCCATGGTCGCCCTGGTGCTGATCGACCACCTGTTGCGTCATCGGGGACAGGTGGGCAACATGGGAGCGCCCTAAACCGGCATCTCGGCCAGCTCGAACGCTTCCCCAATTCCGGCAATGTCATTAGACTTCGCGCCTTGGCTTTAATGTTGGGGCGCAGGGCCGCAAGTGGGCGCTGCGCGGCAAGGAGCGCGAGCGTGGCAACGCTGTACGACAAGATTTGGGCGGATCACCTGATCGGCGAGCGGGAGGACGGACAAAGCCTGCTCTACATCGATCTGCAGTTGCTGCACGAGGTCACCTCACCTCAAGCCTTCGCCGGCTTGGCACAAGCCGGGCGAGCACTCTGGCGCAAGGAGGCCAATCTAGCCACGCCCGACCACAACGTGCCCACCGACAACCGGGCTGCGGGGATCGACGGCATCGCCGATCCGGTGGCCCGCGAGCAGGTGGTCACCCTGGACGACAACTGCCGCCGACACGGGGTGCGGCAATTCGGCATGCTCGACGTACGCCAAGGCATCGTTCACGTCATGGGTCCCGAGCAGGGCGCAACGCAACCGGGCATGACCATCGTCTGCGGCGACTCCCACACCTCCACCCACGGCGCGTTCGGCGCCTTGGCCCAAGGGGTGGGCACTTCCGAGGTGGAACATGTGATGGCCACCCAATGCCTAGCACAATCGAAGGCTAGGAACATGGCCATACGGGTCAATGGAAAACTGCCGGCCGGGGTTTACGCCAAGGATTTGGCCTTGGCGCTGATCGGAAGCATCGGCACCGCAGGCGCTACCGGCCATACCATCGAGTACCAAGGCGAGGCCGTGCGCGCGCTGTCGATGGAAGGCCGCATGACGCTGTGCAACCTGTCCATCGAGGCCGGCGCCCGGGCGGGTCTAGTGGCCGTTGATGACACCACGATCGATTACTTGCAAGGCCGGCCGCTGGCCCCTTCGGGCAGCGAGTGGCAAGCGGCCGAGGCCCATTGGCGGGAATTGGTCAGCGACGCCGACGCCGAATTCGATAGCGCTGCCAGCCTGGATGCCGCTGCCTTGACGCCGCAAGTCACTTGGGGCACGTCACCGGAGATGGTGGCCGGCATCGAGGGAGCGACACCGAACCCGAACCGTGCCGCTGACCCGACCGAAGCCGACGGCGTTGAACGGGCCTTGGCATACATGGGGCTGGCAGCGGATCAGCCGATTGCCGACATTCGCTTGGATCGCGTCTTCATCGGCTCCTGCACCAACGCCCGGCTTGAGGACTTGCGGGTCGCCGCCCGCATCGTGGCGGGCAAGCAGGTGGCCTCCAGCGTCAAGCAGGCCTTGGTGGTGCCCGGCTCCGGATTGGTCAAGCAGGCCGCCGAAGCCGAGGGGCTAGCCGACATCTTCACCGCCGCAGGTTTCGAGTGGCGTGCCCCCGGCTGCTCCATGTGCCTAGCCATGAACCCCGACAAGCTGTTGCCGGGCGAGCACTGCGCCTCCACCTCCAACCGTAACTTCGAGGGCCGTCAAGGCCACGGCGGACGCACCCACCTGGTCAGCCCCGCGATGGCTGCTGCGGCGGCGGTGGCGGGCCACTTTGTCGATGTGAGGGAGTGGCAGTGAAGGCTTTTCGACGGGATACCGGGTTGGCCGCGCCCTTGGACCGTGCCAACGTGGACACGGACCAGATCATCCCCAAGCAATTCCTGAAGTCGATCAAGCGCACCGGCTTTGGTGACAACCTGTTCGATGCCTGGCGCTTTCTGGACGAGGGCGACATCGGCCTCACGCCCAACGAGCGGCGTCTGAACCACCGCTTCGTGCTCAACCAACCACGCTACCAGGAGGCGGGCGTGCTGCTGGCCCGGCGCAACTTCGGCTGCGGCTCCAGCCGGGAACACGCGGTTTGGGCGCTGCTTGAATACGGCTTCTTCGCGGTCATCGCGCCGAGCTTTGCGGACATCTTCTTCGAGAACTGCTTCAAGAACGGGCTGCTGCCCATCCGCCTCGATGAGGCGGTGGTGGATGACCTGTTCGAGCGAGCGCAAGGCGATGGCGGCCTGGAACTGACCATCGATCTGGAAGCGCAGCGAATCGAACTGCCTGATGGTGGCGAGATTGCGTTCGACGTGCCGCTGAGCGCCCGCCGCAAGCTTCTTGAAGGGCTCGATGACATTGGTCTCACCCTAGCCCAGGCGGACCGCATTCGCGCCTTCGAGGCCAGCTACCACCAGCGGCGCCCTTGGCTGAGAAGCGGTGCCGGAACGCCTGAGCAGGCCGCGCCATGACACGGGTCATCAAGGTTGCGGCCCTGGCGGGCGACGGCATCGGCCCCGAAGTGGTGCCGATTGCCGTTGCGGTGTTGCGCACCGCCTTGGCAGAGGTCGGGGCGGCTTTGGAGGTGCAAGAGGCCTTGGTCGGCGGTTGCGCCATCGACCAGGCCGGCGAGCCGCTACCGGAGGAAACCCTGGCCGCCTGCCGTGCTGCCGATGCCGTGCTGCTTGGCGCGGTGGGCGGCCCCCAGTGGGAAGACCGGCCCATGGATCAACGCCCGGAAAAGGGGCTTTTGGGCCTGCGCTCCAACCTTGAGTTGTTCGCCAACCTGCGTCCAGCGCTGCTCTTTCCGCCCTTGGCCCAGGCATCTTCACTCAAGCCGGAATTGGTGTCGGGCTTGGACATCCTCATCGTTCGCGAACTGACTGGCGGCATCTACTTCGGTGAGCCTAGGGGCATTTTTTTCGAGGATAATGAACGAGTTGGGGTCAACACCTACAAGTACGCTGAACATGAAATCGAGCGCATCGCCCGTGTGGCCTTTGATTTGGCGGCTAAGCGCCAAGGTCGGTTGTGCTCCGTGGACAAGGCCAATGTGCTGGAAGCGACCGACCTGTGGCGGGAGGTGGTCAGCGGCCTAGCGGATGAGTACCCGCAGGTGGCGCTTTCCCACATGTATGTCGATAATGCCGGGATGCAATTGGTCCGCGCCCCCAAGCAGTTTGACGTCATGGTCACCGGCAACATGTTCGGCGACATCCTTTCCGATGTCGCGGCCATGTTGACGGGCTCCCTCGGCATGCTGCCATCGGCTTCCTTGGCGGCCGACGGCTTCGGCCTTTACGAGCCGGTCCACGGTTCCGCTCCGGACATTGCCGGCCAGGACGCCGCCAATCCATTGGCGACCGTGCTTTCCGCCGCCATGATGTGTCGTTACAGCCTGGACCTCCCGGCGGTGGCGGCCCGCATTGAAGAAGCGGTGGATGGGGTTCTCCGACGGGGCCTGCGCACCGCCGACATCCTTGGCGGCGGCGAGCAGGATGGCATGGAGCAGATCGGCACGAAGGCCATGGGCGAGGCCCTGTTGGCCGAGATTGAGTCGGGCGCTGAAGGAGCCGGATCGTGAGTGTTGGTGGGAACAATGGAAGGGTCAACGTGGCCATCGCCGGGGCCACCGGCGCGGTGGGCGGCGCGTTGATCGAGATTCTTGAGGAACGGGACTTCCCGGTGAACGCGCTGCACCTGCTCGCCAGCGAACGTTCCTGCGGCAAGCGGCTGCAGTTCAAGGGCAAGTCGGTGCCCGTGCAAAGGCTCGATGAATTCGATTTCAGCCAAGCTGACATTGGCCTCTTTTCGGCGGGCGGTAGCATATCGGAGCAGTTTGCACCGAAAGCGGGGGCAGCGGGCTGCGTGGTGATCGACAACACCTCCGCCTTCCGCTATTGCGACGACGTGCCGCTGATCGTGCCGGAGATCAACGCCCACCGCATCGGCGAGCACGCCAACCGCAACATCATCGCCAACCCCAACTGCTCCACCATTCAGATGGTGGTGGCGCTCAAGCCGATTCACGACGCCGTAGGCATCGAGCGAATCAACGTGGCCACTTACCAAGCGGTGTCCGGGGCCGGCGGCGGAGGCCTTCGGGAGCTCGCCGGCCAGACTGCCAACCTGCTCAATGGCAAGCCCATTGAACCGGACGTCATGCCGGTGCAGATCGCCTTCAACGCCATTCCCCAGATAGATCCGTTTCAGGACAACGGCTATACCAAGGAAGAGATGAAAATGGTCTGGGAAACGCGCAAGATCCTTGAGGACGACGCCATCCAGGTCAATCCGACCTGTGTGCGCATTCCCGTCTTCTACGGGCACTCGGAGGCGGTTCACATCGAAACCCGGGAAGCAATCACCCCGGAGCGGGCCACCGAACTGCTGGCCGCTGCGCCGGGAGTGATCGTCCGCGACCAACGAACGCCCGGCGGTTATCCCACCGCCGTCGGCGAAGCCGTCGGCACCGACGCCGTCTATGTCGGACGCATTCGCCAGGACATCTCCCATCCGCGCGGCCTCAACCTCTGGGTGGTATCCGACAACGTGCGCAAGGGTGCCGCCTTGAACAGTGTGCAGATTGCGGAAGCGTTGTTGGAGGGCTAACGAGGCGATGCGTCAGACCAATAAGAAGACGGTCGCCGGGCGCAAATGCTGATTCATGTGACAACTTTGTTCCGCGATCAGGAAAACTAGTGTCGTGCGGAGGAGCGTACGACACTAAGGAGCCACGCTTGAGTCTGGCGTCATCCCCCGGAGCGAGGGCATGACGAACCGAAGGTTCGCGCCCTCGATTGGGCTAGTGGAATGCTCTCTCCGCCAGGAGCATGGCAACAGGTTCCATGGAAGGAGCGGACGCTCTTGAACCGGCGCTTGCACACAATCGTTTGGGGATTGTTCGCTGCGGCAGGGCTTGCCGGCGGCAATGTCAGCGCACAGGAATCGTGCAACCTGATCGTTGTCTCCAAGGCAGGTGAACCACTTGATGGCCGCATCGCGTTGATTGGCGTGGAGCGTATTCGGTGGCAAGACATTTCGGTTGCCTTGGGCTCTAAAGAGGATTTCCGCAATCTTGGCCTTGAACGCTTTGGCTATCTGGAGACCCTGCGCTTTGAGGTGACCTCGACGCATGTTCGGGTTTCGAGCCCTGCGCCCATTGCCGACCCCTACCTCAACTTTCTCGTGCGCCTGGCTTGGCCGGGCGGCAACAGGATGCGCGAATGCGACGTTCTGCTCGATGCGCCCGGGCCGACTGCGGCCCAATCGCCACCGGCCATCCCGGCGGAGCAGCCGGAAGCCACCCCCGCGCCCACGGAGTGGACCGTCACCGCACAGCCCCCCGTAGGCCCCACAGAGCGGACTGTCACCGTGCAGCCCAATCAAACTCTGTGGAGCATCGCCGCCACCAATCTCCCGGACGGCACCAACGTTCAGCAGCAGATGCTGGCGATACTGCAGGAAAACCCCCATGCCTTTGTTGGGGATAACATCAACGGCTTGGTGGCAGGCGCCACTCTGCGTCTGCCAAGCGGTGCGGCCGCCACCCGCATGTCACCCCAGGAGGCCATCGACGAAGCCGGGCGGCAGAACGACGCTTGGGGAGCCGGTGGCGGTGGCCAACTTAGAATCATCGACCCCGCTGAAGACGGCCCAGCAGCCGAGGTGGTCACGGAACCGCCAACGCCGGAAGCGGTCGCCGAGCCAGCGCAGGGCGCCATTGCCGTTGCCGACCCGCCGCCGGAGCCGCCGTTGGCGGATCTGCTGCAGGAGGCCCGCCAGCAAGTTCGCGAACAGGCCCGCCAACTGCAGCGGCGCGATGATGAAATCGCTCGCTTGAGCAGCGAACTGGCAGCGTTGCAGGCCAGTCGCAGACAGGAGCGTCAGGATTGGATGGAAGCCCTTGGACGTTGGCGCATCGCAGCATTGGCGGGGCTCTTGCCGACAGCAGGGCTGGTGGCCATCGGGCTGGTAGCCCTGCGCCGCCGTCAAGTTGCCCGCCGTGCCGATGCCTCCGATGCGCCGGACTACGACTTCGGCGCTCCCATCGGAGATGGACGGGTCAAGCTGAACTTGGCCAAGGCTCACATCGATCTAGACGACCGAGCCAGCGCCCGGGAACTGCTTGAGGAAGTGATTGCCGGCGGCACCGACCAGGAGCGCAACGAGGCCCAAGCGCTTCTCGAACGGCTGGCTGAAGGGCCGTCGCAACCGGCCCCATCTTGATGCCCGCGCAGATTGCCTTAGGGCTGGAGTACGACGGCAGCGCCTTCAACGGTTGGCAGCGCCAAAGCCACCGACCCTCGGTGCAGAGCGAACTGGAAGCCGCATTGTCTCAGGTGGCTAACCACCCGGTGCGCACGGTGGGCGCGGGGCGCACTGACGCCGGGGTGCACGCCACCGGCCAAGTGGCCAGCTTCCAAACCACCAACGCTCGCCCAATGCGCGCCTGGTGCGAGGGGGTGAATGCGCTGACCTCGGCCGGCGTCAAGGTTCGTTGGGCTCGCGGGGTTGATGCGGACTTCAACGCTCGCTTCTCGGCCATCGCCCGCCGCTACATCTACTTGTACCGAATTGATGAAGGCCGTTCGCCGTTGAATGACCCGTTCACTTGGCGCAGCCCGCCGTTGGACGCCGAGGCCATGCGCCGCGCCGCCCAAGCGCTGCTCGGCGAACAGGACTTCACCAGCTTTCGCGCCGCCGGCTGCCAATCCAAGTCTCCCTGCCGGGAGGTGCGCCGCATCGACGTGCGCTCCATTGCCAACTTGGTGGCGCTCGACATCGAGGCCAATGCCTTTGTGCTGCGCATGGTGCGCAACATCGCCGGGGCGCTGGCCCAGGT